>DHGK01000168.1:0-20843 GCA_002402755.1 Planctomycetes bacterium UBA4800
ATTATTTGGCAGCCCCTCCATTGGCGTTTCCGCCGGGCATGATCACGCGACGACGTCTCCGGCGGACGGGGGAATCACGGGACGTTGAACCAGGTGCAGCCGGCGCAGGAGGACACAATGAGCGATGCAATGCGTGCGATCAGCATCAAGCAGCCGTACGTGGAGCTGATTCTTCGGGGAAGGAAGGTCGCAGAGTATCGATCCGTCGTGACGCACATCCGGGGACGCGTCTACCTCTACGCATCCAAGAATCCCGCCGGCGATCACGAGGCCTGGGAGGACGCCGGCGCCCGGCCCGGCTCTCTCCCGACGGGCGTCATCCTGGGTACGGTCGAGATCGTGAACTGCGAGCCGGACGGCGATGGCGGCTACGCATACGTCCTGGCCAACCCGCAGCGCCTGGAGAAACCGCTCCGTGCCGTGAACCACCCTCAGCCCTGCTTCTGGATCCCGAAGTTCGCCCAGGAGCAGCCCGTGGCTCAACCTGAGTGTGAGAGCTCACCGGTTCCGGCGCTGTAACGCGCGACGCCCGCGGATGCCAGCCGCGCCTGCGGCCGGCGCACGATCTCGTGCGCGACCCGGCTCGCATACTGCGCGATCTCGGCGAATGTCGAGCGCGTGACGCAGGCGCGCTCGGCGCCCGCTCGCCACGGGTCGTCGCCCTCGAGCCGCGCGGCGACGAGCTCGTGGACGACCGCGGCGAGCGCGGCGTCTCCCGCGCCGTTCGTGTTCACGAGGTCGGTGGGATCGCACGGGAGGGGATCGCAATGAAATGACGCCTTCTCGGGATGCGTACAGGAGCGCCGCAGCATCGGCCGCAGCGCGCCGGCAAGATCGCCAGCCCATTTCCACGCAGCACCTCCCCTGCTATAGTGGCGCCATGGACAGCGCGTCCGTGTCCTACTACGACTCCAACGCTCCGGAGCTCTGCCACAAGTACGAAGCCGCCGACATGTCCATGCTCAAGCGCCGCCTCGAGCGCCATCTCCCGGAGGCCGGTGCGGTGCTTGAAATCGGCTGCGGCTCGGGCCGGGATGCCGCCGTGCTCAAAGCCCTCGGTTACGATGTCACCGCCGTCGACGCGTCGGCCGGCATGTGCGCCACGGCCGTCGCATGCCATCCCGAGCTTTCCGATCGCATCCTGTGCGAGGCGATGCCGTTCGCGGACGGAAGCCCGCTCCTCTCCCGCACCTTCGACGCGGTGGTCTGCGTAGCTACGTTGATGCACGTTCCCGATCAGGAGCTCTTCGAAGTCGCCTACCAGATCCGCCAGATCCTCCGTCCCGACGGCATCGTCTTTCTGACGGTCTCGAGCGGCAGGGCCGGCATCTCGGGCAACCGCGATCCTGACGGGCGACTCTTCGTCGAGCGCTCCCCGGACCAGTTGCGGTTGTTATTCGAACGTCTGGGGTTCAACTTCGTCGCCCAGTACGTAGACAAGGACTCCTTGGCGCGGAGTCACACATGGCACTCCCTCGTCCTCCAGGCAGGTCGACCTTCCACGCGCTCGATCGATCAGATCGAATCCATAGTAAGCCGGGACAGAAAGGACGCCACCTACAAACTCGCGCTCCTGCGCGCTCTCTGCGACATCGCCCGAAGCGAGAGCCGCAAGGTGACGTGGTACCCCGGCGCCGGAGTCGGCGTGCCGCTCGGCCTTGTTGCGGAGAAGTGGCTTTTCTACTACTGGCCCATCGTCGAGCCCGACCTCCGCGCAGGGCGCGTGGTCATCCCGCAGAAGCGCGGCCGCGAATTGCGCATGCCCCTGGCTTTTCGCCGCGATCTTCTCGCGCTCATCGCCGAGTACAAGTCCCTGAACGGCCTCAACAGGTTCTACGTCGACTACCGGAGCAACCGCCTCGACGGCCGGGCAAAGAAGCTCGCCGACCAGGCCCTGAACAAGATAGCGGCGACGATCGTCTCCGGCCCCGTCACATTCGCCGGAGGCTCGCTGGATGCCTCCGAGCGATTCTTCCGCATGCGCGGGAAGAAGACCGCCAGAGGACGCTGCACGAACCCGGAATCCCTCTGCCGGTCTCTCGGCGAAATAGTGTTTCCCGCGGCGGTCTGGCGGGAGATGTGCCTGATCGGCCACTGGATTTCGGAATCGATCATCCTTCGCTGGGCGGAACTGACCGCCGAGATCAGCGACGGCAATGTCGAGGTTTCCGAGGTCGTGGCAAGGCTTCTCGTTCGCCCCTCTTCTCAGCGCGATGTCGAGCTGGCCCGATCGGTCTACACCGGACTTCCCGATCTCCAGTGCGTGTGGACGCTCGAGCCTCTCGGGCCGGCCGCCTTTGCGGTCGATCACGTGATTCCGTTCAGCCTCTGGCTGAACAACGATCTCTGGAACCTACTTCCCGCCGCGCCGAGAATCAACACGGCCAAGTCCGACAAGCTCGTGTGCCGCGAGACGATGCTCTCCAGGCGGGGCCTCATCGTGCATTACTGGGAGAGCCTCCGCGCCGGCAACCAGTCCCGTTTCGACAACGATCTGCAAAGATCTCTCCTGTGGTCGCGCTGCAGTTCCGAGAACTGGCAGACGGCCGCTTTCGCCGGTCTCGTCGAGAACGTCGAAACCCTGGCCGCACAGCGCGGGACCGCACGATGGGCGCCGTAGGCATGAGACAGCACAGTCCGGAGACAAGACAGGAGCCTTCCGGATCGTTCCCTCCCCACGCCCGGTCATTCGCCATGGGGACGCCATGAACGATGCCGATCTCGACGTTCACATCCGGTGCAGGAGATGGCGAAGCACCCCGCGTGTCAGGTTCAGGCACGATCCGTCTTCTCGATCGTGCGTGAGTGTGGGTAAGCGTCAGTCCCCTGAAGGGGGACGGAAGGTGGGTTGTCTCAGACAGCAGGGACGCCGAGCGGTTGCCGCGGAGAAAACCTCGCTCCCCGCCCTCGTACGTCGATAGGACCAAGAGTGCGCAATGAGCGCGTGTCTCGCGTGTCTCGCGTGTCTCGGCCGGCGGGTTCACCGAATATGTACGATCCTGTCGTGGCAATGCAGCTCATTGAGCGCAGGACGGACTTTTCTTCGCCAACACGAGACAAGACCGGCCCACATGCGGTAGACTGCCCTGATGTGCAAGAGTTGTCCACGGCCGTGGTTCCAGAGGCGTGCAGAACACCATGCCTGACGAGAGACCGAAACAACACGAGCCCCGACCCTCCGGCGACGCGCTGCCCATGGCGGCCCACGACGCGATGGAGCTCGCCATGCCGGGCCTGAGAGCGCACGCGCGGCGCATCGCCGGCCGCCTGCGCGCGCGACCCGGCTGGCCTTCGCTTGCGACCGTGAGCGGGGACGAACTCGCGCGCGAGCCGATGTTCCTGCGGTACCTCGAGCAGCACGAACGCATGCGGATACGCCTCCACGGCATGGCGCCCGGCAAGATCGCACGGGAGACGAGGATCCTGGCCATGCACCTCCACTACCTGGTCAATCACGAGCTCCACCACTGCAAGACCTTCTACATCGACGAGGCCCTCGCATGGATGCTGTGCGAAACCGACCTCACGATCGACGGGGCGACCTTGAAGCCGCCGTTCCCGGCCTGCGCGTTCATCTACACCGACTCCTTCATGTGCGGGGGCGCGCACGCCGCGCGCCTCGCCGGCGATCCGTCGACAAAGGACGATGCGCCGCCGCGCATCGTCACCGCCTACGCGGTCTACGATCTCGGCGTGAAGGACGGGGCGGAGCTCACCGTCTACCTGCTCTTGGGCGAGCCGCCCGGAGAGTGGCCCTTCATTTTCGGCCGGACGCTGTTCATCCGCCCGCAGGACTCCCTGGAGCAGATCGTCGAGAGCCGCTCGCCTCTCACCCCCGAACAGGATCCGTTCTTCCTGTCGCCCGAGTTCACGCGGCTCATGCGCATCGTGCTCAACTCGATCCTCTTCGCCACGACGGCGCACCTGAACGCCGTGAAGATCCCCGCCGGCGGAACGCGCCGCACGACGGCGGACGACAAACCGCAGCCCCCGCAGGAAGCCGCCGCCGCCCCGCCGGTGAGCTTTGCGAGCAGCGATGACGTGTTTTACCTTCCGGCGCGCATCAACATCTCGCAATACCGCCGCCTGCGCGAGCTCGACAAATCGCCGACGGGCCGGACCCTCAAGCTGCGCTTCATGGTGCGCGGGCACTGGCGCCGCCCCAACAAGTCGTGGAAAGACTCGCGCCTGCGTTGGATCGCTCCGTACTGGAAGGGACCGGCCGATGCGCCCATCATCGAGAAGGGCTACCGAATGAAACCGTAGCGCCCGCACGCGGGTTCTCATAAGAAAGGATCGTGCACATGCCTCTCCCCTCCCGAGCAAAGCCCCTCCTGGAGCGCCTGGATCTGTTCCTCGAGAGCCCGGCCATGGCGCCCTTCCGCGCCGCGGCAACAAGCGCATTCTTCAAAGAGGATCGCATCGCGCTCGACGATGAGCTCCCCTTTGTCGAAGACTACGCCTTGTTCGACTTCCGCGACGCGCAGGGCCGCAGCATGCTCGATCTCTTCCTCGATGCGCAGAGCGCCGCCCTCCCGCCCGAGGAACGCGAGGCATTCGAACGTATGCGCACGACCTTCTTCGGGATGTTCCAGGTCGAGGAAGTCCGGCCCGGCTCCGGTTTCCGCGCCCGGCGCTGCGGCACGCAGGAGCGGTACGAGGTGGTCGACATCGCATCGTCCACACACGTCACGCCGGGAGACTGCTTTCTCTGCCGCCTGATTCCCTTCGGCGATCGGCACGAGATCGCAGGCTCCTACTGCCTCGCATTCGATCGTGCCTTCGCCTACGTCATCGACAGGGCGGCAGAGCACGCGGCCGGTTCCGCACCCATGGAGATCTTCGATCCCAGGACGTACTTCGACGCGCTCCGAAAGAGCGGCAAGGTACTGCCGGACGCCAAGAACCGCCTTGAGGCCGAGCTCTTTGCCGGCCATGTGTTCGCGGAGATCGGCTACCCCCGGAGCGTCGAGGAAGTGCAGGCGCGATTCCAGACAATGACGGGCATCAAGGCGATCCTGGCCGATCGCGACCTCCCGCCGTTCGAGAACGAGGACGCCTTGCAGCGCTTCATGTCGGCAATCCAGTCCCTCTGGAACTTCACGCCGCGGGATGAGTTCGGCGGCAAGTCGCCCGCGGAGAAGCACGCCGAGCTCGCGGCGCAGGGACGGCGCGAGCTTCCCGAGCACCTCATCGCGGACCTTGCACTGACGGTGCAGCGGGAAGTGCAGCCCGAGAAGTACGAGAAACCGAGCGACGTGCGACGCGCAACGGATGCCGCGACGGCCCGCTGGATGCAGACGCCGCAGAAGGCGCTCGGAGGAGTATCGCCCGCCCGATATCTCGGCCATGGCGTGTCCATGCAGTTCCCATCCGCGGCGGAACTGCCTCCTCGCGATCGCCCCGTGTGGACCGCAGAGCGCCTCGAGGCCAAGGCCGCCGACCTCGCCGAGCACGGCAGGATGCACGGACTGCTCTGGGCCATGAACAAGCTCGAGCGCATGAGAGCGAGCGCGCGCGGCTCCGTTCCCCGCGACCTCAACGCTCCCGGAGACGTCGGTCGCGCTCTGACGCCGCGCCTGTATGTAGCGCGCAGCGGTATCGAGATTCTGCAGGATTCCGTCTACGCGACCATACGCGCTTCCGGCAACAGCCTCTCTCGCCGCGGCGTGTTCGCCGCTCTCGAGCGCGTCGACGCGCCGGCGCTGAAGCGGTTCGTAACCGCTCGTATCCTCCGCGAACCGCCGTCGGAACAACCCCAATGGCTGGAGGCGCTCATACAGCTCGGCGCGGCCGAGAACCTGGCCCCGATTCGCGCGCTGTGCGCCGCCACGTCATCGGTCGATGTCGCGGAGCTCGCCCTCGCGTATCTCACCGCCCACGATACGCCCGAGGCCGTGGCCGCGGCGGTGAACAGCCTCCTTGAGCTCTATGCCGATCACGGCGTCGGCCCCGACGAGGCCGAGGCCGCCGACCCGTGCTGCCGCTTCGACTTCCTGCTGCCGCTGGCATGGTTCGATGACGCCACCGATGCGCTTGCGCTCTTCGGGAACACTCACCCCGATCACGGCGCGGACTGGCGCCAGGACTTCGCGTTCCTGCTTCCGCACGACGACCCGGCCGCGCGGAAGCGAGCGCATACCATCGTCACGGAGACGCGCGTGCAGCAGCTCATGCGCATGGCCCGCGACGAGAAGTGCACGCCGCTCATCGCCACGCTCGGTACGCTCGTCCAGCAGGCAACGACCGCGGCGTGCCGGGCGCATCCGCGATTCAAGGCGCTCGGGAAGAACCTTCATGCCCTCGCCGCGACCGTCGCCGCACACCGCCGCCTTGACGACCTCACGAGCGAAGCCGCGGACGAGCTGGCGCTTCTGTTGACCTCGTGCCTGGCGATGGCGATTCGAGGACGCGACATGCGCGCGGAGATCGCCGCGGCCGACGCGGGTGCGGTGCCGTGGCTCGAGCTTCTTGCCGTCGACCTGCCGTGGATGACCGGCGGGCTATTCGCACGCGTGAGGACCGCGATCAGCGAGAAGGATGCCCTCGCGTTATGGAGCGGCGAGGATACCCACGTGGGCGCCCACGCCGCGCTCCTCCTCGCGAACATGGCCCCCGATCGCCATGCAGGGAAGCTCCTCGACGTGGACTTCGTGAACGGCGAGCACTCCATGGACATCGCCGAAGAGATCATCGCGGCGAGAGGAGACGCGTTCCTCGATGCGTGGTGCGCCGAACTCGCACGCCTGCCCGCGGAGGAGGCCGCCGAACATCTCCTGCCCTTTGCGGCATGCGCCGGCACCGAACGGAGCCGGAGCTACGTCGACCGCGCGCTGGAGCTGGTCGTGACTCACGGGTTCTTCTGGCATACGTTGCACATGCTCCTCGATCTCGCCGATCGTCCGTTGGCGCACAAGGTCGTCGACCTGGTCCGGCAAGGCCGAGTCGAACGCTCGGGACTCTGGACCGACTACAGCGCGCGGGATTCCTTGGCCGCGCTCCAAGCGCTGATCGAAGTCCACGATCTGGACGCCGACGCCGAGAAGGTGCTTGCCGAGGGGAGCGCCGCCTTCCGTGCGCGCGCGGAGGCGACGATCGCCGAACGCGACCGTGCGAAGGCCCCGGCCGATGACGCGATCGACCTGCCGGCGACCGACCCCGCCGCCCATCGCCCACCCACGCACATTCCTCTGGGATCCAAGCACCTCCGCGACGAATTCGTCATCCGCCGCGAGGAGCCCAAGGTCGGCCGGAACGACCCGTGCCCGTGCGGCAGCGGCAAGAAGTACAAGAACTGCTGCGGGTAGGGACCGGCGTGAGCGCGCACACCCCGCCCGCGCACGGCCGCCGTCTCGGGGAACCATGTCCTGGAGCAATCGCCCGACGGCATTCACGCTCCCTTCGTCGCGTCCATCCACGACGCGCGCAACCATTGGATCTCCTCTTCATTCAGGATCAGCCCGACTGCTCGTCCTTCGACGACACGGCATTCCTGCCAGTCACGATCCTCTCCGCGCAGGATGCCCTCGCCGGTGTCGCGGTCGTACTGGAAGATCCACGCTTCGCCGTACCGGTTGGCAAAACGCGAGGTGAACAGTTTCGCTGCGGTCATCCGTCGTGCTCAACTGCGCCTCTCCTTGCGCGCCGCCATGAGGAAATCAGGCGGCGGAGAAGCTCATCCGGCGTCGTCCCTTCCTTGGCAGCCAGCGCGGCGAGCTTGCGCTGGCCGGCCGCGGAGAGCTTCTCTCGGGTTCGACCTTCCATGTCCGAAGCCCAGCGCAGGACCTTGCCGTCCAGACTGAACTTCTCGGGCCAGTCTCGCACGGCTTGACGTTTTGCGGCGTTCCAGGCCGCGTTGATGTCGCGGCTCGCGGACATCTGGCCGAGGAGACCCAAGTACTGCACGACGACATCCTTCGACAGCGTCGCCCCGGGCGGCAACTGCGAGAGCACGTCGACCATTGCCTTGGCGAGCCTGCCGACCGACAGGCCGAGGCCGAGGCGGCCGCGGCGAATCCCCGTAAGAAAACCTCTCATCGTTTTCGATCCTTGCGCTGGGACAACGCACCACACCCCCCGGAGTCTGCCATCAGCGCTGACTTGCGCTTCTCCAGTGCGGCGATCTGGGCCTTCAGCCGCTTGAGCTCGCATGTGACGCGGGTCAGTTCTATCCTCGCCCGCTGCCGTCGTACCGCTTCACTGCCGCGCTCCTTCTCGATCAGCGTCTCCACCTCCCGCCGAATGAGCCGCAGGAATGGATTCCCGTAGACGGAGTTGAGCCGGTAGCGAAGCTTTCCCGCCCGAATCGCCTTGACGATCTCGTCCTGCGTCAGTCCGTATTCCTTCCGCGCCGTCTTGTCGCTGAGGGTCGCTCCCTTGCGCTGCCATTCCGAATCAAGGTCATCCAACGATGCCACCTCCTTGTTCACCGCGTTGGGCTGAACCGGTCACCGCCCGGGCCCGCGGAAGAGCGGAACTCCTGGCCAACCTCCTCCCGGCAACAGAAGCCGGCGCAGGGCGTGTCCACCACCCCAGGAGAATTCTATCGTATTCGCAGAGCTGCCGGAACAGTTGCTGCCTTGCGGGGATCGATGCCCGTCACGGGTGACAGGCCGCCGCTGATCGGCCTTTGTGGAGCCGCGCCTGCGGCTGCCGCACGATCTCGTGCGCGACGCGGCTCGCGTACCGCGCGATCTGCGCGAACGTCGAGCAGGCGATACAGGCACGCTCGGCGCCGGCTTGCCACGGGTCATCGCCCGCGCACCGCCCGGCAACGAGCTCGTGCAGGACCGCGGCCAGCGCGGCGTCCCCCGCGCCGTTCGTGTTCACGAGCTCGCCGGGGCTCACGCGAACGGGATCTTTCAGGTAAAGGCCGGCGCGCCGCGAGTCGGCGCGCGAATCGCCGATCGCCCCGAAGAGAACGGCCTCCGACCCGGAGAGCACGCAGTAATCGTGGACCGTGTTGGCGACGCCGCCCCCCGCGTACTCGTGCCGAATGAGCCCTTCCTGCCGCAACCGCTCGCACAGCCTATCGGCCTGCCCGTCCTCCAGGCGCCGCCACCCGCCCTTCTCGAAACCCAGTTCGCTCAGGAACTGCTCGCTCACCCGGGCCTCGATATCGACGAGCGCCTGGGCAATCCCGACAACCGGCCCCGGCCGCCGGGCGCCGCCCCTCATGCTCGCCCCGCCGGCGCCCGCCGAGATCCCGTCGGGGCGCCCGTCCTTCGCGTCGAAACCCGGCGGCTGTCTCATCTGCGCGTCCCTCTCCGCGTCAATGGTATCCCGGATTCCCGGGGTGTCCCCGGATTCCCCTGGTAAAGGACTCTTGACTTGCGGCCGATCTAAGGCAAGATGTCTTTACCAGCGAGAACCGCTGGCAAAGGAGGCTTTCCCAGTGACGCATCGCGTGACCGGCACGTACCGGACCCTGGCGGTCGGCGAGGAAACGATCAAGGCCTTTATCCCCCACCCGCTGCCGCCCAGGAACCCGCCGCTCGTCATCGACGGCCGTCTGGCCGAGCTTCATTCAACAGCATGCGCTGCCGTCGGCCGCCTCGCCGTGGCAGGAGTCATGGCGCCGAGCGCCGACTGGTTTCTGTACGGCTTCGTCCGCAAGGACGCCGTCCTCTCATCGCAGATCGAAGGCACCCAAGCCACGCTGATGGATGTTCTCACGTACGAGGCCACGCGCAAGCCGGACCGCCCGGCGGACGTCCAGGACGTCTGCAACCACGTCGACGCGCTGACATTCGCCCGAGCGGAGATCGCCAGGTCAAAGGGCCTGCCCCTGTGCACACGGCTCCTGTGCATGGCCCACAAGCGACTGATGCACGGGACGCGCGGGGCGGACAGGCAGCCGGGAATCATCCGCACCTCGCAGAACTGGATCGGCGGGAGCCGCCCCGGCAACGCGCGGTTCGTGCCGCCGCCCCACGATGCCGTGCCGAAGGCTCTCGACGCCCTCGAGCGCTGGCTGCACGACGACGACCCGCTTCCGCCCCTCGTGCGCGCCGGCCTTGCCCATGTCCAGTTCGAGACGATTCACCCCTTCCTCGATGGAAACGGCCGCATCGGGCGGCTGCTCATCACGCTGCTCCTCGAGCACTGGGGCCTTCTCACGACGCCGCTCCTCTACCTCAGCCTGGCCTTCAAGCGCCACCGGGCGGAGTACTACCGGCGCCTGCTCGACGTGCGCACAAGGGGCGACTGGGAAGGCTGGACGGAGTTCTACCTTCAGTGTGTCCGGGAATCCGCCGAGGACGGTGTCGGCGCCGCCACCCGGCTCTTCGCTCTCCTCGGCAGGGATCGGCGCGCCTTGAGCCGGCACACGGCGGCCACCGTCACAGCCGTCCGGCTCCTCGACCTTCTGCCCGAGCATCCGATCGTCACCCTGCCGCGCGCGATGAAGCTCCTCGCCACCACCAAGCCCACCGCAGGGAAAGCCATCGATGCGCTCTCCAAGGCCGGCATTCTTCGCGAGACAACCGGCAGGCAGCGTGATCGGATATACGCCTATGACGCCTACCTCAAGATCCTGCGCGAGGATACGGCGCTCCCGGCCGAGACGTCCGCCGGAGAATCCGGGGGCAATCGCTGAATTGTCACCCTGTGCGCGAGGCTCTATACTCCCGTTCAGAGGACAGGTCGTTGACCGTCCCCGGATTTCAAAGGATCGCGTGCCATGACTACTCCCTCCCGGGCGAAACCCCTCCTGCGACGTCTGGAGCAGTTCATCGAGACGCCGGCGCTGGCGCGATTCCTGGCCGATCGGATCCTCCATGAAACCGAGCACGCGCAGATCCCGATGCTGAAAGCGATGCTGCAGATCGGCGCGTCGGGGTGCACGGCTCCGATCCGGGCCCTGTGCGCCGCCACGACATCACCCGAGGTTGCGGAGCTCGCGCTCGCCATTCTCGCGGCCGACGACACGCCCGAGGCGACGTCCGCGGCCGCCAGCCGCCTCGTGGAGGTCTACGCGGACCAGGGCATCGGCCCCGAGGACGCCGGGGTCTGCGATCTCTGCGTCGGCTTCGAGCTCCTCATGCCACTCGAATGGACGGATGCGGCGGACAACGCCCTCATGCTCTATCAGGAGCCGCTGCCTGATCACGCCGAGAACTGGCGCGAGAACTTCGCGTTCCTGCTACCGCAGGACGACCCTGCTGCGGGTAAGCGGCGATGCCGGCAGGGCCTCCGCGCGCGCAGGACACGAGCCCGACCCGCGCCGCGCGGCCCGGGCATCACGGGAGCCGCAGTCCGCACCGGCTCGCGATGGTCCTCGCCAGATCGCGAAAATCCCCGTAGCAGTCCTGCACGGCCTTGGCGTGGCCGCCGAGCGCGCCGTCTGCGGCGGTCAGGAAGAACATCGGCTTGCGCGCTTCCTGCGCAAAAGGCATGAGACTTCGGTAGTGCTTGAGCCCGGCGAGGCAGGCCGGATCGTCCCTGGTCGACCGCGAAGCAGCCGTCGCTTTCTCATCCAGCACGGCCTCCCGGTACACGGCCGGGATCCGCGCCATCCACCTGTCATGTGCCTTCACCGACCGATCCAGGCGGACGGCATCCTGCATCACGACATAACCCTCCGGGATCATTGCGCCTGACGGGATGGACAGATCGTCAACCGGATTCCGGGACCGTCTCTCGGCCCACTCGTTCCGCCAGCGCCGCAGGGTGGGCCCCAGGTTCCTGAGGCCTTGCAGCGAGTACAGATCGGGAGCCAGCGGGATGACCACGTGCTCGGCGGCGATGAGAGCGGCGCGGTTCACGGCGCCCAGGTTCGGTCCGACATCGATGAGGACCACGCCCGCCTCGCGCTCGCGCGCGGCCTGCTCGATCACGCGCCAGATCGCGGAGATCACGCGAAACGCGCGCGGCTTTCGATCCAGACACTCGGGCCACTGGCCGGTGAGCTCGTCTTCCGAGACCGCGAGCGCAAGATCCCCCACCAGAAGCCCGATGTGCTCGCCGGCGTCCTCGACGTACGGCGGCGCGATGTCGCCCGTCCCGTCCAGAAGCGGCTGAATCGCCCCGTAGACGGTCTGGGCATGCCTGCCATCCGGCCACAGAGACTCCAGCCGTTCCTCATCGATGAACATGCTCGTGAGGTTGGCTTGCGGATCGAGGTCGGCCGCGACAACGCTCATGCCGAGGTCGGCGTACATCCAGGCAAGATGGTACACGAGCGACGTCTTCCCGACGCCTCCCTTGTTGTTGAAGAACGCTATGGTCTTCATTGCGGGGGTCTCACGACGGCAAGGACATGGCCTTGATCCACGCGGAATTCCGGCGGCGGATTGCCGTTCTTCTGGAGCGCGTTCCGGGCCGCCACGATGCCGCCGCCGAACTTCTGGACGTACCCCAGCACGCGCATGGCTTCTGCAAGGTTCGGGTTGCGGTAATCGGTGAGCCCCGGCGTGCCGAAGTTCTCCGGCGTGACGGCGCCGTACGGGCCGCCGGGGCTGAGGATCTCGATGCGATCGTCGTACCAGGTCACGCGCACGGGCGCATGCGTGCTCTCGTACGTTCTGTGCAGGATGGCATTGCGCGTGATCTGCTGCAACGCGACAACCGGATACAGCGGCGCGCGCTGCTCGCGAGGGCCGCTCGTGAAATCGACTCGCGTGCGGTTGTGCGCGGCGAGCTTCTCATCAAGGCGGCGGATCATGTCCGCCACGGGCCCGTCGATGGCAACCTCATCAACGGCCGGCTCGTCAAGCTCGGTGCCTTCGATGCGCAGGAACTGCACATAGGCGCCGGGCACGAACGTCCGTGTCGTCTTCCCCAGCACAAGAAGCCCGAGAAGCGTCGGGCAGGGCTCCTCCGCCGACAGGATCATCTTCGTCGCCGCGAGCCGCTGCTCGTCGCTCCGATCGTTGGCCTCCAGGATCTCGCGAGCGACGGCGGCCGGAAGGTACTCGGATTCGAACCGGCGGCGGTCGATGTCCTCGATCGAGGCGGATGTCACGGGCTGAACGTCGAAGGGGCGGTCCCGATGGCGGCGCTTCTCGTTCAGGATCCGCTCGTCCTGCGCCGAGGCGATTCCCCGACGCGGACCCACGCGAATGTGGATGCGCCCCTTGTAGCGCACCGGCGGCGAATCTGCCGGCGCCACCGTGATGACCGCCATGTCCGCTCCTCTCACCCCGCACTTCGCGACGCTGAGACTTGGCGGGGGAAGGATGTTACCATCGGTCTTGATGTCGGCAAGTTGCCGCAGCAGCTCGTCGGTGACAGCGAGGGCCGAGGGTGTGCCATCCTCCTTGGCTCCGATGAAGACGACGCCGGAGCGGCAGTGATTCGGCAGATCGTTGGCGAACGCGCACACTGCCTCCCGCACCGTCCTGGGCGCATCTCCCTTGAACGTCTCCTTGCGCTCCACGAGGTCCGACTCGATATCGGCGAGCATCGCCTCGAGCTCGGCGATCGAATAGGCCATCACGACCGTCCTTTCATTTCGGTTCATCGGCCCGTGCCGGCGGGCCGGCTTGTTCGCGTTTCAACGAACGCCCGTAGTATCGGGGACCGGGAGTCGCCGGTCAAGCGCCGGCGGCCGGCTTCCGACCGCGTGCGTCCTTTTCCCGCCCTTGCGTTCGCCGCGCCTCCTTGGCCATAATGTACCCGTGTGCACGGAGCGCGGATCGCCGGAATACGGCATGGATAGCGCGTCGAGGAATCGGCGGTTCGCGCTGGAGAAGGTTGTTGCGTGACCCGGAACCGATGGCGGTGCTTCTCACAGGCGGCCGGCTCGGCGGAGCCTCCCGGCGCGCCCGGCCCCCTGCGCGCCGGGCTGCCATGAGCCGGAGCCCCTTTCTCGACATTCCTCCCGAGCGGTGGCTCGCCGGCAACGAGCTCGCGTTCGCCATCTCGGACCGGTTTCCCGTGTCGCCCGGCCACGCCCTCGTGATACCCCGGCGCCTGGTGGCCACGTGGTTCGAGGCGACCGCCGAGGAGCAGCGGGCGCTCATGGCCCTGGCGCGGGATGTCAAGGAGCTGCTCGAGCAACGGCTCAAGCCTCCGCCCGACGGATGGAACATCGGCGTCAACATCGGCGCCGCCGCGGGGCAGACCGTCCCGCATCTGCACGTCCATCTGATTCCGCGCTGGCACGGAGATGTGCCGGATCCGATCGGCGGCGTTCGCCACGTGATCCCCGGCCGCGGGAACTACCTCGCCCGCGCGGATGCCAGGGGCGATCTGAGCACCGGGCACCCGAACGACCCGGCGTACCCGCCGATCGAGATCGACCCCCAGCAGGTCGGCGACCTGCGCGTCATCGCGGAGTACGTGGAAGTCCTCGAAGAATCCGGGACCTGACACGTCGCCCGCCCGTGCAATCGCAACGGATCGCCGCGGTCACGAGCGCCTTGCCGGCACGCCCTCGCAGTGGTAACGTGGAGCCCAAACCGTGGCCAGGAACGACTTCTCCACGTCGGCACCCCGACCAACGCGCATGTGTGCAGCCGCGAGAGCATGGGTAGCGCAAGGACCGAGCACGACGAACCAAGAGCATCGAGGAGCTTCCAATGAGCGCATTCAACGAGCTGCTTGCCGGGATGGTGCAAGGCCGCGGCTGGCCCCTCATGGGAGACGGCGATGCAGTG
Source organism: Planctomycetes bacterium UBA4800 (assembly GCA_002402755.1). Lineage (GTDB taxonomy): Bacteria > Planctomycetota > UBA8108 > UBA8890 > UBA8898 > UBA8898. Next base: position 14,601 of record DHGK01000168.1, read on the forward strand.
CGTGGCTTGCTTAGCCGCGTGTATGACGAGCGCTACCACCGGGCCGCACACAACAAGGATCGCTTTCAGGTCCGGGTGAACCTGCAGAAGAAGGACGACGCCGCCTCGTACGCCGGCTGGATCACCGCCGAGAATCCGACCTCCGGCCCATACCAAGGCACTTCATTCGTCTGGTGCCCTGCCGGCCAGGGCAGTGTGGCCATCCTGGTGATCGGCACCGACGGATTCGGCGCCGATACGGCCATCCTCGGTCGTCCCGGGCATGCGCGACGCCTGCGCGCACTCTCTCGCCTCCACAAGGGCAGGATTTGGGTGAAGCCCGATCTCCTTGACATCGCCGGCGAAGTCCCGAGCGTGATTTCCAGAGAGTGGCCGGAGATTCCTGCCGCCCTGAAGGCATACACGCGCGTCATCTACGCGGCCACGGCCGTCCGGAATGACGACGATGCCGGCCAAGTCGAGGACCTCCTGGACCTCTTCTTCCACGAGCACGGCACACCGCTTACGGGGGATGCCAAGAAACGCTGGGACGGGCGCCTGGAGCAAATCGCCGGCACAGTGTTTCCCGCGGTGAGTGCCGACGATGTCTTCCGCATTCTCAAAGAGCGCCGGTTTGTCGTGCTTGAGGGCCCGCCTGGAACCGGCAAGACACGGCTTGCCTACCAGATCGCAAAGCGCATCGGGTCGGCCACCCACGTCCAGTTCCACGCCGCTCGCACGTACGAGGACTTCGTTGTGGGGCTCTTCCCGCGCCCGACGGCGCAAGGATTGTCCTTCGACGTGAGGGCGGGTGATCTCCTCGTCGCCAACGCCGCCGCGAAAGCGCACCCTCATGTGCTCGTCATCGATGAGATCAACCGTGCCGATCTGGCGCGGGTGCTTGGCGAGGCGATAGTCCTCTTCGAAGCCGGCGAGGCGACTCGCAGCGTGCGGCTTCCCAATACGCCGGAGGGCTACGAGCCCGAACTACAATTGTCGCCGCACCTCTGCGTCCTTGGAACCCGGAACACGGCCGACCGCACCATCGCCCGCATGGACATCGCCATTCGACGCCGGTTCGCGTTCATGGAAATGTGGCCCGATCTGCGCGCCGTGGAGCACAGCGGGGTCGACTTCGCGACGGAGCTCTTCGCCGACACGATCCACACGTTCGTCGAGTTCTCGGACGAAGACACCCTGCGCCTGGTTCCCGGCCACGCCTATTTCCTCGATCCGCGACCCGATCTCGATCCGGGGGAACGCCCCGACCGTGTGGCCCGCAGGCTTCGGTTCGAGCTGCTGCCGCTGCTTCGCAACTACCTCGACGAGAAGCTCTGCGGCGCGGCCAGCGAATCCGTCGCCGGATTGGCGGATCGAGTCGAGGCGCGCATCGTGGAGCGCTGATGGCACGGGGACGAACGAAGAAAGGCCGGTCGCGCGCCGCCCTGATGGCGGCGGCGCCGTCGTCCCGTCCGCTCCTCAGGACGTGCGACTATGGAAACCCGATTGCCGTCCACGCATGCGATGTCGGCGCGACAGGCGAGCGCTGGGTGGAGCCCTTCCTCGCGGCCAATTCGATCGGTCTTCGCCGTCTCCAGCTCCGGCACGAAGTTCGTGCGGATCCCGAGCTTCGCGTGATGCTCGCGCCGGGGCCTCGCATCGGCGCCATCCCGCTCCTCAGTCCCTCAACCCGCAGGGTCGCGGCCGGTCTTCTCATCGAGCCTCGGTTCCGCTGGGCAGCGCTCGGCGCCGTGTTCAACGCGATCGGATTCTCGGTCGAGCCCGGCCTGGGCGGCATGCCGCTCGTGCCCGGCTCCGCGCGCGAAGTGCCGCCGTGGATGCTCGCCGGGCCTGTCATCGAGCGAATCGCCGCCCTGCTGCGACACCGGCAGAGGGGATTCGTCGAGCGAGAAGAACGCCGGACGAGTCCGCGCGGCCGTGTCGATTGGACGAGCTGGGCCTCGTCGTACGTCTCCCGCGGCAATTGGACGACATTCCCTTGCCGGTACTCGGAGCCGGACGACGACCCCGACCTCATCTCCTCCATCCGCTGGACGCTGTCCCGTCTCGAAGAGGAGCTCTTGACCGTCGCCTGGTCCCTTCCTGCCAGGTCGCTCCTGCAACGTGCGGCCGAGCTACAGACGCAAGTCGGCCCGGGAACTCTGCGACGTCCCCCCCGCTGGTGGACGTTGCCGGGATCGTCGGAATGGGTTGCGGCCGCCGTCGAAGCGATGACGTGGGTGGCCGAGGAGCGCGGCCTCGGCGGCGCGAGGTGCATGGACGGCCTGGCATGGGATCTGTCCGTCGATGCGGTCTGGGAGGCGTGGGTCGCCGCCTTCTCAGCGGATCTGGGGCGGTATCTCGGCCTGGTCGCAAGCCCCTTCCAGACCGCAAGACGGCCCCTCCGGTGGCAAGGCCCGGCTCATTCCATGGGAGCGCTCGCGCCCGATGTGGAGCTCCGCGGCGCGGATCGCGTCGTCTGGCTCGACGCCAAGTACAAGGCCCACCTCGAGCTCCTCACCCGCCGAGGGTGGAGCAATCTCTCCGACGACGTCCGTGAAGACCATCGCGCCGACCTCCATCAGGCACTTGCCTACGCTTCCCTCGCCGACGTCCCGACCGTGGACACGCTCCTCGTCTACCCGGAAGTCGGCCGCGGCAGCCCCTCGCCGGCAACCATCGCCACCGTGACTTCCGGCCGGCGCCGAACCCGTCTCGTCCTGGCCTCGCTGCCGTTCGGCTACGTCAGCCCGGAGCACAAGGCGCAGTGCTTGCAGTCGTTCCGAGAGGTCCTGTGCAATTGACATCATGGACGCCGCCGAATGCCGGCAGATAGCGGCCCTCGCCCTTCGTGTCGGCGCCGAGAGGAGCGGCCGGCCGCGATGATGTCACTTGGGCGGCGACAAGTAGTCAAGATCCAGAGGATCGCTGTCTACGTAATCCTGAGCCCGAAGATCCTCCAATGTCGTTACCGCACCTTCAACGTCGGAGAATCGTCCGCGGGGAGGTACGCTATCAAGCCAGTCAGCCAGGTACGCGTCCCAACGCACAATCGGCGGACGAGTCGTATCGGCATCGCGAATGAACAGGAACATCAACGCCACAGTCTTCGCCTCCCACGACGGGAAAGCCTGGACGCGAATCTCCCGAAGGTCGCGAAGCGCTTGTCCTTCCTCGCTCATCTTGTCGTGTTTCCCGAGAATCCTCTCTCGTAAACCACCAACGAGTTCCACAAAGTCGTCGGGAAACGCGAATCGTGTGCGTTTGCGACCGAGTGCCTGTACGAACGCCCGGGCTTCATGGTCCGTCGACCAACCAGGAGTACGCCGCCACTTTGCCGCAACGGACTTCTCCACGGTCATCGTTCGATCGAGGTCCGCAACCAGCCTCCGGCCGGCAGTCGCCGGAACGTGGGCAAATCGCGGCCGGCGCCCTCTGGAGACCTCTTGCGCCACCGTCTCGGGGACTTTCAGCAAAGGAGAGACTTCCAGGAATGGACGCTCGGCGCATGTCCGCACAACATCACAGGTCTGAGTCACGACCACGAGCCCCTCAACCTCGCTGACGATGCTCTTCATGCCCTCGTCCGCCTGAGCACTCTCCGATGTCAAGGCGTCGCGTGGATCGGCAACGTGCGTGAACCAACGCTCTTGGAGGGCGAGATCCCCTTGCCGCCACTCGGCGAGGGCAGCATCTATGGCCCGAATCCGGCGTGCATCACACCTCGCCATCGCTCACTTCGTCTTGATCGGCGTCGCCGACAGCAAGCGCCCTTCCCCTTTGGAGATGTGCTCCCCGTCTTGCAGCGCTCCTGCCAGAATCTCGGGCGGCAACGGCCTGCGCGGCGATGATGTGCCGCGGCGGAATCGGCTTCGAGCGGCATCCATCCGCCGGGGGGCGGACTGTCTCTCAAGGGCTGCAACGACCGTGTCTATCTTGCCCTCCGCCAACAGATCATACGGTCTGGCCCCATCCGGCTGCTGTGCGAGCAGCAACGCCCGATTCTCCGCCGCGCTCCCCCGATCAATCCTCCGCACGACAGCGAGCACGTCGTAGAGCCGTTCCTCGTTCTCTCTGCTCAGCGGCTTCCCGCTCGCCCAGAAGTGCACGCTGCGGCGGTCGACCCCGAAGAGAACCGCCAGTTGATCCCAGTTGAGCCCGCTGAGCCGGCGGAGTTCCATGACGGCGGAGGCGCTCGTCTGGCGTTCAGGGGGACGGACGCCGCTATTCGTCCAGCTCGCGGCAACCAGGTCTTCCCAGTCGAACCGGACACCGCCGACCGTGGTCGAAGACGCGGCCAGCGCCCCCGATGCGTTTATGTACTCGGAACACGGCGAACGGAACTGGGGCAATCGACGATCATCCTCCAGAACCTGCACTCTCATACCTTGCCTCCGCAACGCCGCAGGAACTCCTTCGTCACCGCCCAGCGGAACACGGCATAGATGCGCTCCGCGTACGCTTGCACGAGATTCACGATACTCGTCACCGTGAATTCCTGAGAACGGGTGTGGAACATGTCAAGGTCGAGGATCCAACTCGGCTCACTCACCGGCTGGATCGCATCCGGGTCTACACTGCCGTTCGCAGGAATCCGCCCCCAGCGCGCCAGGAGACGGGCGCTCCCTTCCGGCATGCAGAGAAGCGACTCGCACAACGAGTGCTGCGCGTGCGCCCCCATAGGTGTCCCCACAACACCGAGGACTTCCGGACGAACGAGCTTTGCAATGTCCGCCAGATCTCCCCCGGTGACGCGGTCAATGTACCTGACGCCCACACGATCCACGGTCTTGGGACCGATGTGCTTCCCGAGCGCCTCCAGGACCGCCCGCAAGCGCGCCAGGAAGTCGCTCCGGCTCGAGTACGAAGTCGTCTCGATAGCCACGAACTCGGGCGCCAGCGATACGCACCACGTTCGCTCGTCGTTGTTGAATCGGTATACCGTATGACTCCGCGCCGGGAGAATCTCGGGCCCGCCGATCAGGACGCCGCGCGTCTCCTCACGACGAAGAACGGGATAGGCGCCTCGGATCTGCTCCTGGAATCCGGCCACGAACTCGGTCTTCTCGATCGACGCGATCAATGGGAACCGCACCTGCGCGATCACGCGGACAAGCGGCGCGCGCGGCAGCGGCACCTCCCTCGGCGGCGGATCGACTAACGGGTTCTTCTCTTTCTTCACGATCGGCAGACCTCCGGACGGGCGCGCACAACAACTCGCTCGCACCTCTCTGGCAGTCTATCACGGATAGACCGAGATGTGAAGCAAAATGTGAAGTGCAGGCTGCCATGCACGATATCGGCTGGCCCCTAACTGCAGTGCAACCCGCTGTGCGAGAACAGCTTACGCCCTGCTGAGGCTCTGGCTGATCGCGCCCTGGACAAGGCCTGGCTCAATCCTGCCGGGAGCCTCGCCTTGCGCAGCCGTGACAACGATCCGTTCGACGCGCGGCCGCCATCGAGCCCAGATCCGATCGTATTCGACAAGCGCGCGACCATGTGCCCCGGCGTGTTGTCACCGATGGTCGGCCGGTAGATGTTCGATCCCAAGGCTCGTCAACGCAGGAAGCCCCGGGACAACGCCCAGGGCCGTTTCTTCTAGTAGCGGGGATTGGATTCGAACTATCGGGCCTCCGGATCATCGCGCGCGAACGTGAATGCGGCGGACCTCCATGGACTCTTGCCGGCGCATATGCGCCCTCTCCCGCGCCTCGATCGCCCCTCGAGCGCGCAGCGCGCGCCCAGACGGCCGGGATCTTACGGCATGGTCTCGGATTCACAGTAGAACAGGTCTGCCGGGATCTCGCCATCCAACTCGTCGCGGCGGCAGCTTTCCAATTGAGGGTGATCCTCCAATCGTTCGACGCGCAACTCGACCGCCGTGCCAGGCGGCCGATCGGCGATCGGCAGACGCTTCCCGTCCATGATCATCCAGTGCAGCACCGCGATGGTCGGCTCTTTCCACTCCCCTTCGAGCACTTGCGCGACCTTGTACTCGGCGACGCTCATGCTGCGCGTGTACGGGCGGATCTCGGCCAGGCCGGCCGTCTTCGCCTGGCGCACGAGGGCTCCGCGGAAACGGATCGTCGCCGCCGGCCTCCGCTCGGCCATGAAGGCCTTGCTCGCGGCGCTCTCGCCCGCCGCTTCCTCGGACGTCAGGACGCGCGGGAACACCGCGATCCCTTCCAGCCGCCCGCGCCACGCGCCGGCGCCCGACCACGCGGCGCCCATGACGAGCTGCCGCGTCCCCCACGACGGCGCGCC
>DHGK01000168.1:20877-21011 GCA_002402755.1 Planctomycetes bacterium UBA4800
GACGTGCGCCGGATTCCCGGCTTCCAGCGCGAAAAGGCCGACCGCCCTGGTTCCTCCCAATCGGAGCGACAGCCCGGCCTCGTCGTGAAGGAGCGCGAGGTCCTCCCCCTTGTCATCTCCGAACGCGAGCACGA
>DHGK01000367.1 GCA_002402755.1 Planctomycetes bacterium UBA4800
ATCAGAAAGAGCACCACGAAGGACGCCGGAATGTGATCTACTTAAGGCGGAGATTCGCGCGTTCGGGATGCCCTGTGAACGGTTACCGATCTTCGACCATGACGACGCGGACGAACTCGCCCACGCGGCTGCCGGCCCCGGCCGGGGGCGGCGCGACCGCCGGGATGCGGCGGCCTCGGCCCCGGCTGCGCATCCTCGTGTACGCGCTCGCGGAGATCGACGTGCCCGGCGGGCCGGCGGTGCACACCCTCAACCTCCTGGAGGGATTCCGGGAGATCGGCTGCGACGCGCGGCTTGTCTGTCCCCGGCCGCGCGCGCGTCCGGCCGAGCCGCTCCCCGCCGAGTGCAGGTTCGTTCCCTTCTTCGGCTTCGGGCCCGTGCGGTTGCTCGCATTCGCGGGCCTTTCGTTCCTCCGCCTCGCCGGCCAGGCATTGACATGGGCGCCCCATGCGATCCACGCGCGGTACGATGAGAACGCCGCCCTGCCCGCCCTCGCGGCGCTTCTGACCCGCACGCCCCTCGTCATCGATCTGAACGGCCCCATCCCCCGGCGTACGGCGTGGAGCCGCCTCCCCTTTCGGATCGCCCGCGGGCTCATCGCCAACAGCGAGGAGCTCCGGCGGCGCACCTGCGCCGAGTTCGCCGTTCCCGCCGAGCGTTCGCGCGTCGTCAGCATGCACGTCGACACCGAGCGATTCCGGCCCCTCTCCCGCGAACGCTGCCGCGCCGAGCTGGGGCTCGAGGCCGGCGTGCCCATCATCGGCTACATCGGAACTTTTCAACCGGCGCACGATCTCGATGTGATGTTGGACGGCTTCGACGAGCTTGTCCGGACCGGGTTCGATGCGCGCCTCCTGCTCGTGGGGGGCGGCAACGAAGAGGCGCGCTGCCGGGCCCGCGCCGCGAGCCTTTCCGCCGCGGACCGCATCCGGTTCACGGGCTGGGTGCCGCACGAGCGCGTTCCCCTCTACGTCAACTCGTTCGATGTCGGGTTGGCGCTCCTCAAGCCCGAGAAGGCCTTCGCCACCGAAGCCTTCCTGAAGATCAAGGAGTACCTCGCCTGCGGCGTACCCGTCGTGGCGAACGACTGCGATGCGGCGCTGTTCGAGGAGTATCCGGCCGGCGCGGTGCGCCGCCCGGGCGGCTCCGGCGCGGCCGCGCTTGCCGCGGCGATCCGCGCTTCTCTCCGGGAGCCCGCCCCGAGTGAGGCCGCCCGCGCCTTCATCGAGCAGCGCTTCAATCTCGCCGCCGCGGCGCGGCGCACCGAGGACTTCATCCGCTCGATCGTGTAGCGCGCCGGCGCTCATTCCTCCTTGCGGAGGAGCGCGACGAGGTGCGTTCCCGTTCTCGCGTCGGCGTGCCGGAGCTTCTTCCATGTGTACCGCCACGCGGCGTAGCTCAGCGGCCTGATGTCGACGAACCAGAAACGAGTCAGCCCGAGCTTCACGTACCAGTCGACGAGTGCGCTGCGCCGGCACACGTGCTCGACACGCGCGAACGAAAGGACCGCGCCGGACTCCTGCACCTGCCGGCGCAGAAGCTGCTCGTCGTAGTGGCGGTGGTGTTTCGGCGCCCGCGGCACGGCAACAGTGGGAACCGACAGGACGACGTGCCCGCCGGGGCGCGCGTGCCGCGCCAGCTCGCGAAGGAAGCGTCCCGTGTCCCCGTCGGGGATGTGCTCGAGCACCTCGATCGCCGTCACGACGTCGAACACGCCCGGCACGTCGGCGGGATCCGCGACGTGGAACTCGACGTCCGGGTGAAACGCGCGGGCATGTGCAACGGCGCGCTCCGAGAGGTCCGCGCCGGCGCGCCGGGGGACGCGCGGGCCCAGCAACCCGAGAAGGCGGCCGTCCCCGCACCCCACATCCAGGCAAGAGTCGGGCGCGAGGGAATGCACCAGCTCCCGGACGTGCGCGAGGTAACACAGGTACTCGAAGCCCCACGCCATGGCCCGGTACCGCACGGCGAAGCCGCGGGGCGTCAGGTACGGGAGGTGGTGGTACGGAAAGTCGTACTCGCGCTCCTGCAGGTCGGACTTCTCGGAAGAATCGCTCGCCATTGGCGCCAAGGATACCCGAGCCGCGCCGCGGCCGCGAGGCCGCCGCCGTGCGAGCGCCGCCGGCCCTACTTCTCCCCGAGCCCCATGCGCCTGAGCTTGCGCCAGAGCGTCGCCGTGCCGATGCCGAGCAGCTTGGCCGCCTTCGTGCGGTTGCCGCCCGTCCTCTCGAGCGCGGCGCGGATGTGGCTCTCCTCGAACTCCTTGAGCGTGGCGTCCTCGCCGGGCGCGGCGCCGGGCTGCGCGTGCACGATGTGGCTCGCGAGGTCCTCGGGCCGGATCACGCGATCCTTGCACAGCACCGCCGCGCGCTCGATCACGTTCTGGAGCTCGCGGATGTTGCCCGGCCAGCGGTAGGCCTGCAGGTAGTCGACGCAGGTGGCGTCCATGCGCAGCTTGTGCATGCCGGGCCGCGCGGCGAGCGTGTGCACGAAGTAGCGCGCGAGCGGCAGGATGTCCTCGGGGCGCTCCCTGAGGGGCGGGACGCGGATCTCGATGACGCCCAGGCGGTAGTACAGATCCTCCCTGAACGTTCCCTGCTTCACGGCCTGGACGAGATCGATGTTGGTCGCCGCGATGATGCGGACATCGACCGGCCTCGTGCGCGACTCGCCGAGGCGCATGATCTCGCGCTCCTGGATGACGCGCAGGAGCTTGCGCTGCATGGCCGGGGAGACCTCGCCGATCTCGTCGAGGAACACCGTGCCCTTCTGCGCCTCCTCGAAGAGCCCGGTGCGGTCGCGGACCGCGCCCGTGAACGCGCCCGCCTTGTGGCCGAAGAGCTCGCTCTCCAGCAGCGTCTCGGGAAGCGCCCCGCAGTTGACGGCGACGAACGGGCCGGCCGCGCGCGGCGAGATCCGATGCATGTGGCGGGCGAGCACCTCCTTGCCGACGCCGGTCTCGCCGGTGATGACGACCGACGAGTCGAAGCGCGCCGCCCTGACCGCGACATCGAGGACGCGCGCGAAGCGCTCGCTTCTCACCTCGACGAACTCCGGCACGGTCGCGCCCTCGAGCTGCGAGAGCTTGCGGCGCTGGGCCGCGAGCTCGCGGGTCTTCCGCCTGAGCTCCACGGTCAGGGCCTTGACCTTGCCCTGGATGTCCTCGGCCTCGAAGTAGTGGAGGTGGGGCCCGAGCGTGTGGTCCCACGCGGCCTCGTCCCGTCCCTCGGCCGTGCACACGCGGTCGCCCTTGCCCGCGCAGCGTTCCTCGATGAAGTAGATGTTGCGGCCCATGCAGAAGGAGGCGTAGCCGCTCATGTACCCGACGAGCATCCAGCAGATGGGCTGCGCGGCGATGCCGAACTCGAGCGCGTGCTGCTCGGCCTCGCCCGAGTGGCGCCAGACGACCTGCATGCGGAAGGACCCGCCCTCGACGCCGGTCTGGAGCGTCTTGACCTGGGTCCGCGTCAGGCCCTGGAGCTCGAGCATGCGCGGCCCGGCCAGCAGCCACTCCCCGAGGGAGTCCCACGTGAAGATGCGCTTCATGGCCGCGCCGTCCGCGTTGCCCCAGAAGTAGCCGAAGCGCGTCAGAATCCGGCGGGCCTGGTGCATGCCGACCATGGCGATCAGATCCCTGCGCGTCTGGGCCAGGGCGTTGGCCGATTGCAGGATGAGGCGCCGGCCGTGGAGGTTGATCGCCCCGTCGCCGAACTCGACGGTCTCGTCGAGCGTGAGGTCCTGGGCCTTCATGCGTCGTGTCTCCTCCGCGTGCGGATGCAAGAAGCGTGCGCGGGCGAAGTCATTTCATAGTGAAAGAACATCATTTCATTATGAAACACGGGCGGCCGTCCGTCAAGCCCCGGCGGGGCCTGCAACCGGCGCGGCGGGCCGGGAATCGGCAGGCGCCGCCTCCGGCACGCGGTTTGCAGTGCATCGAGCTGCGGAAGGCGGCGCCCGGCGCGCGCCGGCCGACGCAGAAAGCACGGTGACGCATGCACGACCTGTACGAAGTGTTACGTTCCAGGACCGAGGGGCTCAAGGCCAATGCCGTCGCCTTCGCGCAGCGGCTCGTCCGGACGAGGAGCCTCAGCTACCAGGAAGCCGATGTGGCCGCGCTCGTCGAGCGCGAGATGCGCACCGCGGGCCTCGATCACGTGACGCGCGATGCGTTCGGCAACGTCATCGGCGTGGTCCAGGGCCGCGAGGCCGACCCGGTGGTGCTCCTCAACTGCCACATGGACACCGCGCAGCCGGGCGAGGAGCACGCGTGGAAGACGCCCGTGACGAGCGGCGCCATCGAGGGCGGCCGCCTGTACGGCCTGGGCGCCGGCGACTGCAAGGGCGGGCTTGCGGCGATGGTGTACGCCGCGGCGCTGCTCAAGCGCTGCGTGCTGCCGATGCGGGGGTCGCTCGTTGTCGCGGGCACCGTGGCGGAGGAGGACGGAGGCAGCGTCGGCATTCGTCACCTGCTCGGCTACTCGCTCCCGAGGCTCGAGCTTGCGCCGTCGTACGCCGTGCTCGGCGAGCCCACGGGGCTCGATCTTTACTACGGGCACGACGGCTGGGCGGAGTTCGAGATCGTGGTCGAGGGCGATGACTGCGCGCACGTCCGGAACGCGGCGTGGGGCATTTTCAAGGACCTGGATGCCTTCAACCGCTGCGCGGAGAGGCCCGAGGCGCCGCAGGCCGCGCGCGCCGAGCCGCCGGTGTTCAGCGGCGAGCAGGGGCGGGGCCGCGCGACGATCGTGCTCAACCGGCGCATGCTGTCGAGCGAGGATGCGGGCGATGTCCTCGCCCAGGTGAAGCACCATGCCGCGCGCGCGGCGCAGGTCGCGGGCGCCGAGGAGGTTCAGGTTCAGGTCGTGGTCAAGGAGGAGAGCCAGCGCCTCTACACCGGCCGGACGACGATCGTCAAGCGCGTCACGCACGCGTGGAGCACGGATCCCTTCGATCCGCTGGTCGAGAGGGCGCGCGGCGCGCTCGCGGGTGCGGGCCTCGCGTGCCGTCCCGGCAAGTGGCGGCTCGGCCGGCTCGGCATGGGTACGGCGGGCGGCGTGCTGGTCAACGAGTATCGCATCCCGACGCTCGGCTACGGCCCCGGCAACGAGGACGTGATTCACGCGCCGAACGAGTTCGTCGAGGTCGAGAAGATCGAGCAGGCGGTCTACGGCACGGCCGCGATCGTGCACAGCCTGGCCGGCGTCCCGGTGTTCGCGTGGACGGCCGACGAGATCTGAGAACGGCCGCCTGAGCGCCTTCGCGCTTGTCGGCGAGCGGCGTCTCCGCTACCATGGCTCGCGCCATGGCGACGCTCACCGCGCACGCTGCACGAATACTCGGGTTGTGTGCCCCGCCGGGACGATGGCGGCCCGCCGTCGCCCTCGTGTGCGGCATCGGCGCCGGGCTCGGGTTGCAGGCGCTGGTCGTCTCCAACGCGGCGAGCTATGTCTCCGACGCGCCCGAGACCTGCATCAACTGCCACATCATGATTCCCGAGTACGCCGCGTGGCGCGCGAGCAGCCACGGCCGTGCGACGACCTGCAACGATTGCCATGTCCCGCACGATCGCGTGTGGAATACGTATCTTTTCAAGGCGAAGGACGGCCTGCGGCACGCGGCGATGTTCACGCTCAGGCTTGAGCCGCAGGTCATACGAATCTCGGAAGGCGGGGCGCGGGCCGTGCAGGCCAACTGCCTGCGGTGCCACGGGAGTCTGGTCGCGTCCGTGACGGCGAACGTCGTGACGGGCGTCGCGCACGCTCGCGACGGCGGGCGGCGGTGCTGGGAGTGCCATCGGGACGTCCCGCACGGCCGCGTGCACGGCCTGGCATCGGCGCCGGGAGCTCTCGTGCCGCGTACGCCGCCGGTGCTTCCCGACTGGCTCGGGCGCGGGGATCGGGGGAGACAATGAAGGCGATTCAGGACGTCGTTCACCGGAAGCCGTGGGTGGGCTGGCTGCTTTTCTTCGCGACCGCGGCGGTCGTCTTCCTGATCGGGCTCCTCGCCGCCTCGATCGTCGAGCGCCGGAGCGAGTCGGTCTCGATGCGCGCCCTGCTCCAGCCGATCCCCGAGTGGGAGATGCGCGGCGAGGTCTGGGGCCGCAATTTCCCGCGCCAGTACGAGACCTACGCGCGCACCGCTCAGACCGAGTCTTTCGGAATCGAGCCCTTCGGCAGCAGGATACTCGATTACCTCGATGCGAACCCGAGCCTCGTCGTCCTGTGGGCCGGGTACGCGTTCTCGAAGGACTACAACGAGTGCCGCGGCCACGCGTACGCCGTCACTGACGCGCGCGCGACGCTTCGAACGACGACGGCGTCGCCGGGCGTGTGCTGGACGTGCAAGAGTCCGGATGCGCCGCGCCTGATGGCGAAACTCGGCGGCCCGGCCGAGTTCTACAAGAAGACGTGGGTGGAGCTCGGACCCGAAATCACGCATCCGGTCGGCTGCCGGGACTGCCACGACCCGGCCACGCTCGAGCTCACGATCACGCGGCCCGCGCTCCTCGAAGCCTTCTGGCGGGCCGGCAAGGACGTCGAGCGCGCCACGCACCAGGAGATGCGCACGCTCGTGTGCGCGCAGTGCCACGTCGAGTACTACTTCAAGAAGGAAGGCGACTACCTGGCCTTTCCGTGGGATATGGGCACGGCGGCCGAGAAGATCGAGGCGTACTACGACTCCCTGGAGCTCGCCGACTGGACGCACGGCCTGAGTCGCGCGCCGATGCTCAAGGCCCAGCACCCCGACTACGAGCTCTTCCTGACGGGCGTCCACGCCCAGCGCAACGTCGCCTGCGCCGACTGCCACATGCCGTACCGCAGCGAGGGCGGGGTGAAGTTCACGGACCACCATGTGCGCAGCCCCCTTCACGATATCGCGGGCTCGTGTCAGGTCTGCCATCGGGAGAAAGAGCAGGTGCTGGCCCAGAGCGTGACCGATCGCCAGGACAAGATCGAAGAGCTCAAGCGGCTTGCCGAGGACGCGCTCGTGCGCGCGCATGCGGAGGCGAAGGCCGCCTGGGACCGCGGCGCCGCGGAAGACGCGATGCGGCCGATCCTCACCCTGATCAGGCATGCGCAATGGCGCTGGGATTTCGTGGCGTCGTCGAACGGCGTCGGGTTCCATTCGCCGCTCGAGTGCGCGCGGGTGCTCGGCACGGCGATCGAGAAGGCGCAGGCAGCGCGCCTCGCGCTCGCGCGGCTCCTGGCAAGCCTCGGCGTCGCGGCCGAGATCGCGCCTCCCCCCGTGGGATACAAGGCCGGCGCGCAGGCCGCGATCGGCCTCGACATGGAGAAGCTCCGCGCCGAGAAGGAGAAGCTCCTCGAGATCATCGCGGAGTGGGACGCGACCGCAGCGCCGGTCGAGCGATAGAACTCCGCCGGCCGCGCAATCGGGGCGCGCCGATCACCGCCCCCGCTCCGGTGTCCAACCGCGTTTCTGCCGTTCCTTCAGCTCCGCCGACATCTCCCTGAGATCGCGAAGCCTGGCCTGCGTGCGCTTCTCCGCAAGCTCGCGCGCGCGGGCGAGCGCCGCGACGCCTTCTTCGTTCCTGCCGAGCCGCAGGCAGACTGTCCCCAGACCGAAATGCGCGGCCTCGTTGGCCGGATCGAGAACGACCGCCCTGCGGAATGCCGTCTCGGCCTCGGCGAAGCGGTCGAGGCGCTGGAGATGGAGGCCGAGCAACTGGAAGCCCTTGGCATGTTTGGGCTCGAGGCGCGTGAGGGTCGTGAAATCGTCGATCGCGTTCTTCGCGTCGCCGGCAAGGAACCGCGCTTCTCCGCGCGTCTGATAGAACAGCGTGCGAGCGGCTCCATCGAGCGCGGCAGGATCGATGGACGCGAGCACATCGAGCGCCTTGTCGTGCTTTCGCCAGTCGGCGTACACCATGGCGACGCCGATTCGAAAACGGGCGCCGCCCCCGGACCAGCGCACGGACTCCTCGGCGACGCGCAGGGCTTCCTCGAACTGCCTGAGCTTCACGAGCGCAACCGCCAGATTGTGGAGCGTATCGGGGTCGTTCGGCTTTCCTCTGAGTGCGCGCCGGTACCGATCCGCGGCATCGCGGAAGAAGTCTCGCGCGCAGTACCAGTCGGCAAGCACGCGATTCGCCGCGAAGTGGTCGGCATCGATCTCGGTCGCCTCGCGAAGAAGCGCGTAGGCGGGCCCTTTGAGCTCCGGTGCGCCGCTCCGCAGGAAATCGCCCGCGAGAAGCACTCTGAGCCCGGCATCGCCCGGCGCGGCGGCCAGAACGCGCGCGTAGGCGTCGAGCGCCTTGTCCCACTCCTTGGCTGCGCGCAGGCGCTCCGCCTCCTGCAGCGCGGCGACTGCATGCGGCGGGAGCGCGGGCGGCGCCGCCGCCGCGCACATGAGGACGAGGAAGGCGCCGATCACGGCCCGCCCTCCTGGAAACGTACGATACGGTCGGCGGGCGGCTTCTCGTGCACATCGAGCTGTCCGCTCGGCCACTCGATCGTCACGCGGTCGATCGTGGAGGTCGCCCCGAGGCCGAAATGCGTGCGCGGGTCGTTCGATGCGCAGTAGCTCCCGTCGCGCCGCACCTCGCGGCGCCATTCTTTGCCGCCCGCCTCCAGGGTGATCACCGCGCCGATGCCGTTTCGGTTCGACCTGCGGCCCACGGTCTGGATCGCGATCCAGTGCGCATCGGGTCCCGGCGCGCCGTTGCGGAGCAAGGTCGGCGCCTCGTTGACGTTGATGACGAGAATGTCCATCGTGCCGTTGTTGTCGTAGTCGGCGAAGGCGGCGGCCCGGCTGGCCTTGACGATCCCGAGCCCCGGCCCGCGCGTCGCGCTCTCTTCCCGGAATCGGTGCGTCCCGGCGTGCATGAAGAGGAGGTTCCTCTGGACGAATCCCGGCCGGCGCACGCCTTCGACGTTCGGGTGCACGTGGCCGTTGGCCAGGAAGATGTCGAGGTTCCCATCGTTGTCGGCGTCGAAGAACTTGGCGCCGAACGTGAGGAAGGGATAGGTGGCGTCGCCGATGCCGGCCTGGAACGAGGCGTGCGTGAAGAAACAGCGGCCCACGTCCTTGGCGTCGTTGCGGTAGTACGCGCAGGTCTCGTTCTCGTAATTGCCCACGAGGATCTCCTGCCAGGAGTCCCCGTCGATATCGGCGGCATCGACGCCCATGCCGGCTTCCTCGCATCCCGTGTCGCTCAGCGCGGCGCCGCAGAGAAGTCCGATCTCCTCGAACGTGCCGTCGCCCTTGTTGCGAAAGAGGTAGTTCGGGAACATGTCGTTCGCCACGTAGATGTCGGTCCAGCCGTCGTTGTCCAGATCTCGCATGATGACGCCGAGACCGTAGGCGCTCGGCACGCTCCGGATGCCCGACGCCGCCGAGATGTCCTTGAACGTCCCATCGCCGTTGTTGAGGTAGAACGTGTCGGGCTCCGGAGAGAGCCCGATCGGACCGCAGGGCGCTATGATGTCGTTGAAGAGGCACAGGCCGCCCTCGCCCGGGGGGGCGGCGATATCGAAGGCGAGATAGTTCGTGACGTAGAGATCCAGAAAGCCGTCGTTGTTCACGTCCCCGAACGTCGCGCTCGCGCTCCAGCGGGCGTTGTTGCCGACGCCCGCGCGCGCCGTCACGTCGGCGAAGGTGCCATCGCCGTTGTTGCGGTAGAGCAGATTGCCGCGGTAGTTCGTGACGTACAGATCGTCCCCGCCGTCATTGTCGTAGTCTCCCACCGCGACGCCGAATCCGTAGCGGTCCGATCCCACACCGGCCGCATCGGTCACGTCGGTGAACGTGCCGTCGCGATTGTTGCGGAAGAGGCGACTGCGCGGCTGGGGACCCGTGCGCGAGGGGTCGTTGCCGTTGACGAGGTAGATGTCGAGCCAGCCGTCGCCGTCGTAGTCGATCCACGCCGCGCCGCCGCCCTTGACTTCAAGGAGCAGCCGCTGCTGGGGCGTGGGTCGTCCCCGCGTCATCGTGACGGCGATGCCCGCCTCGCGCGCGGCGTCGATGAAATGTCCGGCCTCGTGAGAGGGAGCTCTCGGCGCGGGCGAAGGTCCCCCGCCGAGAGCCGACTGGAGTGCAGCGGGGCCTGGAGGCGGCGTCTCACTGGAGGCCGCCGCGCCCTGAAGACACGAGCCCAGCGCCCAGACCGCAAGCACGGAGCACCGGCGGGCAACGTGCGTACCGCCGGCGTTGCGAGAAACTCCTTGCGCCCGGTTCTGCATTCTCTTCGAAGAAGCCCTGCCCTGAATGCACAACCCGCGTCACAATTCGGAGCGCCCCGAATTGCGCGCGGAGAGGGTCCCCTGCCCAGGAAGACGAACCGCCTCTCCGCGCGTGTTCCGCGAGCGGGTGTTTCTGATGCCGGCCGGCCCTCGGATTCCGCCTGTCGCGACAACCCTGAGCCGCCGGCGCGGCATCACAACTCACCTCTCATCGATCATGATACCCGGGCGGATGGCGGAATTCAAGAATCGCAGCCGCCGCGCGGCAGAGAACGCGGCGTCTCAAGGCTCGGCCGGCGTCCAGCTCGTTACCCGGACAATGCGGTCGAGAAGCGCGAGGAGATCGAGGGGCTCCTGCCCGCGGGAAAGCAGGATGCAGCGCGCGTCGACCGGGGCGCCGGAGGCGGGGTCGATCTCGCGCCACGCGTCCAGCATGACCTCGCACCAGGCGTGGGCGCGCAGGCCGTCCCCCTGCCAGAGAAGTCCGGCCACGCGGCGCGCGGGCATGTCGCGCGCGCGGCACAGGGCCGCGAAGAGCTCGGCGCGCTCGCTGCAGTCCCCCGCGCGCAGCGCGAGGATCGCCGCGGCCGGCGGCGTCACGTCGAGGTCCTTGGCCGCGATGTTGGCTCCGATCCAGGCGGCGAACGCCTCCAGAGCGGCGGGCGGCGCGAGGTCGCGTGCGAGCTTCGCGGCGAGCGCCGCGACTTCCGGCGGCTCGCCGGGCAGGGCCGCCGGCGGCGCCGCGCAGTCCGCGGGCAGGTTCTCGGCGCGGACATCGAGCAGGATCTGTCCGTTCACGCGCCCCGCGATCTTCTGGCGCGATGTTGCGGGCAGGCGCATGTCGGGGAACGCGTAGACGGCCCGCGCGAGTGCGGCCGCCGGAGCCGCGGGCGTCGTCGCCGCGACGCGCGTCGCGAGCGCGATCTCCGGAACGCGGCCGCGCGGCTCCTTGACAACGCGCAGCCCCGCGAAGCTTCCCGAGAAGAGCTCGCCGTGCGCCAAGTACTCGCTGCGCTCGCCGTCCTCCTCGATGACGAACGTGTCGGCGAGCGTGCCGTCGACGAACCGCCTCTCGCGCCCGACGAGCCGCGCGCGCCCGTCGGCGCTTCGCGCGCCGGCGGCGGGCCGGGTGCGCACGAAGAGCGCGGGGCCGAGCGCCGCGTCGAGCGTGAGACCGGGGAGCGGCGCCGCGGCGGTGCGACCGTCCTTGGTGACGAGGAGGCGGCCGGCGTCGACCTCGGCGCGCCATTGGGTCGGCGCGCCGGCGAGGTTGCTCGCGTGCGTCATGCGCACCAGGCGGTGCGGCGCGCGCGCGTCGAAGGACTTCTCCTCGCGAAAGCGAAGATCGAGGCGCCGGCCTTCGGTCGTGAGCACGGCGGCGAAGTCCGTCGTGAGGACGTAGGCGTCGCCGCGCCGCGCCAGATCGAGGACGAGCCGGCCGATCTTGGCGTCGCCGCTGTAGACGCCGTACACGGACTCGCGGCACAAGTCCGGGCTCATGCCGAACAACACGATGGCGATGCACCACACGGACCGGGACTCCTCGTTTCCTCGACTGGAGCACTGCAGTCGATTGTACCGCGAAGGCGCCGGCGTGTTGAGTGGGTCCGATGCCGTGTTGAGAGAATCCGTGCTGCGGACCGCGAGGCACTCGATCATGGCGTTGGGGGCGGAAGGACGATGCCACGTAACCGTTCACGGGGCATCCCGAACACGCGAATCTCCGC
>DHGK01000160.1:0-2668 GCA_002402755.1 Planctomycetes bacterium UBA4800
GGCGGTCTTTCTCCGTTTTCTTCTCTGTGCTCTCTGCGCCTCTGTGGTTTCTTTTCCGTCAGATGACACGTGTCTGTGCACCCGAACACGGCGAGAAAACCGTGAACGGCTACCTGCATTCTAACCCCGCCGGGGCCGCCGCCAAAGGGCGCGGCTGCGGGGCTGTTCGGGCCCCCGCGACCGTGGTACAGTTGATTCGATGCGCAGGAGATGCCCCTTGCGGCGCGTCCCCTCGACCGCGCACCGGGGATTTCAGGTCCGATGAACGAAGTCGAGCAGCCGGCTGCACATCTGCCGCTCTTTGCCGCAGCGCGCGAGCGCCTGGCGGAGTACCGCGCCGACCCGCGGGGCGCGCTGCTCGTCGTGACCGGGCCGGCCGGCGCCGGCAAGAGCACGCTCCTCGGAAGCGCGCGGCCGGCGGACGAGCGCATCGTCCTGGCGTGCTTCCCCGGCGCGTTCCCCCGCGAGCTCCTGGGCGCAATCGGGCTCGCCCTCCTGGCGCGGAACGATGCACGGCTCCACGATGCCATCGCGCGGGACATGCCCTACGCGGCGCAGCTCGACACCCTGGAGGAGGCGCTCCCCGCGGCCGATGTCACCCTCGTTCTTGAGGATGTCGACTATGCGCACGACGGATTCCCGGCGCAATCCCGGAGCCGGCGGCGCGAGCTCGGCGAGCTCGCCGCCCGGCTGCGGGACTGCATCGCGCGCGGGTGCCGCGTGATCGTCACGGCCGAGGATGCCGCGCTGCTGCCCGAGGAGCTCGCGGGCGCGCCGCGGGCCGCAATCGCGCTGCCCGAGCTCGCGCCCGACGAGCGTGTTGCCTTGTGGCGCGCCTGCGAGGGCGCCGGGGAGCCGCCGCCCTTCGTGCATCCCCTCGGCCTGAGGCTCGCGGCCGCCGCCGCACTCCGCAGCGGAGGCGCCGCGCACGCGGACTTCGAGGCCCTCTGCCTCCACGTGTGGTGCCACCTGCCGCCCGATGCCCGCGCGCTCCTGAGCGCCCTCGCGCACGCGGGCGGCCGCGTGACGCGGGGGTTCGTGCGCGCGCTCGTGCGCGACGCCGGCATGGCGGCGCAGGCGCCCGATGCGCTCGCGGCATGGGGCCTGATCGAGGGCGCATCCGAGGCCGACAACCGTATGTCGCTCAACCCCGCCGTGGCACGCGCCGTGCAGGAACTGGTCGCGCGGCGCGCCGAGGACTCCGCGCCGAACTGGACGCTGCTCGGCAATCTCTGGACGGAGGCCGGGCGCCGCTCGCGCACCGTGTGGGACCTGATCCGCGGCCTGGGCATGTACCTGGCGGGCGGGAATTTCCAGGCGGCCTACGAGCTTCACCGCGAGGTCATCGAGCAGCTCCTGAGCGCCGGCGCCCTCGATCCGGCCGAGGAGATCCTGCGGCACATCCTCGCACAGGCGCAGGGGCGCACGCGCGCCGTCGTGCTCGGCAACCTCGCCATCGTCAGGAAGAACCTCGGGGACTACGGGGCCGCGCGCGACCTCTACGAGGAGGCGCGGCAGCACTTCGACGCCCTGGGAGACCGCACGAACGTCGCGCGCGTGCTCCATCAGCTCGGCAACACGCACTACCTGCAGGGCGACATGGAGGCGGCGCTGCGCCACTACGAGCAGAGCCGCGCCATCGCGGCGGACTGCGGCGACGAGAGCGTCGGCACCGCCGCACGGATCCAGATCGCGAACATCCACTTCGTGCGCGGGGACATGGAGCACGCCGCCTACCACTACGAGCAGGGGCTCGCCGACGCCGAGCGCCTCGGCGACCGGCGCATGCGGTGCGCCGTGCTGCTCCAGCTCGGGCACGTGCACTTCGCCCGCGAGAGCCTTCTTGAGGCCGACGAGATGCTCGAGCGCGCCGACGGCCTCGCCCGGGAGCTTTCCGACGGGCCGACACGGGCGCGCGTGCTCCAACTGCGCGGCCTGACCGCGAAAAACCGCGGGGACATCGACCGCGCCGCGGCGTTCTTCAGGGACGCCATCGCCATCGCCGCGAGCTTGCGCGACCGCGCGCTGGAGGGCGCGACGCACTACCACCTCGGGCAGATGCACGCCGACCGCGGCGATCCGGTTCCCGCGCTCGCGCATCTCGCCGCCGCGGCGCATATCCTCTCCGACATCGCCGCCAAGGAGGCCCGCACGGCCTGGGAAGTGATTCAGGAGCTCGCGGCGCAGCTCGGCCGCGAGCGCTTCAGGCAGGTCGCCCTCCAGGCCGCCGTCCCGTGGGTCATCATCGAGGACGCGTCGGGCGAGGACGACACGCACTAGCGCCGCCGGACCGCCCTCCGGGTATTGCCGCCGCCCGGTGCCGCATGGTATCATTCGGTCCGTACCCTGGCATCAGGCGTGGAGGTCACATGTCAGAACAGTTGCTCAAGGAAATCGCGGACTGCGTCGTCTCCGGGAAGAACAAGCGCATGGAGGAGCTCGTGCCCAAGGCGCTCGCCGAGGGCCTTGCCCCCGAGACGGTGCTCATGCAGGGCCTCGTGAAGGGCATGGAAGTCGTCAGCAACAAGTTCAAGGGCGAGGAGTTCTACATTCCCCAGGTGCTCCTGTCCGAGCGCGCGCTGAACGCCGGGCTGAAGTTCATCACCGAGAAGCTCGCCCAGCGCGGGTTCAAGCCGCGCGGCACGCTGGTCATCGGCACCGTCAAGGA
>DHGK01000160.1:2682-7136 GCA_002402755.1 Planctomycetes bacterium UBA4800
AACGTCGTCGACATGGCGGTGGACGTGAAGCCCGAGCAGTTTCTCCAGGCCGCCAAGGACCACAAGGCCGACGTCGTCGGCATGTCGGCCCTCCTCACCACCACCATGGACAACATGCGGACCACGGTGAACATACTCAAGCAGGGCGGCTTCCACGGCAGGATCATAGTCGGCGGCGCGCCGGTGACGCAGGGCTTCGCGGACCAGATCGGCGCCGACCTCTTCGCCGAGGATGCCGCGACCGCGGTCGACAAGGTGAAGACGGCGCTCGGCATCGCGTAAGGGGCCGCGGCTCGGCCCGCGCAGGTCCCGAATGCCGGCGCGTCTCCTCACCGGGGCGTTCAGCGGTACAGGCGCAGCACCCCCACGACGCGTCCCTGGATCCGCACCCGCTCCCGCGGAACGATGATGGGATCGAACGCGGCGTTTGCCGGCTCCAGGCGGACGGATGCGCCTTCCGGGTAGAAACGCTTCAGCGTGGCTTCCTCGTCGTCCACCAGCGCGACCACGAGATCCCCGGGATCCGCCGCCGCCGCACGAGCGACCATCACGAAATCGCCGTCCTGAATGTGGTCCTCGACCATCGACTTTCCCTTGACGCGCAGCGCGAAAAGGTCGCCGCCGAGCGGCATCAGGTCGCGCAGGTCTTCCTTCTCGGCTTCCTCGAACGCGAGGATCGGGAGACCCGCCTGGATCGCGCCCACGACCGGTATGCGCGCGCGCTCGCCGCACAGCTCGATCGCGCGCGACGCATACGGCACGCGCCTGATAAGCCCCTTCTTCTCAAGCTGCTGCAGATGCGCCAGCACCGTCACCTTGCACGTTCCGACCGCCTCGCCGATCTCCTCGTACGTCGGCGCCAGCCCCCGATCGGCGATGTACGCCTCCACAAACTCGAGGACCTGCTTCTGCTTGGGGGTCAACGCCGCCACGCCGTCTCTCCTATCCCCTGCAAAAAGAGGGGGTTGCGCCGGACGCAGTTCCTAGCCCCGGGTACTCCCAAACCCGCCTCGCCACCGTGCGGGTACCCATGCGCGGCGCAACTCCCCAGTCGAATCCCGCCTTGCCCACGCTCCCCGGCCGGCGCCCGCGCAAGGCTCTCGGTGCGTCGCCGCGATTCCGAAACACGTCACTCAGGCTGCAAGCAGCGCGAAGAAAACCGCGAGCATGATGCCCAAGAACGAACCGATCTCACCGAGCACCTTTCGCATACAGGCCTCCTGACAAGCGCCCATTGCCCATGCCGATCGCCGGCGACCGCCGCCGCCCGAGCATCCTGCCGACGAATCCTTCACCGAATGCGCGCGCAAGAAATGCGTGCCACTCCCACGTCCCGCACGCGAACGCCGCCGAGCCGATTGACTTCACCATTGCAAGCCCCTCCTCGGGACTCGATATCTAACATTTATCTAACAGCACTAACATAGCACTAACCACGAAGCCGTGCAAGCATTTTTTTCGCGCGAGGATGATTTTTCGTAAACCTTTGCCGAGATAGGCGTTACGTTGGGCTGGAGGCGGGAGGCGGGGGATAGATAAAAGCACCCGAAGAAGGCGGCGAAGCCGCCCCCTAAGATTCCGTCGTCTATCTTCAGCCTATAGCCTAAGAAAGAACCCCCGGGCCCATGGGTTGAGCATAGCTGCCCGGCGATGTAAACTCGATGAACAAGACCCTATCCTTTACACCTACAGCCTCCGGCCTACAGCCTACAAGGACACTCGCGTGCAGTTGATCGCCCTCTGTGTCTTGTTCGCCGCCCAGGACGGCGGTCCCGCCGCCTTCACGCGCTTCGCGTACGAGGATTTCGACCGCGGCGGCCTCTACACGGCCACGGTGACCTTCCGGCGCGGCGACACCGAGGTCGAGCTCGTGAGCGTCGTCCACGTCGCGGACAGCACATATTACCGGGAAGTCCAGCGCGAGCTTTCGGGCTGCGATCTCGTGTTTTTCGAGCTCGTGGCCGGCACCGGCGGCGAATCGGCCGGCGCGCTCTCCGCGCTCCAGCAGGCGGCCGGGCAGGCCCTCCAGCTCTCCTTTCAGCTCGATGAGCTCGACTACCTCGCCCCGAACCTCGTGCACTCCGACCTCTCCTGGGACGAGATCCTGGACCTCCTCGGCGGCAATCCGCTCCCCCCGCCGCCCAGGGAGAAACTCCTCGATCGCTTCCTGCCGCGCCCGAGGCGCGGGCAGGAGCGGCGCGACGACCTTTTCGCGGACAACCCGGAGCTGCGGCGCTCCCTCAAGGTCTTCCTGGGCCAGCTCCTCGGAGACATTCCGGCCGCGCTCGCCCTCCTCGATCTGGAGAACCCCGACGAGCGCACCGACATCCTGATCTCCGCCCGCAACCGGCGGGCCATGGACGTCCTCGCGCCGCACCTCGACAAGCCCGGGCGGGTGGCGCTGCTCTGGGGCGCCGCCCACATGCCCGACTTCGCGCGGCGCCTCGCGCGCCTCGGTTTCGAGCGCACGGGGCAGCGCTGGCACCTGGCCTGGAAGATCGGGCCGATCCGCGAGCAGCGCTGGTTCTGACGGACGGGTCCGCCGCCTGCGTTCTTGCCCTTCCCCCCCCGCGTGCATTACAATCATGCGGCATGACGGTCCGTGCGGATGCGGCCGTCGAAACCGGCAAGCGAGGTGGGCCGTGGTCAAAGCATACAACGATGTTCCCGGCGGCGCGCCATCCAATCTGGATCGCGTGCGCGAGATCATTGCCGGGGCCGACTTCAAGGCCTTCGAACTGAAATTCCAGCGTCACGAGGAGGCGCTCGCCGCGTTCCGCGACGAGATCAGAGACGAGATCGCCGCGCTCAAGAACGCCTTCGACACCCACGAGCGGGCGCAGGGCCGCGACGCCGAGGAACTCGCGCGGCGCGTCGATGAACGCCTGACCGCGATCGAGGCGTCCGTCCGCGATCTGCGGCGCGAGACGGCCGATGCCGTCGCAGGCATCCAGCGCGGCTGGGAGCAGTCGCTCGATTCCCTGCGCGATGCGCTCGAGGCGAAGATCGCCGAGACCGCCGCAGAGGCGCGCGAGGGCCTCGCCGCGCTCGGCACCGCCGACACCGAACGTCTCGACGCGCTCGCGCACCGGTGCGCGCGCCTCGAGGATGGCACCGCGGCGCTGGCGGGCGAGCACGGCCGCGCGCGCGACGATCTGGCCGCGCGCATCGCCGACGTCCGCGGCGCGCTGAACGAGGCCGTGGCGACGCTCCAGCAGACGAAGCTGTCCCGCTACGCGCTCGGGGAAGTCCTGCTCGCGCTCGGCGCCCAGCTCCTCGAGCGGGCCGACAAGCGCCCGCAGCCCGCCGCCTCCCGCGCGCCGGCCCCGGCCGACAAGACGCCTGCCGCCGCCAGGCAATCGCGGCAGCAGGATCCGGACTGATCGCATGTGCGCAGAGAAGTCCCCCGCCGCGCCGACGCCCGACGAATCGGGCGCCCTGCTCGAAGACCTGCGCAACATCCTCGTCACCGAGGAGAGCCGCGGCATCAAGGAAGTGGTCGAGATTCTCGGCCAGATCCAGTCCAGGATCGAGGACCGGCAGGGCCTCATCGAGCTCCTGACGCCCGTGATCGCCTCGGCCATCGCCGAGGCGGCGAAGAAGGAGCCCGACGCGCTGCGCAACGCGCTTGCGCCCATCGTCCGCGCGATCGCCGCCGAGCGCGGCGAGGCTCCGCCTCCCGATGTGCGCCCGCGGCAACCGTTGCTGGCGGGATTCGCTGAGCGCGCGCGCGCCCTTCTCGGACGCGGGCAGCCGGCGGTCAGCCGGGTCGTCGAGGACACGGCGCCGCCGCTTGCGGCGGCGCCCGAGGTCTGCGATGCCGAGTTCGCCCTGATCGAGCTCTTCGTCCTTGCGCATCCCTCCCTCGCGCTGCTCGCGCACGGCTCGTGGCAGGCGCCGCATCTGCAGGCCCAAGCCGAGGAGCTGCTGCTGCCGCTCCTCAGGCGATTCATCCGCGAGAAGGCGCCCGGGCAGGATCCGAGCGAGCCGCTGCGCGCCGTCATCGACCGCCTGCACGCGCACATCGAGCCGGGCCCGCACGCCCACCTCATCGTCCTGTACGAGGGTACGCCGTCCGTGGGCTTCTTCCTCGACGTGCGCCAGAGCCTCGCAACCCTGCACGCCCAGTCCAAGGACGCGCTGCGCCGCGCGCACGCCGTGCAGGCGTATCGCGGCACGCTGCGGTTGCTCCTGGACCGTTACCGCCCCGAGGACAGCCGCATGGGCCCGCAATCGCGCCGCGACCCGCTCAGGTGGCCGCCGCCGGGAACGTTCTCGATCGAGACCGCGCCCCCGCCGGGGGGCGGCGATGCGGGGCGCCGCTGAGCGCGGCGAAGACGCCGCACGGCCGCCGAACAATGCACACGGGGCGGATGTCTCCGCCCCGTGTGCACGTCTCTTGCCGAGACGCGATCGTACGTCCGGCCGCCTAGCGCGTGCGGCGCGTGGTTCTC
>DHGK01000242.1 GCA_002402755.1 Planctomycetes bacterium UBA4800
TACGCACTGGGAATGGTCGTTTCCAGATAGACCGCCTTCGGCATCGAGCATCCTCTCCCAAGCGTGCTTCGCTCGATGATACGTTGCTCGCGGCTCCCCGGCAAGATCGGCCGGCAAGACTGCTCGCCGGCCGGTGCGCGAGAATCCCGTGCGGTGCGGGCGCCGCGTGACCACCCGGCCCGCAGCGTGTCTCCTCCTCACGGACACGGCGCGAAGACCTCGCACGCGAGCGCGTCGTCGGTCGGGTCGGAGCCGCAGGCCGCGAACGGATCGGGCAGCGGTCCCGTGTTCGTGAAAAGATGGCCGAGGATCTTGATGGCGTCCGCCACGTCGATCTTCCCGTCGTCGTTCGCATCGCCGCTGTCCATGCAGTTCGGGACCCCGAGCTTGCACGGGTCGCTCGGGCCCCCGAAGAGATACCCGAGCGCGCGGATCGCGTCCGCGATGTTGATCCGGCCGTCGGCGTTCGTTCGCCGCGCGTGAAGGTCTGCCCGCGCATCTTCACGCCGATGACGACGTCGTCGGCGTCGAGCATCGTCCCGGACGAGTAGGCCCACACTCCCGCGTAGCCCTCGCGGAAGGTCGCATCGACGTACTCGAAGATGTTCTCGCCGTCGACCCAGAACGAGATCAGCGTGCCGTCGAACTCGACCTCCCACATCGTCCCCAGGAAGGCGATGTCGCGCGGGACCTGCTGCAGTACCCGTTCCACGCCCTGCTCGTGAATGGTGAGCCGGTACGCCCCCTGCCAGCCCGCGGCGGCGTCGAACCACTCGATCCAGTCGATCACGTACCCGCGCGTCGCCCAGCGCATCGTCGGCTCGTCGGCGCACATCATGACGCCCCCGTGCCGGCCGATCGTTCCCTGCCGGTCGTTGAGCGGCGGGTCGTGGTGGACGAATACGCCCAGGAGTTCCCCTGCGACGCCGATCCCGGCGGCGCGGGAGGCGGGTGGGGCGGGACCGAGTGCGTCGAGCGGGAGTGAGACTTGGGTGCGTGAGGGCGGCGAGGCGGGGGCGCGAACGAGCGCCGAAACCGGCCGTGCGGGAGCGCAGGGCCGGCGGCAGAGAGGGTGCGTGCGGCGCCGGGGAGAAAACACCGGCGAGAGGCCGTTTCGGAGGCGTTCAGGCAGCCCGGATCTCCGCGCGAGCCCGCACACACCCCGCGCGGAGTGTGTACGGGCTCGCGCGGAGCGCCTCAAGAGTTCGCGCGACCGTTGATTGACCGCGGCGAGGGTCGCGATTACGATAGTGGATAATGAAAACGCGAACGGCATTTCCTATGCGTTAGAATGATCGGTGATGAGAATCCGAACGGCATTTCGTATGGCGAGAAGGGAGACCGCATGAAGGCCCGCTCGACGCCGCTCCTGACCGCTGTCGCCGTCGCGCTTTGCTGCACACCGTTGACTGCAGCGGCGCCGTCGATTCCAGCGCCGACGAACGGTGGAATGGACGATTGGCCCGCGGTGGTTAGACCTGACCTTCGTGAGACCGTGCTCCCTGACAGAAAGGGCAAGATCAGCGCAGGACGAATAAACATGCTGAGGTTCTTCGAGTTCCTGGCGCGTACTTCGGGCAAATCCGTTTGCATTGATGAGTCGATTCGGAATCTCGGGCGTACGCCCTTCGATGACAGTATTCATGTGCTCACCTGTAGCGAGATCGATGTCCCGATTTGTCTGGCGATTCTGAAAGTAAACGGCTGCGACGTATCCGAAAAAGAGCTACCCGGCGGCGAGCCAGCCTTTGAGGCGAGAGCGTCGTCGGCCAAGGACGGCATCCGGCCAGGCGTATCCGGCAGTGTTCTCAGTCCCGTCACGATACTCCTGCCCACGGGGAACGTGCCCGAAGAGGCGCTCGGAGAAGCCCTGCAGTCTGTTGGCACGACGATTCCGGATCTGAGGACCGCACGGCCTCGGGGCGCGGCTCTTATCGTTCTCGGAGGCTGGACGCAGCAAGTCTTCTCGGCGAAGAAGGCAATGCTCATGGCAATCGAGCCGTCGGCCGCGTGGTTCAGCGAAGATTTCGCGCTCCCGAAGGGCGTTGGGGCGGACGCCCTTGCTGTCCTTCTGGAAGGACTCTTCTCAGAGATCGCGACCCTGGAGGCCGGCAATTGGAGCTGTCGGGCCTCGCTCGACAGCACTTCGGGATCGGCTTGGAAAGAGAAAGAGTCTGCCGGACGGCCTTACCCCTGGGCTCCCGAACTTCTTACCAGATCTGCCGTCGTCCCCGGTGACAAGAACGACAAGATCACCGTAACGGCGAAGGCAGGGCATGTGGTCAATCTCGTGCGCCGGCTGCTCGAGGACCTGCAGACTCAGCAGAAGCCCCCCAAGCTCCCCGTTCGGATGAGCTCAGTCAGGATAGTCAGCAGCGGGATCCGGCGCCCCGCAGTCTATCGAGCCCGCTCGGTGAGCGTAGTGGATCTCGCAGAGCAGACCGCCAAGAGGCTCGCGGCTCGACCGCTCTCACCGAGTGCCACGCCGGTTCGTCTGGTCGCGTATCCTGAGCTTAACTGCTTGTTCGTGCAGGTCGATACGGATGACTTCCCGAACGTCAGCTCCATCGTCGGGGAGGGAGTCCGAGAGCCTGAGCGGCGGCTCCCGAAGTAGGACGCGCCGGCTGCGTTGTTGCGCCAGCCGCTATTGACAGCGCTCGAATCGCGTGCAGCGCAGCATGCCGCCTGTTGAGGGATCATTCCGCTTCTTCACGCAATGCTTGAAGAACGCGATCGCGAGTCGTGGGTAGAAGCGCAGGTGCGTGCAACTCTGCAAGTGCAAGGGGCGGGGCGGTAGCAGGAGCACCACACAATGAGTGGCGCAGTGGAACGATCTTTCGTGCAGGAGGTGATCGAGTGCTCGGCGTGAGAGGGCGCGGAAAGCAATGTCCGAGTGTCACCCGTTTTCGGCGCGGCACTGTCTCACTGACTGGGTGGATTGACAACGACGGCCGCACGCGGCGGGAATTGCGGCCGTTTCCGTGCGCGGGAGCCGCGCAGCGAACGACGGCGAAAGTGAGGGGCTGACCGTGAGCGATCTCGTGCCGGCCGCGGCGTCGAAGGATGGGATGTCGATCGGCGACTGGATCGCGCTCGTTCTGTACGTCATGCTCGTGCTGGCGCACTGCGGAGCGTCCCGGGACCCTTCGCTCAGGACGGCCGAGGGCATGGGCGCGATGACGGGCACCGCGATCATGCCCGTGGTCATCATGCTTGTCGTCCGCCTGGTGTATCGGTTAGCGACCGGCAGGCGCATGGCTCGCTTTCGGCGCAAGACGCTCTGGACCGGCGTCGTCCTCCTCGCGGCGGCGTTCCCCGCCGCCCAGGAGCGCGGGAAGGCGCGCGAGGCGCAAGTGCGGAGTTTGTGGGAAAGAAGCGCGGCCTTCCACGAATCGTTCGATCGGCGGATCGAGGAGCTCAAGCTGCCCCAGGCCATGGAGTTGGCGGAACTGACCTCCGCGCGCGGGATCCAGACAGCCCGCCGGACGATCGCCGACTTCTTGAAGACGCTCGATGCGTACGAACAGGGACTTCGCGACCTCAAGCCGGCGCTCGAACGAGACATTCAGGCGCTCGACGTCTCCGCAGACGAGCGCGAGGGGATACGTGCCGGGTTCGATCGGGGAGCGGAGGCGGGAATGGCCGAGTTCTCGCAGCTCATGGCGCTCAGGCGGGCCGTCGCCGCGCAGTGCACGGCGGTCGTCGACTTCATGGAGGCGCGTGCCGGGCACATCCACGTCGACAAGGAAGGCAAGGTGATCATGGAGCTTCCCGGCGACGCGCAGCAGGGCAACGCGTTGCTGGAGGAGTTGGATCGCGCGCTCGACCGCGAACGCGCGAAGCTCGAGGGCATGCACCGCCGAGCGCGCGAGCAGTACGAACAGCGCGGGTTGCCCCCTCAGCCTGCCGGGTAAGCGATTTCGGCCGCGGGGGCGTCTTGGGCGACGAGGGGACCGCGTCCGCCGATCGCGGATCATGTTGCGCCATGGCGCGCCTCGCGTAGAGTGGGGCGGCGCAGGTCAGGGATCGTACCCATGGACTCTGAACACACCACTTCCGGTTGCAGCCCGAAAGACACCCGCGCACGCGACCGCGTCGTCGCGGGAGATCGCGTTGCAGAGGCCGGATCGCACGCCGCGCGACTTTGCGGCGGGGCGCGAGGTCTGGCGAGAACTGCTCGCGCGCTTCGGGACCGATCGCAAGGAGGATGTGCTCGTCGCGCTCGGCATCGACTGCCGCGTCGTCTCCTACGATTGCTTCTGCACGCACCCCGACGTGCCGTCGGACGAGGAACTGCGGGGGAAGGCGGGCGGGCCGTGGATGCGCACCGAGCCCGACGGCGCCGTCCGCGACATCTGGGGGGGGCTGGCCGCGTGCGCGTCGCGACGGATCGCGGCGTCTACGAGAAGTTCGCGGCGTTCCCGCTCGCGACCTGCGAGGGCCTCGATGCTCTGAAGCGCTATGAGTGGCCTAAGCCGTCGTGGTGGCGTTTCGACGGTCTCCGGGCAGCCATCGATCGCGTCAACGAGCGTGATGCACGGAGCGGCGCGCTTCTATGCGGGGAATGCATGGCGGGGCGGAAGGTCGGGTGGCGGGTGTTCGCGAGGTGGTCGACGGACATCGAAGCGTATCTCCGGGCGCGGGGCAAGCCGGCGCTTCCGGCCCACGACCCTGGCTGCGCGGCGATCGCGCCGGGCGGGCACGTGCTTGCGTGCAGCGACGCGGAGGGCCGCACGGCGAAGGTGAGCTTCGAGTAGGTGAGCTTCGAGTGCGTGCGGGGGCGGAGTGTCACCCAATTTCCGCGCGGCGGCGTCTCATTAACTGGATGGTCTGACACGGACGAACTCGCGGCGAATCCGTCAGAATGGATGCCCTGGAACTACAGGGAGACGCTCCGGCGGCTCGCGGCAAAGTAGGGTCGCTCGCCTTCCTGCACTGCGCCGCGATCGCGGCTGCGTGTGGACCGGGATGATGCTCCGGGGAAGCGTCGGATAACTGGTCGCGCGAAGGGCTCCGCAACGTAAGTCCGAGATATCGGAACCGCTGACCTGCCGGGATGGCCGTCGACCTGATAACGACCGGCGCCGCGCCCATCGACCGCCGCGGATCGCCGCCGTGTTCCGCCCGCCAGCGCCCAAGATTACTGAGAATTCTCCGGGCTGCGCACCTTTACCAAAAGGACACGGTACTTCGACGGCAGCGAGGTCTTCAGTCAGAGAACGCCCGAAGAGGCCAAGGTGCCGCTCTACCTCCTTGTCAACCTGGCGATGGGCGGCGGCTGGCCCATCGACGAGGCGGCGAGCCCCTCGTATCTGTACGTCGATCGCGTGCGGGTGTACGCCACACGGCCTTGATGCGGCGCAGGCGGCCGGCGCGATCAACCGATTCGGCGGTCTCTCGA
>DHGK01000365.1 GCA_002402755.1 Planctomycetes bacterium UBA4800
CAGTGACTGTCCCCGGATTTCATCCGTATCGGCTGTCAAGGCTGCCGCATGGTGGTGCGTCGCTTCCCCGTGCGCTATGGCAGGTTCTTGATGGTGCGGTCCATGTCCTGGCGGCGAATGAGCGCGATCACCAGAAGGGAGTCCGCCGTGGTTCTGAAGAGCAATCGGTGCTGGAGACCCACGCGCTGGCGCATCACGATGCGGTTGCGCTCGAGGTGCCTTGCGCCGTGGAAGGCCGCGACGTCGCCTGCCGCGAGACGCCCGACAAGCCGCAGCGCCGCGCCCACGACCGCCTTGGGCAGCGAGGCGACCGAGGCCGCGAAGTCCTTGGGGAAGACGGGCACGCGCACGGGCTGCGGCCCGGCGGCGACATCCTCGGCGAGAAGGCTCTCCTCGATCGAATCCGGTGCTTCGTGATCGGCGTCTGCGGCGCTGCCGGCAGCCCGCGAGCGCAACGCCTCGTTCTCGCTCTGCGCGCGCGCCAGCTTCGCGCGCAAGTCGCGGCGCTCCGCATTGCGTTCCTTGATCTCCGCATGGAGCTGTCTGAGCTTGATGTTCATTTCCGTGCGCAACGCTGCGTCGCCGGGGCCGGCGGGCGCCTTCGCAGACCCGGCGTCGGTCTCGCGAAGCTGCGTCTCGAGCGCGCGCACCATCCCCTGGAGGTTCTGGACCTTGGCGCGCTCTTCCTCCCAGCGCGCACGCACCTCGGCGAGCTCCTCGCCGCCGTCGACATCGACATCATCGCCGGCGGCATCGAGCGCGTCGATCCAGTCCTCGGCCGGGTCGTCCGGCGGGAGCATCAGCGTATCGCGCGCCTCCAGAATCGACTGGAGCAGCAGGGAACGAGTGAGGCCATCGGTCAGCGGCAGTATTCCGCGCGCGACGAGGATGCCCAGCGCGGGACTCCGGTGCGGCAAGAGCGCTTCGGGTATGGCGATGAGGTCGTCGATGTCGTCGGTGACCAGGGTCTTGCGCGCCACGTTCTCCAGGATGCCGAAGACGGGCATGTCGATCAGCCCCGAGACGATCAACTGCGCATCGCCGGGCAGCTCTTCCTCGCGGTCCGCCGGTGCGCCGGGGATCTGAAGCAGGCGTCGTATGAGATCCGCACGCCCTGCGCTCGTGGCATAGCCGATGGCGTCATCCCAGTGCTCCCGAATCGCCTCGTGGATGCCCACCGTCTCGAAGACGCGCACGCCGGCTTCAAGCTCGTTGCCAATGAAGAGGAAATTCACTAGCACGGGGTGGAGCTTGGCGGGGACGCGCCGCGCGTCGAGTCGCGCGAGCTCGTGCGACTGCATACGGCGCAGCGCGGCGATCGTCAGCGTCTCTTCCCGGATAACGCGTGCCGGCGGTTCTGCCGGCGGCGGCGGCGGGGGCGCGACCGCGGGCACGAGGCCCATGCAGCACTTCTTGAACTTCTTTCCGCTCCCGCACGGGCAGGGGGAATTGCGCGCAATATCGGGGGACGGGCGCGAAGGCACCGGCGGTGGACGCGGGTGCAGGAAACGCATGATCGGCAGCATCGCGTTCTCGATGTACAGGGTCCGCAGCCTGCGCAGGGCGCCCTGGGGGGCCGTGAAGCCATGAGTCTTCAGTATCGCGTTGAGGCCGTTGTCGGCGAGGACCTCGCCGAGGAGCACGTGCTGGGGGCCCCGACGGCCCCAATCCGCGGCGGCTCTGACAGACGTGCGTGCGCACGCGATGAGCGACGGCGGGAAGACGCCCTGGCGATGCGTCCGGCACCACTGCGCGGCGACGGCAAGGAGCATCGTCCGTGAGAATTCATCGAGTCCGCGCCGTTCCACGGCCTGCGCGGCGGCTGTCGCGAGGTCGCCCGAGCAGTGCACGGCCACGCGACACAGCGTCTCGATGTCGGGGAGGAGGACGGCCCCCCTCACGAGATGGCGCGCATCGACGGATCTGCCGGCGGCGAGAGCGGCGAGGGCGATGTTCGTGAACGCGCCGGCGTCTCTCTCCTCATTGGCCTGCACGAGCAGCGCATCGAGCGCGCCGGGGGCCGAGGGAAGGTGAAAAGCCAGGTCGCAGAGGTCCTCGCGGTAACGCGGACATCGGTGTGCGGCTGCCAGGAGGTCAGCGTCGTCGGCGGTCATGGGGTCTCTCCGTGCCGGAACATGGGGGACCGACGAATCACGCATTGCATGCTCCGTTCCGATTCATGGTACCGCGCCGCGAGGCGAGAGCAAGCGAACGCTGCGGAGCGGCGGCGAGCGGCGGCGGATCGTCACGCGCCGCAGCACTTCTTGTGCTTCTTGCCGCTCCCGCACGGGCAGGGGGCGTTGCGGCCGATCGGCGTCTCTGCGTTGCGGATCGTGAAGACGTCGCCCATCTCGGCGGCGTTGATGCCGAAGGTCGCCTTGCCGCGGGTGGCGTTGTCGCCGCACAGGAGCGAGTCGCAGTGCGCCTCGTGCGCGGCGTACTCGTCGGTTACCGCCCTGCGATCTTCGCACTCCTGCACGCGCTTCTCCTGCGCGGCGATCGCGTCGGCGATCACCGTTTCGACGCCGGCGTCGAGCTCGTGCACGTCGATGAGCGTTCGGAGCGCGAGGCGCGTCTCCTCGCGCGCGTACACCTGCCACGACCGCGTGCTGTCGATGCCGCCCCGGCGCACGTACTCGACAAGCCTTCGTGCGCCGTCGCGATCCAGGACCTCCAGCGCGCACGTGATGACGAGATCGTGATTGTTGAACGGCGCGAACATGTCGAGGAGAAGCTCGAAGTACCGCCGGGCGCGTTCCGTGCCCGCATAGGCGAGCATCGGAATCGTTCGGTGATGGCGTCGCGAAGGCGGCAGATGCGCGATTCTCGTGCACAACGCATCGACAAGCTCATCGCCGCCGAGCGAGCACACCCGCGCGATGAGCTCGGGGCAGTGGTAGGGCGGCACGGCGAGCATCGCCGCCGCAAAATGCGCGGGATCCAAGCTCGCGAGCAGCAGCGCGGCGTGGTCCTGGACGTAGCGGTCGCCGCTGTGAACCAGCAGGGGCAATCGGGCGCGGCCGGCGTGTGCGCGCACGCGCGGAAACAGCGCCGCCGAGAGCCAGGGCTCGTCGGCCGCGAGAAGCTCGTCCCAGGGTTCGGCCCCCGGCGGAGCGGCCGCGAGCTCCGCGCGCACGTCGCGGCCGCGGACCGCCTTCCCCGCGAACGTCAGCAGGAGCGCCGCCGCCTCGATAGGCTTCTCTCCCGGAAGGGTGTTGAACCGGCGGCATGCGCGCGCGGCCTCGGCGACGGCGGCGAGGTTCCGGCCGAGCGCCTCGAACCGCGGGTTCTCGCACCAGGCGAGCTCCGCCGCCTCGATGACGAGCTCGGCGCAGAGATGGATGAGCGTCTCGTGATCCGCGTCCTCCGTGAGCTCCTCAATGCGGCGCGCGCGTTCCTCGCTGAAGACCGCCGATGCCCGCGCCCGCGCCCGGTCGTCCGCGCGGGGAGCAAGCGGGGCGAAACGCAGGCGCGGCTCGCGCCGGGTCTTCCCCTCGGGCGTGAGGCACTCGAACGCATCGCCGAACCAGGCCTCGGCGATCACGGGGCGCAGTTCCTCGACGAGCACGGATGCGAGCTCGGACTGGCCGTCGGAGTCGGTCCAGAGCGAGAAGAACCGCGCGGCGCCGTCCCTCACGGCGGCGGGGCTGCCATTGAGGATCAGGAAGGCGAGCGCCTTGCCGGCAACCGCATCGGAGTTCGTCGCGTCGAGGATCTCCCGAATGCGTGCTTCGCTCGGGGCCTCGTCGCGTTCGAGCAGCGTATCGAACTGCGTGGGCTCGTCCTTGCGGCTTTCGGCCACGGACCGGTCTTCCATGAATCGTGTCAGCGCTTCAGGCGAGACCATGGCAAGGACCGAGGCCGCGTCCCGAGACGACAGGGGGAAATCGAACGCGGCGGCGACGTTCCGCGCCGCGCGAATGACGGCATCCGGCTCTCTGTGCATGGCGGGCAGACCGGCGGCGGGCTTTCCTGCCGGCGGCCGCGGCTCCGCGTGCGTGCCGTCGTCCTTGCGAATGGGGGGCGGGAGCGCGCCGGCCCCCATGCGATCGAGCTTTCCCAGCACCCAGAGCAAGCCGTGCACCCGTCCCGCCGCGGCGAGAGCGACCGCCTTCTCCTGCAACGCCGCAACGGTCCATGCGGGGCGGTCGCGCGGCGGCATGTCCTCCTCGGGCGGCAGCGCCGGGGCAATGCCGAGGTAACGAGCAGGCGTCAGGCCGTCGAGGGCCTCGTACGGCCTGTCGAGCCAGTTCGCGCCGGCCCCGGGATGCACACGGCGCCCACTTTCGGCGGCGAGCGAGTCGAACCCGTCCGTCTCGAAGAGCCACACATCGTCCCGTTCGCGCCGTTCCGCGGCAGCTTCGGCCTTCAGCGCCGCACGAAGTTCCGCGGGGCTCTTGCCGCCGTCGTCTTTCCGGGGCGTGTGCTGCCACAGGTTGAGGAGCGCCAGAACATAGCGGTCGAGCGCCTGCATGCTGTCCAGGCCCGGCATTTCCAGCTCGGCGAGGAAGCCGATGATCGAGACGTGGGCGCGAAGGCGCTCCCTGGCTTCATCGACGCTCAGGCGCAGGCCGATGTCCGCGAACACCCGCGCCGCGAACAGCTCGGCATCGAGGCGGTTGCGCGCGCCAGGCAAGTTTCCGGAGTACGGGAGCACCGGGAGCAGGTACGTCCTCGGGTCGCTCGCGAACGCCGCAGTCGCGGGAGTCTCCGCCGCGAGCCTGTCGACCACGGCGGCGGACTCCCGGCCGAACTTCAGGATGACCGGGCCGGCGATCTCGTGGTGGTCGCCGTAGGGCCCCAGGCGGCAGGCCACGCACTCGCCCTTCGCGATCTGCCCGGCGGCCTTCGTGTCGACAACCTCGTAAGTCTCCGCGGTGCCGCAGCGGCGGAGGAGAAACCCCCGGCCGGGCCGCAGCTCTTCGATCTGGAAGAGCCCGAAGATGTTCGCGCGCATGCGCTCCAGTGCGGCGCGCTCATCGCGAGAGAACGCACCGCCGGGCGCGTTGAGTAGGTAGTCGATCGCGCAGAGGCCGCGCGGACTCCGGAACACGTAGAGCGTGTGGTCTTCGACGAAGAGCGCCTCCACGCCGCGCGTCTCGCAGTAGTCCTTCACGAAGTCGATGCGCGCCGCGCGGCGAAACTCGAACATTCGCGGTTCGACGACGAAGCGCGTCAGGCGCTCGATGAGCGACTTCGCACGGGG
Organism: Planctomycetes bacterium UBA4800; assembly: GCA_002402755.1. Lineage (GTDB taxonomy): Bacteria > Planctomycetota > UBA8108 > UBA8890 > UBA8898 > UBA8898. The sequence continues at coordinate 5,207 of DHGK01000365.1, forward strand.
GGAAAGCGCCATGCCGGAGTCCTTTCGTTGCCGGGGCGTCACGCGGGCCGCCGGCGCCGCGCGCCGCGACGACTACCGTCCCCCGCGGCGTGCCACGATCATAGGTCGTGCGCGCCGGAGCGCAAGCGCCGCTGCGGCGCCGGTCGATTTGGTCACGCCCGCCGGCTCCGGTGAAATCCGGGGACAGTCAGTGATTTGTCACCTTGTGCGCGGGGATGTGTACTTACGTCGAGATGACAAATCAGTGACTGTCCCCGGATTTCGCCGCCGCGTGGCGGCGCGTCGCTTCTTCGGGCGGCAGCGCGCGGTCGTAGACGGCGACTTCGGCGATCCTGCCCTGGAGGGTCGCGAAGTTGTCGTTCCGGCCGCCCAGGAAGATCTGCGTGACGCCGTCGGGGTAGCCCTTCGGGAGATCGCCGAGGAGCTCCGGCGGGGCGTTGCCGTCGAGGTAGACCGCGAGGCGCCTGCCGTCGCGCACGAGGACGATGTGATGCCATGTGTCCGGGGGCAGGTCGGTCTTGCCGATGACCTGCGCGGCCGCGTCGCCGTTGTAGAAGAAGAGACGGCCGGGCGGGATCGTGTCCGGGGCGCTCGTGCCGCTCAGGCCGAGGTCGTCGCCGGGCGTGCCTTCGGGGCCCTCGCTGCCGCGCGAGAAAAGATACGCCGTCACGGGACGGGCCGCGACGGGCAGCGTGTTGCAGAACCAGAACTCGACGCTGTAGGCGTCAGGGAGGTTGTCGATCGTTGCCCTGATGCGACCGCCGTGGAGGCAGGCGGCGCGGCTCGCGGGCAGCGCGCTCGCCGGCGGGTCGCCGGGCGGGACCAGCGTGACCCCGTCCTCGCAGACGGCGGCCCGTCCGTGCGGCGTCGCATCCGCGATGGCTCGGCCGCGGAAGTCGTCCATGCGCCACCACGCGGCGGGCCTCGATGCCGCGACCGCCTCGGCATGGGCGGCCGGCAGGCCGGGGCCTTCGATGTTCAGGGCGGGAATCCGCGCCGGGCGCAGCATCGGCCACGCGTTCTCGGCGCGGGAGATCACCAGCAACTCCTCGGCGGCGCCGCGGAGCACCTCGGCGCGGCCTCGGCCAAGGCTGTTCCTGTGGAGCTCCTCGTCGATGGCCGCCCTGATGCGGAGAAGCCGCCAGCGCCACGAGCGGCGGGCCTGCGGCGTCAGCCTGGCATCGGCGCCCTCGAGCAGCCGCGCGGCCGCGACCGCCTTCTGGCCGACGCGCTCGCGCGCATGGTTCTCCTCGAAGATCGCGACGGCCGCCGCCACGCCGGCGGCGACGTCCGGCGAGAACTCGAACGCGGCATAGTCCCTGACCGTCTCCGCGGCCGGGCGGCCGGGCGCCCAGTAGAGCTGCGCGCAGATCACCTTGTTGAGATCCTCGTAGATGCCTTCCGAGTAGGGATAGCCGCCCGAGAGCTTCGCCGCGGTCTCGTCCCAGCGCTTCTGGATGCGGCCCGGATACGGGTTCGCGCCGTAGCCGCCCCACGGATCCTGCCCCCACATGCTGATGTCGGGGAAGTTGACGAGCGGGAGCCCTCCCGGGACGCCGTTGTCGAGCGGGTAGCGGGGATAGTCCTCGAAGTTGTCGGCCATCAGGCAGTCGACCCAGTCCGGCTTCTCCCGTGCGAACTTCTCCGCCATTCCCGCCCATTCCCCGTACGCCCAGCGGTCGAAATACCACGTGCTCAGGACCACCTTGCCGCCGGGGAAGGCGCGGCGGTAGGCGCGCGCGATCGGCTCGGCCATGCGGAGGTAGCCGTTCGAGCCCCAGGGCGCGCACTGCGCGCACGTGCAGCCGCCGTTGTCATAGGGCGCGATGAACCAGAAGTCGAGGCCGATGTCCGCGAAGGCCCGGAACTTCTCCTCGCAGTACCCAAGCTGCAGCTCCGGGACGCCCGGCTTGCTCGGGCAGAGCTCGTTGCCGAGGTTGTAGATGCGCTCGCCCATCTTCGTGTGGTAGTGCGGGCGCCCCGCGGTGCCGGATTCGGCGCGCAGGTGCGCGGGGCTGTTCGCGTAGCCGTCGTTGCAGATGCACCCCAGGCACGCGTCGAGCCCCAGGCTCTTGACGATCCCGAGGAGCGCGCGCAGCCGGGCCAGCATGGCCCGCGCCTTCGGGTCGTCGATCCCGTTGAACTCCTCCATGCCGAACCAGACAAGGAAGCCGTTCACGCCCCAGAGCGACAGGTCCTCCACGTACCGCGCCACGTCCTCGATCGGCGCGACCTGGTAGAAGTTCTGGAAGTGGGTCGCAAGGTAGATTCCCCGGACGGGCATCGCGGGCACCGAGACCCCGCGCCACGCGCCGGGAACGAAGCCCCGGTCGCCGTACGCGGACGTGTGCAGGAACTTCCCGACCCCGTAGAGGAGCCCGCGGCGATCGTTGCCAATGATGCGGATCGTGCCGGGGGCGCCATCGGCGATCCGGAATCCTTCGGGGCCGATGCCGGGATCGAGGGCCAGCTCGACCGAGAGCGGCGCCTCGCCGCCGACGACCCACGCATCGCAGCGGTCCCGGATCTGGCGCACGAGCACGCGCGCGATGTGCTCGACGATGGGGTCTGGCTGCGGCGGGAGGATCAGCCGGAGCGTCTGCACGGCGTCGCCCCGCGCGCCGGCCGCGACGCACGCCGCGATCAGGACGAGGATGCGGGGAAAACAGGGGACAGTCATTGATTCTCCGCTGAACGAGAGTATAGGCCCCCTCGCGCAGAGTGACAAATCAGTGACTGTCCCCGGTTTTCCGTCCCCGATTTCAGGTCCAGCTCGTGGTGTCGCGGGCCGCGTCCAGGGCGCTCGTGTCGGGAAGCGCACAGCGCTTCAGGATCGCGGCCAGCCGGCGGCGGAGCTGCGCGTAGCGCGATTGCAGCGGGGCCTGGGTGTCGCCGCACGAGCGCGCGATCGCGTCCCACGGCACGTTCAGGATGGCGCGGGTGATCAAGAGCGCTCGGTCGTCGGGGGCGAGGTCGCTCAACGCGCGCGCGACCGAGTCGTCGCCCTCCTCGCATACGGGGCGCGGCGCGCTGGGACCGCGGCGGCGGAAGGCGCGGGGCTTGGCCGCGGCCAGAATCCTGTGCTCGACGATACGGCGGACCCAGGCGAGAAACGCCGCTTCCGACATGAAGGTGCTGCGCGCGTGCAGGCCGCGGCGGGCGATGCGCCAGACGCGCGGGCCATAGCGCCGGCGGATCTCGCTCATGGCGGCGTCGTCGGCAAGGCTTAGGCCCTCGAAAAGGGACGTTGTCGGCGGTTCGGCGGGAGTCACTTCGCGCGCTCCGCGGCGGGCGCGGGCGGCGCGCCGTCGTCGATGCGCAGCGAGTAGCGCTCGGACGCTCGGCCGATCGAACGAGGCGTGGCCTGGATGCGCAGAAGACGGGCGCGGGGCGCGCCGGCGAGCGCCGCGGGGTCGAGCGGAATCGCGATCGGCGCGGCCTCTCCGCCGAGCGGCGCCGGCGGCAGGATCCTGGTGTGAAAGGCCGCCGCGTCCGGGTCGTCGAGGCGCAGGAGGAGCATGTGAAGATCGGCGCTGCCCTCGGCATGGAGGACGAGCGCCTCCCCCGCGCGCTGCAGGCGCGGGTTCCTGAGGAGATCGTCGGCGGGCCTGAGCGCGCTGCCGCCGATTTCCCTGGCGATCGCGCACGCGATGTCCGCGCGGACCCGCGGCGCGATCGCGGGCAGCATGTGCTTCGGCTCGCCGCTCGAGAACACGAAGGACGGCAGCAGGATCGAGCCGAGCGTCTCCCACGAGAAGAACGGGTAGCGCTGGAGGTAGCTCGTATACACGGCGGCCTGGTGCTCGATCTTCCTGTCCGGGAGGGCGGCTTCGCGTGTCAAGGTGACGGTCAGGCGCACGCCCGGGAACACGGCCACATCGCGGACGAAGAGGTGGAGCGGCGGGACGCAACTCCACGCGATCGTCGTGACGAACGCCGAGGGCACGTCCACTTCCGTGCGGTGCTCCTCGGCCGCCGGGAACGCGACATGGACCGAGACATCGGGATTGCCGCCGTCGCCCGCGCGCCGGAGATCGTGGCACAGCCGTGCGGCGTCGAGCACGGCGAGGATGTCGTTGCGCCACTCGTCGGTCGTTCCGTAGAGCGCAAGCGCCGCCGGCATCTCGTCGAGGTCGAGGCTCACGCTGAACGGCAGCGGCTGCGGGAAGAGCTCCTCGACGGCGGGCGGCTGCGTGCTGCACGAGCACAGGCAGGCGGCGACGGCGGCGGGCAGCATCGAGCGCGGGATGCGCCCGCGGGTCGCCGCGGCGCATCGCGCGCGCCGCTGGCCGAGGACGATCGTCGTCGAGCTCACCGTTTTCCTCCTTCCGCGCGCACGGCCTCGATCGCGGACGCGGGCGACAGGGCCCGGCCGTTGCGGTCGCGAATCACCACGCGGAACATGGCGTCGCGCATGGGCTCGACCGCCTCCGCGTTTTCCAGCTTGAGCGAATCGGCGCCCGTCTTCCTCGCGAGGAGCAGATGCTCGCCCTGACCGCCGGCGACCCATTCGAGCCCCGCGGGCGGAAGGCGCTTGGCTTGCCACAGGGCCCTGACCTGTCGTTCGATTGGCAGCTCCGCAACGGAGCCGTCGCCGGGAAGCAACGCTCTCCGGCGAAGTTCCTCGGTGAGCACGCGCGCGGCGTCCCGAGCTTCCTCAACCGAGAAACCCGGACGCGATGCCGCCGGGCAAAAGGCGTCGAGGAATCCGCGCCAGGAATCGCCGTCGAGAACCCAGAGCCGCTCCGGGTCGTCCGTGTCGGGGTCGGTGTACGTGAAGAACTCGAACCTGAGCCGGAGCGCGTCCAGGGGGAACACGTACGTCGTGCGGTCGATCGGCGCGCGCCGGTAGCGACGCAGCTCCTCGTACGTCTCGCCGCACGCGCGCACGATCTTCACACGGACGGTCGTCGGACCCGCCGGCGCTACGGGCACGTCGCGGGCGAACCTGCCGCCGTTTTCCTCGACGGGCGCGCCGTCGATGGTGACCTGCGCGAGCCGCGGCCCCCGGGCGACGACCTGCACCGTGATCGCGGGGTCGCTCGTGGGCTCGCTGTCCGAGGGAAGGACGTTCACATCGAGCGGGGGCTCGAAGAAGATGCGGCACGGCTCGGTCGCGGCGAGGGGGTCGAGGACGCCCAGGGTCGCGTCCAGATCGTCTATCACGGAGAGCTGGACATCGACGCAGGTGCGCTCGCCCGCCAGGTCGAAAAGCTCCTGCTCGTCGATCTCGAACGACCCCTCGCCCGCCGCGAGCTCCCCGGGCGGGCGAACGGGGCGCACGTCGATGCGGCACTTGCGGGGATAGTCGATCGTGTACGCGAACGTGACGTGCGCGCCCTCGCGCGACGCGCGGCGGGCGGGGCAATTGCGGCCGTGCAGAGGTGTCTCGGCCGTGCCCGGGCCGACGACCTCGAAGCGCGCGATGACGGGCCCCTTGCCGTGCTCGGGGATCCAGTTCAAGTTCCCGATCACGGTGGGCGCGGTGTTGCCGCACCGGTCCGCGAGCGTGATGTCGAGGAGAGGCGCGCCCACCGAGACGTTGAACGTCATCGTTTCGCGGTCGGGGGAGGGCGTGCCCTTGCGCTGGTTCAGGAAGCACGCGGCGTCGTCGAGCGGCTCGCCGGCCGTGATCCTCACGGAGACTTCCTTGCCATCGCCGCCAAGCGGTATCAGGAGCGGCACCGCGGCGCCGTGCTCGTAGTCGCTGCCGTTGATGCGAAGGACCTCGGGCGGCTCGCAATCGATCGCGATCTCGAAGGGGTCGGAGAGCCTTGTGTACCCCAATCGGTCGAGCACGAAGATGTGCGCGACCGCCTTCTCGAGCAGCGGTTCCCCGAGCAGCGGTTTCTCGAGCTTCTTCCGTATCTCGCCGCCCGGGGGCGTGGGAGCGCGGAGGGCCCCGTTGGGCCCGACGGCGCCCAGGGGGAACTCCTCGAAGTCCCGGTCGCGCCCCGCGGGCGCGATGCGCAGGCCGGCCGCGGAACCTTCGCGCACGAACCTCGGCACCGAGGCGGAGAGCCACACGCGCGTGAGCTTGCCCACGCCGCGCTCCGCGTCCGGGGGAACCGTTATCTTCTCCCACGGCCGCCAGAAGAACAGCCCCGCCGCGAGCAGCGCGACGAGGACCGGCACGATCGCCGCGCCGGCAAGCCGCCGCGCGAGGCTTCGTCTCGGCCGCGTTTGCCAGCGCCTGAACGCGGCGGCGAGGTCCTCGGCGCGCTGCGGCCTCCTGGCAGGATCCTTCTCGAGGCACCACATCGCGATGCGGTCGAGCTCCCGCAGGGCTCTCGTGCGCGGGTCTTGGCGCCTGACGCTTGGCGGGGGCGGCGCCGCGGTTTCGTGCGCGGAGCGCCAGGCGTCGCGGCTCGCGGCCTCGAAGGGCTTGCCGCCGGCAATCAGCTCGTACAGGATCACGCCCATCGAGTAGATGTCGCAGCGCGGGTCGATCACGCCGCGCCAGCGCTCGGGCGCCATGTAGGGCAGCGTGCCGGCGTAGTGCCTGGGGCAGGGCTCGCCGCCGCCGGCGGCGTCCGCCGTATCGCGCGCCGAGACGATCTCCGCGATGCCGAAGTCGATGACCTTGACGTGCCAGCGCTCATCGATCTTCTCGACGAATATGTGCTCGGGCTTGAGATCGAGGTGCACGAGCGGCCCGGCGCCGCCGATGCCGTGGTGTGCGGCGATCAGCGCGACGGCGGTCTGCCGCATGATCTCGACCTTGTCGTCGAGCGAAAGCGCGTCCTTCTCCAGAAACCTGTGGAGCGGCTTCCCGGAGAGGTATTCCATGACCAGGTAGGGCTGCTCGCCTTCCTCCCCGTAGTCGAGTATCTTGACGATGTTGGGGTGATCGAGGCGGCTCAGGCGCATTGCCTCCTTGTGGAAGAGGCGCCGCGTGGCGCTCGATGCCGTGAAGCGCCGGCGCAGCAGCTTGATGCCGACCTGCATGCCGAGGATCTTGTGCTCGCCCGCGAAGAAGCGGCCGAAACTCCCGCCGCCGCGCTCCAGAACGAGAACCCACTTGTCGCCGAAGATCCCGGGCAGCGGCCTGGCATCCGGGCGCTGCGCCGGCGGCGGCGGCGTGGTCGTGTCGGTGCCCGGCGGCGTGACGGACGCGTCGCTCGTGAAGTCGATCGAGAGGTCGCGGAGATGAGTGCCGTCCTTGGGACAGGAATCCTCGGAGGTCGGGTAGCGGGAGCTGCATTCGGGGCAGTAGCGCGACACCCACGAGTCGAGGAGCGCATCGAGCCCGTCGGTGGCGCCGCCGGCGGACGGCGGCCCCGGCGCGGGCGCGTCGCGCTCGTCGTGGCGCCGATGCGCCTTGTGGTCGTGTGCGGCATCCGACATCAGCATTGCCTCCGCCGCTCCGGGGCCCGAGAGCGCCGAGAACGGCCGTTTCCCGCCCGCGCGGATTCCTTTCGTCTCAAGACTGCGGTTGCATGGTCCCGGCGCCGGGGAGGATGACGAGCCCCGGCGTATCCACGGCGGCCAGAATCTCATCGATCCCGTCGCCATCCAGATCCGCGGCGCGCAGGGCCTCGACGCCCGGCGCCGCGACGAGCGTGGCCGGGCTCCCGAAGGCTCCCCGGCCGTTCCCGAGGAAGACGAGCACGTCGCCATCGCGCGTGCCGCAGGCGATGTCGGTCCAGCCGTCGCCGTTGGCCTCGAGGAACGCGACTTCCACGGGATCGACGAACCGCGGCAACGGCGCCACGCGCGAGGGTTCGGCTCGAAACGGCCCGCCGGCGCCGCTCGTCGACGCGAGATGGATCCGCAGCTCCATGCCGTCCACGACGGCGAGATCATCGATCCCGTCCCGGTTCACGTCGCGCGCGCCGAGGCAGGCCATCCTGAAGGCGCCGTCGATTTCGAGGACCGGCGGCTCCGCGGGCTCGCCGGCCGCCGGGAGGACGATGGAGATCCCCGACGCGTCCATGAGCGCGAGGAAGAGGTCGGTCCGCGGGTTCCTGCCCTTGTTGCGCCAGCCCACGGCGGCGTCGTGCACCGCACCGCGCGGCGCTTCGCAGACCCATTCCAGGCGCGCGCCGCTCAGCCGGTCGGCGCCGATGAGGCAGGCCCTGCGGTTCGTGCACAACGCGATCCACGTCAGGTCAGGCCGTTGCGCGGGCGCCGACCAGCGGACGAGCGTCTCGGCCGCGCCGCCGGGGAGCACGGGAAGCTCGATGATCGTCGCCGCCATCCGCCCGGGCGCGCCGGCGCGAGAGATGCGCAACGTCTCGGGCTCGAACGTCAGGAGATCGGGCTCGCCGTCGCGGTCGATGTCGACGAGGAGCACTCCCGCCAGGCCGAGCTCGTTTTCACAGTTCTCCACCGCGACCCGTTCGACCGCGGTGCTGCGGAAAGAGCCGAGGCCGGCCATGTCGGGCGACGGACCGGCGACGCTCACCAGATCCACGAGGAGCGGCGCATCGGCGCCGAGCGCGGCATCGCCGTCCTCGACGGCGAGAGCGACCTGGACTGCGCCCGCCGCCGACCTCGCGATGGAGACTCCCGCCGGCCTTCCCGCGCGGTCCTCGGGCGGCAAGGGGAACGTGCAGATGTACTGCCAGGCACAGGAACTGCCCGGGCAGTCGCCTTGGCGCTGGAAAACCTCCAGGGATTGCTGCGCCCGGCCGGCGAGGGCCAGAAATCGAGACCCTCCGAGATCGAAGGGCACGAGGTGCTGGGGCAGCCTGGCGGGGAGCGTGAACGGTTGCTCGAACCAATCATCCCGCGCGTCGTCCCAGGTCAGGAATATGACCGCATCCCGGTTCTCGTCAACGATGGCCAGGTCCAGCGACAAGCCGTCCGAGCGGAAGAAGTCGGAGGCCGTGATGGACTCGGGATCCTCGCCGACATAGACGATGCGCGGCGGAATCGAGGCGAAGTCGGGCCGTCCCGGCGAGGCATCGAGCGAGTTGAAGAACACGACGGCATAGTAGTCGGTGGTCACCGCGATCCAGCGCGCGATCGGCCAGCCGTCCGGCGTCGCGCCGCGGGCATGGGCGGCATTGTCCGTCGTCGCCCACTCGAATCCGTACCGGCGAAGCGGATCCGCGATCGGGCTGATGAGCACGGTCGTGTCGGAGAGGAACGTGCCGGGCTCCGCCGGATCGCCGAGCATGAGCAAGGCGCCGTGCGGCTCGTCGTCGCAGGCGATCACGAGGTCGATCGCGCCATCCCCGTCGAGATTGGCGAGGGCGACCTGATTGGGGGGCACGGTGGGCTGATCGGGGCTCTCGATCGGAGGGATGTACAAGGCATGGAATCTCACCTGGCCGGCATCGAAACCGTTGCGGACGACCAGGAGACCGTTCAGGCCCTTGCTCGTGAAGGGTATGACGAGGTCGGCTGCCGGATTCCCATCGAGCGGGCCGGCCGTCGGGAAGTTCCTGAGCTTCAGGTCCCGGAAGTTGTTCTTCAGGTAGTCCGGGTCGTAGTCCGGATCATCCGGATTCTCGATCTTCTGCGCGATGGCGGGGTCCTGGCGGAGCAGGTCGAGGAACGGGTATTCCGCCGCGGCGAAGCGGGGTGTGCCTGCGCCCCGGCTCTTCAGGAAATGGAAACGGTCGTAGGCGCTCACGCAGATGTCGTCGCACCCGTCGCCGTCGAGGTCTCGGACCTGCAGGCCCCAGGGACGGCCGCCGAGGCCGGAGTAACGCTCCCGGCGGAGCGGCGCCGGCCGTCCATCCGAGCCGAGATCGAGGAACCAGACCACCGCCTCCTTGTTCACGTTGTCGACGGCGGCCAGGAACGGATCGGTCTGCCCCGGCCCTGCGTGGCCGAAGGCGACGTCCATGGGCGAAGCCGCGTTCCGGGGCGTTTCGCCGGCGGTCGCGGCGAAAGGGACGCGGAAGGGGTGCGACAGGACGTCCAAATCGCCGGGATCCGCGCCGGGGTCCTCGGCAAGGAAGGCGCTCAGGAAGTACCTTCCGGCCTCGCCGGACACGGCGACGAGATCCGGCCATCCGTTGCCGTCCAGGTCGCCCGCCGCGAGGTCCAGGCCCGGTCCCGGCAGCGGATAGGAAAGCGTGCTCGCGAAGTCCTTGCCGTTGGCCACGAAGTACGACACGATGATGGCGCGCAGAAAAGCGTCGGCCGTCGCCCTTCCGTACGCCGCCCTCTGCTTGAATGTCGGATCGGGGTCGGGCAGGCGGAGGAGGACGAGCCCGGCGGCCTCGGGGCTCAAGTGTCCGCCGCCCCGGTTCTGGACATCGAGCTTCCAGTGCCAGTTGCACGTCCCCTCGTCCGCACCGCAAGGGGGAAGGCAGGCGGGGTCCGCCGGCAAGTCCTTGTTGCTGACAGGCCTCGTCACGAGAATCGTCCCCGTGCCGCCGTCGCGAATGTAGGCCAGATCGCAGCCTCCGTCGCCGTTGAGGTCGTACGGCACGGGCGCACCGGCGGCTTCGGCCGCGGAAAGGTTCCCCTGCTCGTCGCACGGGAGGTCCGCCCTCTTGGCAAGGCTCGGCGCCGGGTCCGGGAACGCGGTCGTCCTCGCGTCCTCGACACGGCAGAACACGGCGTTCTCCTCGGGGCGGGATGCGAAGATCGCGACGCAGCCCAGGTTCTCTATCAGGACCGCCAGGTCGCTCCGGCGCGTCTCGTCGGGAAAGAAATCGCCCGCCGCGACATCGCAGGGATGCTGTCCCGCAAGGACGAGGGGGGGACGGAGAGGCTCGAAGGGCTGCCCTGCCCATGGCACCTTGACGAACTCGACCCAGCCGTTGAGGTGGCTCGACACCGCCGCGTCCGGCCGGCCGTCGCCGTCGAAATCGCCCACGGCCAGGTTGCGCCGCTGGTCGGCCTCGCCCTCGAGCGGGATCAGCGCCATGCGGAGCCCCCCGTTCCACTGGATCCACTCCAGCGTGTTCTTCGTGACGACGAGAAGGCCCCAGGGCGTCCCCGGCGGGGCGGGCACCGCGGCCAGGGCCGCGACGCTCTCGCCGCTCACGATGGCGGTTGCGCCTTCGGCGAAGCGGCCCGTGCCATCGCCCCGATAGAAGGCCACGCGGCGCTCTTCCTTGAAGATGACCGCCGCGCCGAGGTCGTGGAAGCCGCCCGCGGCATCGGGGAGGAAGCGGCCGATTGCGATCCCGGCGGGTTCGTCTTCGAGCACGAGGAGGGGGCTCGCTCCGCGGGCAAGCGTCTCGGGCCCCGGCGCGACCGGCTCCCTGGCGGGCGGGTCGTCGTCATCGCCGGTCGCGGCCAGCGATCCCACGAGGGCGGGCACCCAGCCGCAGCCCGGCAGAAGCGCCGCGGCGGCCAGCATCAGGAGGGCGCGCGTCCGGGCGCGCGGGCCGGGACGGTTCGCGGTCTTCCACATGACCTTCACCTCGGGTGCGCCGGGACAACAGCGCGGCGTCTATTGATGACGGACGACGTTAACTGCGAAGACGGACATCGGTGCCGATCGAGAGCTCGCCCGCGGACGTCCTTTGCATCCGCGCGCCGGCGAGCTCTTCCTTGAGATGCGCGAGCGCCCGGCCGATGAACTTGCGCGCCGCGTCGGGCTCCTTGCCGAGGAACGCGGCAAGATCCCTGAGCGTCGGTTCCTGGGCCTGGATCAGGCGCAACACCGCGCGGTAACGCTCGGGGACGCGCTCGATCGCCCGGACGAGCTGCGCGCGTTGCTCGCGGCTCATGAGAATCCGGCTCGGCGACGGCGCCGCCGCGGGCGGCTCGGGCGCATCGGTCTTCTGGAGGCTGACCTGCGCTCTGGTCGGGATGCGCCGCGCCTTGTGCTTGGCGCGCTGCCAGTCCAGCACGCGGCAGCGGACGAGCTTGCCGACCCAGCCCTGGAACGCGCCGGCCGAGCGCGTGCGCAGGGAAAGCAGCGCCTTGAGAATCTCCATGCGAATCGTCTGGAGCAGATCGTCGCCCTCCGACCTGAAACGCGCGGGCGAGAGCATGCGCACCACGCGCGCACGCAGTTGGGGCTCGCACCATGCGAGCAGCTCCTCCTGCGCGTCCCTGTCGCCGCTCGTCGCTCGGTCGAGGATCTCCGCGGGAAGAGATGCCGTCGCGCCCCGTTCGCACCCTGATACGCTCATGAGGACCGCCCCCTGGCATACGCCACGCGATCACACCAGTCGCGTGTATTGTAATTAATCGTGC
>DHGK01000405.1 GCA_002402755.1 Planctomycetes bacterium UBA4800
GCCAGGAGGCGCATCGGCTACCTCCCCGAGGAGTCGTACCTCCACGGCTTCCTGACGGCGCGCGAGACGCTGCTCCTGCACGCCGGCCTGTGCGGGCTGCCGCGGTACGCGGCGAAGGCGCGCGCCGAGCACCTCCTGGACCTGGTGGAGCTGCGCGATGCGGCCCGCCGGCCCGCGGCGGAGTTCTCCAAGGGCATGCTGCGGCGGCTGTGCCTGGCGCAGGCGCTCGTGGGCGACCCGGAGCTCGTCTTCCTCGACGAGCCGACCGCGGGCCTGGACCCGCTCGGCACGCGCAGCGTCAAGGACCTCCTCCTGCGCCTGAAAGGGCTCGGCCGGACCGTGGTCCTCTCCAGCCACGTCCTCGGCGAGGTCGAGGAGGTCGCGGACACCGTCGCGATCCTGGAGCGCGGCCGCGTCCTGTGCGCGGGCAGGACCGCGGAGCTTCTCGCGGGCGAGGGCAGCGGTGCGCGCTCGCTCGAGGACTTCTTCCTGGCGGCGATTCAAGGAGGCGGCCGGCAATGCGGGGCATGCGCGCGCTCATAGGGCTTGCGCTCAGGCAGGCGCTCCGCGGCCGCGGCCTGGCGGCGGCGTGCGCGGCCGTCTACGCGTGCATCCTCGGGCTCGCCTTCGCCGTGGCGGCCGAAGGACCGAAGGAGGCGAACCTCAAGTTCTACGTGACGGCGGCCTGGCTGCTGCTTGCGGGCTTCAGCGTGTGCGTGGTCGCGTACCTGCCGCTGCGCTTCTTCGGCGCCGAGCGCGCGGGGCGGCAGGTGCATCTGCTCGGCACGCGGCCCGTGACGCGGGCGGCGTTCATAGGCGCGCGGTTCTGCGCCGGCGTGCTGATCGCGGGCGCCGTGCTCGCGGCGGGCTGCGCCGTCATCGGGGCCGGCGCGAGCGTGTGCGCGCGCAGGCTCGGCATCGAACGCGAGGCGCTTGCCGGATGCGCCGTGCGGCCGGCGCCCCCCAAGCCGGTGTCCGCCGGGCAGGTGCGCGAGCTTGCGGCCGTGCTCGGGCGCGACGCGGCGTTCCTGGAGCGGCACGGCGAGCGCGGCGTCGCCGCCGTTGCCCGCGAGAGCCTCGCCGTCTGGCGGCTCACGGAAGGAGAGTCCGCGAGGATCGTGTGGCCCGATGTGGGGCCGCGCGAAGGCGGCCTGCGCGTGCGCGTCAATGCGCGCGTGTTTCCTCCCTGGGAGATCGTCGAGGTCGAGTTCCGAGCGGGCGCCGAGGTCATGCGCCGCGAGATTCAGAGCGGTGTCGCCTGCGAGCTCCGCCTGCCCGGCGACGCGATCGGCCCCGATGGCGCGCTCGCCGTGACCGTCGCCCTGCCCGCGGAGAGGAAGGCGCTCGTCTACTTCCCGCCGGGGGACGGCCTCGCGCTCTACCTGCCCGAGATCGGGTTCGGAGAGAATCTCGCGCGCGCCGGGCTCCTCTTCTTCGCCTTCACGGCGGCGATCGGAGGCTTCACGGTCCTGTCGAGCGCGGCCCTGTCGCGCGCGGTGAGCGCGCTCGCCGCCGCGGTGATCGTGTTCGCGGCGCTCAGCGCGAACACGTTGAGCGAGGCGGCGGCGCAGTTCACGGGCACGCTCGGCCATTCGCACGGCGAGGCGGCGCCCGAGCCGCTGCCGCGCGGCGTGCGCGAGGTCTGGCAGAAGGCCGTCACCGGCATGCTGGCGGTCGTCCCGACCATGCGCGGGATCGATCCGGGCGCCGAGCTCGTCGAGGGCCGGACGATCGGGTTCGGCGCCGTGGCCGCCGTCGCGGTGCACGGCACGCTGCTCCGCGGCGGGGGGGCGCTGCTCCTCGCGTGGCTCGTCTTCAGGCGGCGCGAGCTCGGAAAGAGGGTGTGAGATGCGCCGGGGAATCGCGCTCCTGTGCGCGTGCGCGGCGCTCGGCGCAGCCGCGCTGCTCGAACGCGGTGCGCGCGCGCGCCGGCCCGCCATGCAGAGCGGCATGGAGCGGCAGCGCATCGATGCGCTGCCGCCGGCGGTCCAGCTCGCGAGCACGCTCCTGGGGAGCTTCCGCGCGCTTCTGGTCGACTACCTCTGGATCCGCGCCGAGGCGCTCCAGAATGAGGGCCGCTTCTTCGCCGCGGCGGAGGCGGCGCGCTGGATCACCATGCTGCAGAGCCGCGTCGAGGGAAGCTGGAGCTTCCAGGCCTGGAATCTCGGGGTCAACGTGCCCTCCTCGCTGCCGCCCGAGGAACGCTGGCCGTACGTGCGCGCCGCCATGGAGCTCCTCTGGCGCGACGGGCTGGCCGCGAACCCGCGCAGCCTGGGGCTCCACTGGGAGATCGCGTGGTTCTGGGAGTACAGGATCGGCGGCGATGTCGACGCGGCCGGCCCGCGATACCGGGCCGAGGTCGAGCGCGCGGGGCGCGAGATCCTCGGGGCCGAGCCGTGGGATCCGGTCGAGCTCGCGGCCGCCGAGGCCCTGCTTCCCGCGCTGCGGCGCGACCCCGCGGTGGCGCGGTTCACGGACACGCTCGCCGCGCTCGGCGTCCGCGATGTCGAGGGCGAGTGGACGGCCTTGTGGGCGGCGCCCGAGGCCGCGTTCGGGGATGTCGCGGAGGCGCTGGCCGCGGCGCTGCGCGAGGATCCGCTGCTCGGCGCGTACGACCGCGCGCTCAGGGCTCGCGCGTGGGCGAGGACGTTCGGCGTCGGCATGGACGTCGTGGCGAAGACGCACGGGCGCTTCGGCGACGTCGGCATGCTGCGCCCCGAGAGCTTCGTCCTGTTCTGGGCGCAGCACGGCCTGGAGCAGCTTGCGCCGGACGCGGTCAGGCTGGATGCGATCGCGCTGTGGCGCATGCAGCTTCGCGCGCTGGCGCGCTTGTTCCGGAGCGGCAGGACCGCGCTCCTGGCGGCGATCGACCGGGAGTATGCCGAGGCCGTTGCGCGCGTGGCCGAGGATCCCTACCACCGGCGGCAGCAGGCGCTCTTCGAGGAGGACAGGATCCGGTTCCTGAAGGACGCGGTCCCGCTGGCCTACATCAGCGGATCGCGGCGGGGACGGGAGCTTGCCGAGGAGCACTTCGCGACGCTGGCGGAGCTCGACCCCGCGGGCACGCCGCGCGTCGCGTGCGAGGACTACGTCTACGACTGGATCTTCCGGTGGGTCAACGCCGAGCGGGCGACGAAGGACGAGCTTCTCGCCGTGAGCCGCGCGTTTCTGCGGGAAGCCCTGCGGGCCTCGGCGCGCGGCGAGGCCGACGGCGCGCGCTCGTACCTGGCCTTCGCGCGCGAGCTGTACGATGAGGCCGCCGCGGCCTTCGGCGGACCGGCGTTCCCGCGCTTCGACGACGTCGCGGCCCAGGCGCGGCGGGAGCTTGCGCCCGCGCGCGAGGGTAGGCCGGAGGGGAGGGCCGGGTGATGCGCACGTTCGGCGCGGTCGCATGGCAGAACTTCGTGTGCACGATGCGGGAGCCCGCCCTCCTCGTCGCGGTCCTGGCGGCCCTGTGCCTGCTCGCCCTGGCGCCGCTCGGGACGGCCTTCGGCTTTCACGAGCAGCAGGGCCTGGTGCGGGACATCGGGCTCTCGACGGTCTTCCTCGGCGGCATTCTCGCCGCCATGATCGCGGGCACGCGGCGCGAGAGCGATGCCCTGCGCGCGCTCATCATGGCGCGGCCGATCGGCCCGGGCGCGTACTTCCTCGGCGGCTTTGCGGGCGTCGCCCTCGCCGCGGCCGTCGCGGGCGGCGCGATCGCGTGCATGGGCGCCGTGCTGCTCAGGGACTCGGCCGGCATCGCGTTCGACCGCGAAGGCTGGGCGTACGCCGCCGCCGCGGTGCTGCTCGCCCTGGGCGCCGGGGCGTGGCGCAACATCCGCGCGGGGCGTTCGTTCCCTGCGGGCGCGCTGGGGGCGCTCTGCGTGCTGAGCGCGGCGGCAGCGTGCATCGCGCTCATGCGGGCGCCGGGCGGCGGCCTCCGCGCGGCGCTGAGCGATGCCGATGTCCTCCTCCTGCAGGCCGAGGCGCTGACCCTCTGCGCCGGGCTCGCGGTCCTGTGCGCCGTGTGGGCCGGGAGCATGCTGCTCGGCCGGCCAGGCGGCATGCTCGCGGGCGGCGCCGTCATCGTGCTCGGCCAGACCAAGGAGTACTTCGGCGCCGCGCTGGACGCGATCCCCCTGCCGCTCGGCCCGCTCGTGCCGAACTTCCAACTCGTCTGGGGCGGTGACTTCTTCTACGGCGACATCACCGTCCTGCCCGGCAGCTTCGTGGCGCAGGGCGCGGCCGCCCTGTGCGCGTGGTCCGCCGCCGCGGTGCTGCTCGGCCTGGCGTGCTTCCCGTGCCGGGCGGGGCGGGGGATCCGCGCGCCGGAGCTGGGGGTACGGTAGCGGGCGCCGCGCGTCTTCTCGCGTTCCGTCCTCTGTGCTCTCGGTGTCTCTGTGGTGAATCTCCGTAGGCAGGCGCGAACGCTCCCTCCGATAGCAACTTCTCCGAATCTGTGCTACGCTCGCCATCGCGGGCGGCGGGGGCCGCCCCGCGATGGAGGCCGCCCATGATCGTCCTGGCATACACGGCGCTGTGCGCGCACATGCTGATCCTGATCCCCGAGCAGCCCTCCGTGCGGAAGGACCGGCCGACGCGGATCGAGTACTTCACGGGCCATCCCTTCGAGCACGAGATCCAGGACGCGCCGGGGCCGGAGGCGTTCTTCGCGGTGGCGCCCGGCGGCGCGGTCGAGGATCTCCTGCCGGGCGTGACGCGGCACGGCAAGAAGTACGCCTGCACGTTCACGCCGAAGGAGCGCGGCGACTACTACATCGTCGCCAGGGCGCCGGTGCGCGAGGAGGACGGCGTGCGCTGCCGCGACAGCGCGAAGCTCGTGCTCCACGTCCAGAGCCAGACCGGATGGGAGACGCCGCGCGGCGGGGGCCTCGACATCGTGCCGCTCACGAGGCCCTACGGGCTGGCCGCCGGGGGAGTGTTCCGCGGGAAGGCCGCGTGGAACGGCGCGCCGCTCGCGGGCGCGCGCATCGAGGTCGAGCGCTACAACCCCGCGCCGCCGGCGGCGCTTCCTCCCGATGAGTTCATCACGGCCGTCGTCAAGGCCGACGAACAGGGGATCTTCGTGGCGCAGTGCATGACCGCCGGGTGGTGGGCGCTCGCGGTGCACGCGGATGCGCCTCCGGCCGCAGGCGAGGCGCCCGTGCGGCACAGTCTCTGCTTCTGGCTGCACGCCGGAACGCCGGGCGGGGAGCGGTAGGTGCACATCACGGAAGGGATTCTCTCGCCGCCGGTCATGGCCTGCGGGTGGGCGGCCGCGGGCGCGGCGACCGCGGTCTGCCTGCGCAGCCTGGACGAGGAGCGCATCCCGCGCACGGCGGTGCTCACCGCATGCTTCTTCGCGGGCGGGTTGATCCACCTTCGCATCGGCCCGGCATCGGTGCATTTCGTCCTGAACGGCCTGTGCGGCGTCATCCTGGGGCCGGCCGCGTTTCCCGCGATCGTGGTGGGCCTGCTGCTCCAGTGCCTGCTGCTTGCGAGCGGCGGCGTCTCGACCCTCGGCGTCAATGCCTGCATCATGGGGTTTCCGGCGCTGGGCGCCTGGGCCGGCATGCGGCTGTGGCGTTCGACCGCATGGGGGCGAACGCGCGGCGGCACGCTGCTCGGCGCCTTCGCCGCGGGATTCGGCGGCGTCGCCGCGGGCTCGCTGCTCCTCGTCGGGGCGCTGCTCACGACGGGCGACGAGCTTGCCAGGATCGCGCCGTACATCCTGGCTCCTCACGCGGCGATCGCCGTGATCGAGGGGCTCCTGACCGCGGGTGTTGCGAGCTTCCTCCTGCGCGTCAGGCCGGCGATGCTCGAGGGAGGCGCGCATGCGTAGACGCGCGGCCTGCGTGTGGCTCGTGCTTGCGGCCGCGCCGGCGTACGGCCATCGCCTGAGCGTGGATTTCGTGCGCCGGGGCGACGCGATCACGATCGAGGTCTTTCACCCCGAGGACGGCAGCCCCGCGGCGGGCGCGCGCGTCCGGGTGTCGGCCGCCGGCGGCCTCGTCGCGTCGGGCGACACGAACGAGCGGGGCGCCTTCGAGTTCCGCACCGCCGAGCCCGGCCCGTTCGAGGTCGAGGCGGTGATCGCCGGCCACCGCGCGACCTGCGTCATCGAGGCGGCGGCCGGACCGGACGGCGCGGTCGGCGCCGGGTCGCGCATCCGGGGCGAGCCGGCGCCGATCGTCCAGGTCGTGGCGGGCCTCGGCGCGATCTTCGGCCTGTTCGGCTTCCTGCTCGCCCTGCGCACGGCGCGGGCCGCGCGGCGCATCGCGGCGCGCCTCTCGAGGATCGAGGAGGAACGGCCCCGTGCATCGTGAGATCGACCGGCACTGGGACAAGGCAAGCCCGCTGCACCGCATGGACGGCCGCGTGCGGATTCCCGCCGTGGCGGCGTGGGCCGCCGCCCTGTGCGCGCTCGGGTCGCCGTGGATGCTGGCCGCGGGCCTCGCGCTCGCGGGCGGCATGGCGCGCATGGCGCGCATTCCTGCGCGCGAGATCGCGGGCCGCGCCGGCGGCGCGGCGCTGCTGCTCAGTCCGCTGCTGCTCGTCTTCCCCCTCGTGGCGGCGCCGGGCGAGCGGTCCGAGGCCCTGCTCCGGGCGGCGAGCATGCTGCTCCGCGGCTGCGCGCTCGTGCTCCTCACGTTCCCGGTCTTCAACACGGCGCGCTTCCACGAGACGATGGGCTCGTTCAGGGCGCTGGGAGTGCCCGCGAAGCTCGTGTCGATCGTGCTCCTCGCGTACCGCGCCGTGTTCGTCTTCCTCGAGGATCTGCGCCGCATGCAGACCGCGGCCGCCGCGAGGGCCTGGCGGCACGGCGGCGGCCCGCGGACCCTCGCGCTGTGCGCGCGGCACATGGGAAGCCTGCTCGTCAGGAGCATCGACAGGACCGAAGCGTTGTGGCACGCCATGCGCCTTCGGGGCTACGCGGGAGAGTTCCCGGAGGCGCGCCGCGCGCCGCTCGGCGCCGGGCAGTGGCTGGGGGGAGCGGCGCTGGCCGCCGTGCCGGCGGCGCTCGTGCTCGTGGAAAGGCTGGCGGCATGAGCGTGCTCGTGCTCGAGAACATCGCCTTCGGGTGGAACGGAGACCGCCGGGTGCTCTCGGACCTGAGCTTCGCGCTGGAGGCGGGCGAGAGCGTGGGCCTCATCGGCCCGAACGGCGCCGGCAAGACGACGCTGTTCCTGCTCTGCGCGGGCATAGTGAAGCCCTCGGCGGGCCGGATCGAGCTGCTCGGCGCCGCGCCGGGCGATCCGTCGCTGCGGGGCAAGGTGGGGCTCGTCTTTCAGAATGCCGGCGAGCAGCTCTTCTGCACGACGGTTGCCGAGGATGTCGCCTTCGGGCCGCGGAACCTCGGGTTGCCCGCGGAGGAAGTCCGGGCGCGCGTCGCGGAGGCGCTGGCGCTCGTCTGCCTGGCGGGCGTCGAATCGCGCGCGCCGCACCACATGTCGGGCGGCGAGGAGCGCAAGGCGGCGCTCGCGGCGGCGCTCGCGATGCGTCCCGAGCTGCTGCTCCTCGATGAGCCGACGAGCGATCTGGACTCGCGCAGCCGCCGCGAGCTGCTCGATGTGGTCCGGCATCTTCCCGGCGGGAAGGTCATCGCGTCGCACGACTTCGAGTTTCTGCACGAGCTCTGCGATCGCGTGGCGGTGCTGTCCGATGGGCGCATCCGAGGCGAGGGGACGCCTGCGGCGGTCTTCGGCGACGAGGATCTGCTCGCGCGGTGCGGTCTGGAGCTCTCGCGCGGGATGCGGGCGCTGCTCGGCCTGGGGCGCGCGTAACAGCCCGCACCGCCGACGGTTAGAGGGCGGCTTGACAGGCAATTCGTCGCAAGTATACTTGACTTATTCACATATAGCACTCGGCGTGCGCGCGGCATGTTGTCGTGCGCCCGCAGCCGATGCGGCGCCGTGCAGCCGGCGGCGGGGTCTCTCCTCGCCGGCCGCGCGCGCGAGTGCGGCCCTATGAAGCACTGTAGCCACAAGGACGAATGGGTGTCGCTTGCCTGGTGAGCGCACCCCGCAAAGGGGGTAGCCATGCGCAGCCTGTGTGTCTCGGTCATGAGCGTCGCCGTGAGCCTTCTCGCGTGTGCCGCGGAGGAAGCCGCCGGGCAGCCCAAGGAGGGGCCGGAGCCCAAGGTCGACACCTGGCTCCTGGATTTCAAGCCGCTCGACATCAAGCCGATCGTCGTCGAGCGCGCGAGCGGCAGGGGGCGCCTGGACTGGTATCTCGTGTACGCCGTGACGAACCGCGACGGCGAGCCGCGGCCGTTCGAGATCACCATCAGCGCGGAATCGGACAAGGGCGTCAAGTACAGCGACAGCAGCATGCCCGAGACCGAGCGGGCCGTGGAGCGCGCGCTGGGCGAGGATCTCTTCGGCACCATCGACAGGGAGAAGCATTTCCCGCTCGCGGAGCAGAAGAAGGCCCTCGATGAGATCCGCGCGCTGCAGGGCGATGCGCAGATCGAGGCGTTCCGGAAATATCTGGAGCGCAAGCGCATCACCATCAAGCCCAAGGAGACCAAGCGCTGCATCGCGACGTTCGGGGCTCTTGACCGCGAGGCCGATTTCGTGAAAATCTATGTGCGGAATCTGACCGGCACCATCGTCATCAAGGAGAAGGAAGGCGCGAAGGTGCTCGAGGAGCACGTGCTGGTCTTGGAGTACCGGATTCCCGGCGACGAGTTCGGCCAGTCGCAGGACCGCTTTGAGTACGTGGGACGACAATGGATAAAGGTGGAGAGGGAGGTTGCGCCCGCCGCGAAGAAGTAGCCGACGAGGCGCGTGCGCCCGCGGGCGGCCCCTGCGACGGCCCCGCGCACGCGCGGCACCGTGAATTCTACGCCCGCCTGAGCCGCGAGGAGACGCAGCTCTTGCTTTTACGGAACGAGCTCTACGGGGGATCGTGGGACGAGATGGAGCGTGACCTGCGCCGGCGGCTGGAGCGGAAGCCCTTCGTGTTCCGTCTCATGCACCGCATCGAGGAGGACCTCGCACGCATTGCCCGCGTGCGCGCCTACGAGGAGGCGCACCGGACGGACCTGGGTGTGTTTTTGACGTCCGATACTGACGATAGATAGGTAATGAGGCATGGTCCCTGCCGCACGCGTTCGCGTTGCCCGGCAGGGTGTCGCGTGCCCTGCGCGACCGCCTCGATGTGCCGCCGCACGGCGCACGGCGCCGCGGCCGGCGCCGCGAGGCGAGGATTCGGGCGCGCCGCATCCGGCAAGGCGCGGCGCGCGCCCGCAGGCGAAAGGAGAGGAACGTGCGGAGTTTCGGCAGAGCAGCGTTGGGAACGTGGGTTCTCGCGGTACTGTGGTCGTGCTCGAGCGATGCGCCCGTCGTCGAGGAGAAGGCGGCGGCGCCCCGCGCGGGCAGGTTCATGGTCGCCCCCGGCGGCCTGGAAGGCACGTCGCTCAAGGAAGCCTGGGTCTACGAGCACGACAAGGAGATCGCGGGCCTGTGCTACGACAAGGGCCTGATCCTCCTCTGGACGGCGGACAACGATCTGCTGCGCCTCGATCCCGCGACCGGGCTCCCCATCGAGTACCGCCTGCGGCTCAAGGGGCCGCTCAAGTACGCCCCGGCGGTCTACAGGTATCCCCCCGGCACGGCCGGCAACGATGAGATCTACGTCATCCAGCACGGCGACTTGCTGTGCTGCATCGAGGCCGAGACGCTGCTCGAGCTCTGGAGCGAGAAGCTCGGCTTCGGCGTGGCCTCCGCGCCGGCGGTCGGCGAGAAGACCATCTACGTGACCGCCGAGGGCGGACGTATCAACACGTTCCGCAAGGAGAACCGGAGCCTGGGCTGGACCCATTCGGCCGGCAAGAGCGTGAGCGCGGCCCCGGTGCTCGCGGGCGACATGGTGTACATGGCGTCCGAGGACGGCAACGTGTATGCGCTCAACGCGATCAGCGGCTGGATCAACGGCCGCTCGTGGATCGGGAAGACCAGGGCGCGCATCAAGACGCGGCCCGTCGTGTACCAGCAGCGCGTGTTTGCGGCCTCGCACGATTGCTTCCTCTATGGCTTCGATGCGAACGACGGCAACGTGGCATGGAAGTTCTCGACCGGCAGGATCGTCAACGACCAGCCGCACGCATGCAGCGATACGGTGTTCTGCCTCGCCGATGACCTCCAGAACGGCGAGCGCACGCTCTACGCCGTCAGCTCGACGAACGGCAAGGCCAGGTGGAAGCGGACGATGCCCGGCGTGGATGGCAGGACGTACGATGAGCCCGGCGTCCCCGGCGTGGGCGCGTTCATATGCCCCGGCAAGGAGCTGGCCTACGTGCTCGCCAAGGATGCACCCGAGATCTGGGCGCTCAGCCTCGCCGACGGCAAGCTCGTCCACAGAATCGGTCTCACGCAGCGGCCCGACATCGTCGTGAGCCATGACGCCGAGCAGGGCCGAGACGACGCCGCCCGCGGGCTCGTGCTCATGGCGGTGAAGAAGGGCTCGGGCAAGGCCGCGCGGATCATCGCCCTCAGGGAGCGGAGATTAGTCCACCGCAACGCCGAGCCGGCGCCCAAGGCCGAGGCGCCGAAGGCGGAGGCGCCCGCGACCGAGGAACCGAAGGCCGAGGAACCCGCCGAGGAACCCGCCGAGGAACCCGAGGAGGAGTAGCGCCTGCCGGCTGCGATGCCCGCCCTTCGGGGCGCGGGCGCTACGCGAGGTCCCCGCATCCGGGAGACGCGCCCGCGCGGGGCGGCGACCGAGACGCGAGAAGCGCCCGCACCGCCGCCGGCGCGCGGGCGATGCGCAACACGAGGCGGCCGCGTGTTGCAGGCGAGAGTCGGGCCTTCTGGCCGATGCGCAGGCCCGGCACCCACACGATGTCCGCGCCCGCACAGACGATGGGCCACGCATCGCGCACGTGCTCGGGGATGCCTTGCGCGCGGAAGAACTCCTTGAGCCTGATGCGGCCCGGCGCGCCCAGCGGCCGGAACCTGTCGCCGGGCCTGCGCGCGCGCACGGCGAGAGGCGGCGCGATCGTGTCGGCGTCGATCGTCTCGTCGCGGGGAAACCGCGCGGCATCGATGTCTCCGCCGCGGCCGGCGGGGACGGTCTCCGCGGGCAGGCATACGAGTACCCAGTCTCCGAATACGGCCTGCGCGCCGAGGTCCAGCGTGCATTCCGGGGGCGCGCCGGCCGGTGCGCCGGAGGAAAAGAACACGCCGTCGCCGGCGCGGGCGACGGCGAAGCCGCCGGGGAGCAGGACCTTGCGGCGCGCGCCCGCAATGACGGCGCGCACGGCCCGCACGTGGCCCCGCGTGAGGCGATCCGCGCGGCGCGTCAGCCGCGCGGCGGCCGCGACGAGGAGCTCGTGCAGTGCGATGGGAGAGAGGGCGGCGAGCGCCGCGCGCGGCGCCGCGAACGGACCCGCGCCGGCCGGCAGCAGGGGCGCAACCTGCACGCGCGCCCGCGCCGTCAGCTCGCGGGCGTCATCCGCGAGTCCGCGCACGGCGGCATCCAGACGCGCGTTGAATCCCGCGCGCAGCACGGGCAGGATCTCGGACCGCAGGCGGTTGCGCGGAATGCGCGCGTCGAGATTGGAGGCATCATCGCGAAAGCGCGCCCCGCGCGCCGCCAGAAACGCCGTCGTGTCCGCGCGCGTCACGCCGAGCAGCGGCCTGATGAGGCTGCACGCCGCGGCGCCCGCGAGCGGGCGCGCGAAGGGAATCCCGCAGAGCCCGGCGATGCCCGCGCCGCGCAGCAGGCGCAGCAGCACCGTCTCGACCTGGTCGTCGGCCGTGTGGCCCGTGGCGATGGCGTCGAGCGCCAGCTCGCGGGCCCAGCGCGCGAAGACGCCGTAGCGCGCGGCGCGGGCCGGCGCTTCGTACGAGCGGGCGTCGGGTCGCTGCGGCAGCGTGATGCGCGCGGCGACGAAGGGAAGGCCGTGCGCGGCGGCGAGATCCTCGGTGAAGGCCATGTCGGCATCCGCCTCGGCCCCGCGCAGGCCGTGGTGGACGTGTCCGACGACGAGCGTCGTCTTGTCGCGCAGAAGATCGAGGAGCGCGAGCAGCAGCGCGACCGAGTCGCGGCCGCCGGAGACGGCGACCAGCAGCCGCCGCACGTCCGCGCACAGGCGTTGCTCCGCGAGCGCGCGCGCGATCGTGTCGAGGAAAGAAGCATCGTGCATGCGTCGTGCCCATGCGCGCCGCGTGCGGGCGCGCGGCGGCTTACGAGTCGGCGTGCGGCGCGAGCGCCGCCTCCTCCCATTCGCGCTCGAGCTGGAGCGCTCCGCCGATGCGGTAGGAGCGCGTCCAGGCCTCCCAGCCGGGCTCGATCCGGAGGTCCTTCAGAAACGCGATGAAGCACTCCAGGCTCGCGCGGGACACGAGGTATTGTACCAGGGAATGGCTCTGCGCATAGAAGACATCGAGGCGGTCCTCGGGCGGATATGTCTCCAGGGCGAGCAGCTCGTCGATCGGGAAGAGCCGGCGCTGCTGCGCGGCCCGGAGCAGATGCCGCCGGTAGTACGCGTGCTTGAAGCCGGGCTCGCTCATCACGGCCGCGCCCTCGTTCGCCCAGAGCGGTATCGCGCGCGGGTAGTCGAGGGCGGCCGCGAGCAGGAGGTGCGTGAGCTCGTGCCTGAGCACGCTGGACAGGAGCTGGGGGCAGCCGCGGTACGTGTCGATCTCCTGGACGAGCAGGCGGCCGAGCTGCGATTTCCACGTGGTGCGGGCGGGAGCCCATGCCTCGACCCCGGCCGCCTCGATGTAGCGCTCCTTCGTGGAGTGAATGGTGACGGTGCACGGCAGCGCGAACTCGCGCACGCCGAACCGCGGCGCCAGATCGCCGAAGTGGAACTCGAGGGCTTCGCTCACCTGGACGCCGAGCGATCCGTCCGCGCAGGCGACGATGAAATGCGCACTCGCGATGGTGCGGGGCGCTTCGACCGGCGCCGGCGGCGCCGCCGCCGTGCCCGTCTCCTCGCCGGCCGCCCACCCGCCGTGCACGGCCAGGGCCTTCTCCGGGTCGAAGGGCGCGTTCGGGTCCGGGCAGACGCGCATGTAGTGAGGGACCGCCTCCTGCAACCGGCCCAGGGACTCGAGCGTGTGGCCCATGAGGAAGTGCAGCGCATCGCTCCGCGGGCAGAAGCCCAGGGCGCGCCGGAGCACCGTTTCGCTCTCGGCGTGTCTGCCCTCGGCGAGCAGGTGCTGCGCCACGCGGGCCTGCGCATAGGTGTAGCGGTTCACGAGGCTCGCGAAGACATCGGGCTTGCTCGCAAGCGCAGCCTCGTAGTGCGATGCGGCCCCTGGAAAATCCTGGGCGTCGAGGGCGCGATCGCCGAGCTGCGCTTCCGCCTGCGCGATCGGTTCCTCCAGCTCCGTGCTCCTGTCCGGGAAGAGCTCCGAGAGCCTTCGATACAGCGCCAGGCCCTGGTCGAGGTCGCCGCCGGCGCAGGCGGCCTCGGCCTGCATGCGGAGAGGCATGAACGATGCCTTGAGGGCGTTCAGCTCGTCGATCGCCGCCCGCGCCCTGGGACAGTCATCGCCGGCCGCCTCCGCGCGCGCGAACACGGCGAGGGCCTCGTCGTGCCGCTTGAGACGCTGGAGGAACGCGCCGTGGGCGAGGAGCGCGTTCCGAAGCGCGTCGCGCACCCCCTCGCGCCGCGGCGCGCACGCCGCGGCCTGCTCGAACTGCGCGAGCGCCTGCTCGAACTGCTCGTGGTGGAGGAGCCGGGCGCCCTGGACGAGGAGATCGGAGACGACGTCCGTGCGCAGGATCTCCTCGATCTGCTTGCGGGGGATCTCGATCGTGCCGTAGGGGAGCCTGAGGCGCACGATGCGAGAGGTCTCCTCGACGACCTGCCCTTCCACGCGGTTGCCGTTGCGCAGGACCAGCGTGTCGGCCGCGCCGTCGAGCGCAAGGAACATCGCGAGCGCGCAGGCCGCGGCCCGCACCTGCCGTCCGTGTCGGCGCTCGTGCCGTCTACGCACGCATGCTCCTCGGCGCGCGCCTGCGCGATGCGCCGGCGCGGCGATGCCTCGAGGCCGTGCCGCCGGGCGGCGCGGGCCCGCCGCCCGCGGTCGACCGCGCCCGGCGCGCGTGCACCGGCCTTCCCATCCCATCATTCATCGGCGTTTCGGCCCGTTCTCGTCAAGGTCCGCGCGCGGCGCCGGGATCATGGTCCGGGAACATCGTTGTCGGTCCGGGCGGGCCGTGGTACGCTGTGCCCCATGTCGGAGAGAGAGTCGGTCCTGGGTGCGCCCGCAGGGGGCGCGACGCCGCGCGAAGGCACCGTGACCGCGCGCTCGCAGCGCGAGTACGAGGTGGATTGCGGCGGGGTCTCGGTGCGCTGCACGCTGCGGGGCAGGCTGCACGGCGAGGGGCGGAGCGTGCTCGTCGGCGATCGGGTCGTGTTCCGCGATGTCGGCGCCTCCCAGGGGGTGATCGAGGAGGTAAGACCGCGGCGCAACGTGCTTTCGCGCGCAAGCGGCGGAAAGCAGCACCTGTACTGCGCCAACGTGGACGCCGTCGTCATCGTCTGCGCGGCGCAGGCCCCGCCGATCAGGCCGGCCCTCATCGACCGCCTGCTGATCACGGCCAGGTCGGAAGGCCTCGATGCCGTCATCTGCCTCAACAAGGTGGATCTCGATCCGGAGGGCGAGGTTGTCCGGATCCTCCGGCTTTACCGGGAGCTAGGATATGAAGTATTTTTCACGTCAGCGGTGACCGGCGCCGGCGTGCGCGAGCTCGGCGAACGGATCTCGAAGGGCGTGAGCGTTTTTTCCGGTCACTCCGGGGTCGGCAAGACCTCGCTCCTCCGCGTGCTGATCCCCGGATTCGAGGGCAGGACGAAGGATGTGACCAAGCGGGCCCGCGGCCGGCACTCGACGACGGAGGTCTACGTCGTGGGCCTCCCGGGGGGCGGTTTCGTCATCGACACGCCGGGTTTCCGCGAGTTCACGATCTGGGGGGTCGCGCCCCAGGACATCGGGAGCTACTACCCCGAATTCCTGCCGTTCGCGGGAAGGTGCAGGTATCACGACTGCCTGCACTACAGCGAGCCTGAGTGCGCGGTGAGAGATGCCGTCGAAGCCGGACACATAAGCGAGCTTCGGTACGGGAATTACGTCAGGCTGCTGGAAAAGCACGGGCTTGAGTGACGGGCGGCGCGGCCGCGATTTCCTGCAAGAGAACGGCGTCTCGCGCGTCGTGTGGAGTGAACGCACCGGTCACGGCGGCAATGGAACCGAGAACAGCACTGGTTGCGCAGGCGCAACGGGGCGATCGCAGGGCGCTGGCGGCGCTCATGAAAACCGCGGTACCCACGGTCGCGGCGATCGTCAAGGCGCTTGCGCCGTGGGTGCGGGATCGGGACGACCTGATTCAGGAGGCGCTTGTCCGCGCCATGACGCATCTCGGGTCGCTGCGGGATCCGGCGCGGTTCGGCGCGTACGTGAACGAGATCACCCGCAACCTGGTGTTCGACCTGAGCCGCCGGGACCGGAGCTTCGCGGCGCTGCCGGAGAATACGGCGGCGCGCGCGCGCGATCCGGTCGAGGATGCCATGCGGGGCGAGGCGCACGAGCGCGTGCATCGCGCGCTCGCGGGCCTGGACGTCGTCGATCGCCAGGTGGTGCTCTTGCGGCACTGGGCGGGCGCGAGCTACGAGGAGATCGCGCGGGTCATGGGCCTGACCGTGTCGGCGGTGCAGTCGCGGCTGTTTCGGGCCCGCGGCGAACTGCGGGCGCGGATCGGCGAGGCCGGCGCGCCGGGCCTGGACTCGGGCGCGGAGACGTGAGCCGCGCGGAGCGCGGCATGCGGGCGGGTGCGCGAGAGCGCCGCCGCGGAGGAAGACGGATGCAGTGCTATACGGAAGAGCAGTGGTGGCAGCTCAACGACGGGCTCCTCGACGCGGGGCCGTCGGCCGCCATGGATGCGCACAGGCGCGCGTGCCCTCGCTGCGCCGCGCTCTGGGGCGAGATCCGAAGGATCGAAGGCGGTCTGCGCGCCATCGCGCCCCAGGAGGAGCGCTGCAACCTCATCGCGGCGAGCGCCGTGGGGACGCACCTGCGGCGCCTCGTGCTCCGCAGGTGCGCGCGAGTGACGGCCGCCGCGGCCGGCATCGCGGCGGCGGTGCTGCTCGTCTCGGTTTTTGCGTCCAGGGCGCCCGAGGATGAGGGGTTGGTTGCCCGGACGGCGCCGGCGCCCGCGGATGCGCCGGGAGGAGCCGCGGACGGCGCCGCGCCGCTCGCGGCGAACGGCGGCGCCGGTTCTCCGGAGACGCCGCCGCCCGCGGAGATGCAGTTTGCGTGGGGAACCGTCTCGGGGATCACGGCGCCGGCGGCGTTCACGGTCGTGCGCGCGGCGGGTGATTCGTTCTGCGCGCGCCTCGCGCGCGGAGCGGCGCGCTTCGAGGTCGATCCGGCGGCGGGAACGGCCGTGGCGGTCGAGACTCCGGACGCGGTGATCGAGGTAGTCGGCACGGTGTTCTCGGTGGCGGTGCGGGACGAGGGCCGGAGCCGCACCGAGGTGGTCGTGGAGCGGGGCACGGTGCGGGTCGTGCACGATGGCGAGGCGGTGATAGTCTCCGCCGGCGAATCGTTCCCCCCGCGGGCCCCGGATGCTCCGCCCGTCCCGCCGCCGGCGGGCGACACCCGGAACGTCGATGTCCCTTCCCCGCAGGCGGAGCCCGAGAGTCCGTCCGGGGAGACGATCGATATGCCGCCGTCGGTGCGGGTCGAGTACTGATGGAGGCTGTAGGCTATAGGCTCTATGTAACCGTTCACGGTTTTCTCGCCGTGTTCGCGTACACAACCACGTGTCATCCGACGGGAAAGAAACCACAGAGTCACCGAGAGCACAGAGAAGAA
>DHGK01000225.1 GCA_002402755.1 Planctomycetes bacterium UBA4800
CGGGGTGAATGCGGACATCGTGCGTCACGCCGCCCAGACAGCGTTGGCGAGTTGGAGCGATTCGTCGGTTGACGTAGGGCCCGACCCCGGCGACGCGCGGATCGTGATCGGGCATCTTCCTGCGTTGGCCTGCGACCGGGTGACGGTCGCGGACGAAGTCCTACCGACACCCTTCAGCTTCAGTAACGGATCGAGTGGCCAGTGCCTGCTCAAGGACTTCCGCTCCTGCGCAGAGCGTTGCACCCCGGAACGCCTCCTCGCTACGCTTACCGAGGGCGAAGGACGACTGGTCCCGGGATCTACAGGGCTCAACTGGGACCCGGCGGACCAACGATCCTATGCACTGCATTGGTACAATCCTGAGGACAAGAAACACAACCCGAGACCAACCGATCCAGCAGCCAATGCCCTTGGTTACGTGGGGCTTGCATTACTGCCTGCTGTGCCATTCGGACGCAGACTGACAGCTGTGGGGTGGGGAACCAACGCAGCCTGGACGTGGCCGATCTGGGAGCCGGCCCTGGCACTCCCTGTGGTCACAAGTCTCCTGGCCTACGAAGCGCTGCAGTCGCAACGGCCGGACCGTGGGAGTTTATGGGCCATCGGAGTCCGAGAAGTACGACGAGCCGTGCGGATCAACCCGACGGGGAAGCGTTACTTCTTCGCGCCTTCGGTGCCTGTATAGCGTCGAGGCCTCAGATATCGTGTAAACGACGTTGCTTAGCCGCTACTGCAACGACGAACGCTTGTGCTTACGGTCCATTGCTGCGTGGACGACACGGACACGCCGCAGGCCATAGGGCGCATCGAAGCGCAAAGGAGAGGGCTAATGTATGGCCTGGTCGTTGTGCTTGTGGTAGCGGTGATGATCACGTTTGCGTATCTGTTGCCGACGGTCATCGCATGGGCGCGGGAACATCCGAGCGGGATATCCATCGCGGTTATAGACGCATTCCTTGGATGGACGCTCATCGGCTATGTCATAGCGCTCGCGTGGTCGATGAGCGCAATCAGGCTTGAGGATTGGAGGTAGCTATGCGTAAGTTGCTTTGCGGGTTCGTGTTGTGTGCCGCGTGCGGGTGCCGTATTTACTCGCAGCCGATTCAGTCTGCGTATCAGTGGAACGATCAGCAGTCCGATGGGACATGGGTGTCGCGCACGGTGTGCGTCGGTATGACGTGTTCACAAGTCGTGGACATGCTCGGCGTGCCCGTGTGGTCTGCACGCGGGCACAGCTGCCGACTGTACCACGAGTTCAACGGCATTTGGCCTGGGCTCTGGACGAGCGAGCTTGCCTTTCAGCGCGGCGATGATCTGCTGGTCGTGTGGGCTGAGGCTGGGGAGATTATCGCTGTAGGAGTGCGAGTGGCTCGGCCCAAAGACGTCTGACGACAGGTCACGCATTCACGGTGACCGCGCGCGCGTGGTGGGTGAGCGCAATCAGGCGTGAGGATCGGAGGTGGCTATGCGTGCATTGATTTGTGGACTCGTGTGGTGTGCCGCGTGCGGCTGCGCACTATATCCGCGTCGGCCGCTTTTGCGGGCATAGCAGTGGGCCGGACGGAAGGTACGACCAGTGCATGGTGTCCGTTGACATGACGTGCTCTGAGGTCGTGGCGCTGCTTGGCGCGCCTACGTGGTCCGCGCGCGGGCATAGCTGCCGACTCGATCATGAGTTCAACGGGAGCTGGCCGGGGATGGCGGGGACAGAGCTTGCGTCTCGTCAGGGCAGCGAAAGGACTGTCGTGTGGGGCGAGGACGGCGGCGTCCTTGATGACGTGCGGTTTCTCTATGCTCCCGGCGTGTCACACCCGATAGGGGCGCAACGCCTTTGCGATTCGCGGGGGTTCAGCGCCTCAAAGACGTCGAGGGTGTCGCGCAGAAGACAACGGGACAGGTAAGCGGAAGCGTTGCCGCCGACGGTCGAGACCCCTCCCTGAGCGGTAAAGCGCCTGTCATTCGGCAGCCCACGAGAGGGTCGGGAAGACAAAACGATGACAAAACGCGCATTTTAATCCGGCCTCGCGGATCTCGGGGAGCAAAGAAAAAAGGCCGCAACTCTTGTCACGGCCTTGGTTTATGC
Source organism: Planctomycetes bacterium UBA4800 (assembly GCA_002402755.1). Taxonomy (GTDB): domain Bacteria; phylum Planctomycetota; class UBA8108; order UBA8890; family UBA8898; genus UBA8898. The sequence goes on from DHGK01000225.1 coordinate 2,084, forward strand.
TGGAGCCGGCTCGGGGATTTGAACCCTGGGCCTGCGCATTACGAATGCGCTGCTCTACCGCTGAGCTAAGCCGGCGCGTCCACCAATACTACCGGTTCGCGACTTGCTGTCAATGCCGGGGTTCGGGCGCTCACTCCTCGCCGTTCGTTCCCACGGCCACGGGTTCGGGCAGGGCCTCGACGGGCGCCGGCGCCGAGTCGGCCGGGGCCTCGTTCTGGCGCGGATGCGCCTCGTCGTAGGCGTTCTTGATCGCCCGTGTCGTCAGATGCGCGTACACCTGCGTGGTCGACAGGTGCTTGTGGCCGAGCAGTTCCTGGACGAGCCGGAGGTTGGCGCCGCGGTTCAGAAGATGCGTCGCGAAGCTGTGGCGCAGGGTGTGCGGCGAGGTCTTGGCGTTGAGCCCCGTCGCCTTGATGTACTTGTCCATGATCTTGCGGATGCTGCGCGAGGAGAGGCGCTGCCCGAAACGATTGAGGAAGAGCGGCGACTCGGGCAGGTTCGCCTGCGCCTGGTCGGCGAGCACCGCGGTGCGGATGTCGAGGTAGTCCTGGATCGCGCGCAGGGCGAAGCTGCCGATCGGGATCACGCGCTCGCGCCGGCCCTTGCCGCGCGCGCGGATGACCTCGCTCGTCGGGTCGACGTCGGCGAGGTTGAGGCCGGTGAGCTCGCTCACGCGCAGCCCCGTGCTGTAGAGCGTCTCGAGGATCGCGCGGTCGCGCGTGGCCTGGAAGCCCGCGCCCTGGGGAGCGTTGAGCAGCTTCTCGACCTCGCCGACCTCCAGGTAGTGGGGGAGGCGCTTGTCGACCTTCGGCGTCCTGATCTCCGCGATCGGGTTCTGCTCGACGTAGCCCTTGCGGATCAGGAACTTGAAGAAGCTCCGGATCGTCGCCAGCTTGCGCACGATCGTCGTCTTCTCGTAGGCGTGCTCGCTCAGGTGGGCCAGGTACTGCCGGATCGTGGCGTTGCTCACCCTGGACGCGTCGAAGGGACCCTCGCCGCTCACGTGCTTGACGAACTGCTCCAGGTCCTTCTGGTAGGCACGGATCGTCTCCGGCGACATGTTGCGCTCGTACCGCAGATAATCAACAAACAGCTGCTGCATGATCAACCCTCCGCGTCGCCGCGGAGCCCCCAGGCCCTCTCACAACCCTCGAAGCGCTCTCGCGAGCATCTCCTCTATCACTTCCAGCGCCTCGTGGGCGCTCAACCGCGTGTCCTCGTCGTCCGCGCAATCCAGGAGCGCGCGGTACATGTCGCCCGGCGCCCGTTCCGAGTACAGGAAGCAGTACTCGTTTCCCCCCTTCACGATAAACAAGCTCTCGGTCGCACTCATGTGATCGGTCATTCTCGGACTTCTTCTGAAGCTTCTCCGGAACGAGCGGCGGCCTTCCGCGGCTCCCGTACCTGATGGATCGGATGGACGGGCGGCGGGCTTGAGAGATTATCGGGCTTTTTGCGGGGCTCCGGCGCGGCGGGCGCCGCCGGCGGAACGGCGCACGGCGACGCGGGCGCGGGCCGGCTACTCCCCGATGCCGACGGCCTGCGCCACGGCGTGCGAGTCGCAGTGCGAGATCGATACCAGGACGCGCGTCACGCCGAGCGACGCGGCGCGCCGGGCGGCGGGCCCGCGCAGCTCGCAGTACGGCTCCCCGGAGTCCCTGGCGCGGATCTCGATCGACGCGAGCGGCACGCCGGCGAAGAGCCCGCAGCCGAGCACCTTGAGCACGGCTTCCTTGGCGGCGAAGCGTCCGGCCAGGTAGGGGCCGGGGTCGCGGCGCACGGCGGCGCCCTCGCGCTCCCGCTCGCCGTAGACTCGCGCCAGGAAACGCGGTCCGAAGCGCGCGAAGACGTCGCGGACGCGCGCGATCTCGATGATGTCGACGCCGCAGGCGATCACTCGGCTCATGGTTGCACCGATGGACTCCGTTCCGGACGAGCGGCGCCGCGGGGCGCGGGGGGCGCGCGCGGCCGCCGCCGCGGAACGGGTACCAGGATACGCGGGCGCACGGGGGCGGGCAAGGGCCGCGGGGTCGCGGCCGCCGCGCTGCTTGACACCGATCCGCCGTGCGGCTACAATCCTCCGATTGCGTCCGAGCCGCGCGCAAGGGAATGCGCGGCAGGCATTCACCCGCGTGCGCGCAGGGCGGTCGCACTCCGCCGCGGGCGGCCGCCGCGCCGTCCCCGGCGGCAGCAACCCTCGCAGAGGAGGAAGCGGTTTTGGCAGAGCACACCGAACTGAAGTCGCTGCGTGACACCGTGGTGCAGGATGACTGCGCCGAGGGGACGTTCTCCTCGATCCGGGAGCGCGTGTTCTCCTCGGTGGCGGGCATGGACGAGCTGCGCGAGCTCCTGCGCACCTGGGAGGACGCGAAGGTCGCCGACGCGTTCCGCCGCAAGACCGATGCGCAGGTCGTGCTCGGCTACCTGCACTACCTGAACGGCGAGCTGGAGCGCGCCGAGGAGGTGCTGCGGCACGTCAAGAGCCACCCCTGGGGCGGCTACTGGCTCGCGCGCGTGCTCTTCGACATGACGCGGCGGCGGGACGCGTGCGGGGTCGCGCGCGAGTTGCACGAGCATCACCCCGACTCCGCGGAGATCGCGTGGCTGCTCGCCGACATGCAACTGCATGCGGGCGCCGAGGACAAGGCCGCGGCGCTGATCGCCTCCCTGCAGTCCAAGGCCGGCGAGTCGAGCCGCGGGTGGTTCTTCACGGGGCTGCTGGCCGAGAAGCGGGGCGAGTACGATGCCGCGTTCGAGGCCTACGAGAAGGCGGTCGCGCTGGATGGCACCAACGTGCGCGCGCTCTTCCAGCTCGGGTACCTGGGGTCGCGCTACAGCGAGGACGCCGAGGAGGCGATCGCGTACTACGAGGCCTGCGTCGCGCAGGTGCCCTGCCACGTGAACGCGCTGATCAACCTCGGCCTGGCCTTCGAGGACGCGGGGAAGTACGAGGAGGCGATCCAGTGCTTCAGCGCCGTGCTGCGCTTCTATCCCACGCATCCGCGCGCCAAGCTCTACCTGGGCGATGCGAAGGCCTCGACCACGATGTGCTACGACCGCGAGCGCGAGAAGGAGCTCTCGCAGCAGAACCAGGTTCTCAGGTTGTCGATCTCGGAATTCGAGCTCTCGGTGCGCAGCCGCAACTGCCTGGCGAAGATGAACATCGAGACGCTGGGCGATCTGATCATGAAGACGCGCAGCGAGCTCCTGGCGTACAAGAACTTCGGCGAGACGTCGCTCGCCGAGATCGAGGAGATCCTCCAGCAGAAGGGCCTGAGCCTCGGGCAGGGCGCGGCCGAGGAGGGGGAGGGGCCGCCGCCGCTCTTCGCCGAGGAGCAGCCGCCCGCGGAGGTCGAGCCGGGCGTGGATCCCGAGATGCTCAACCGCCCGATCGAATCGCTCAACCTGTCGATCAGGAGCCGCCGCTGCATGGAGCGCCTCAAGCTCAAGACGCTGCGGGAGCTGGTCGCCAAGAGCGAGATCGAGCTCATGTCCGCAAAGAACTTCGGCGTGACGTCGCTCAACGAGGTCAAGGCCAAGCTTTCGGAGATAGGTCTCGGGCTGCGCACCTGAGGCGCGCGCTCGCATGTACCACCACGTCCGCGGCACGCTCGTCGCCGTCACGCCCAGCACGGCCGTCGTCGAGGCGGGGGGCCTCGGGTTCCAGGTCGAGATTCCCTTCCCGGTCGTCAAGGAGCTCGATCCGCGCATCGGGAGCGAGGTCTTCCTGTACGTCGTGCCGTACTTCCGGGAGGACACCCAGCGCATGTTCGGCTTCCTGTCCGAGACCGATCGAGATTATTTCGAGTTAATTATGAGCGTCAGGGGGCTCGGCCCCGCGCACGCGCTGGCGCTGCTCTCCGGGCTCTCGGCGGCGGAGATCCACGGCGCCATCGCCAAGGAGAAGCCCGAGATCCTGCGCCAGGTCCGGGGCATCGGCGCCAAGACGGCCGAACGCATCGTCATGGAACTGCGCGAAAAACTGCCGTTTCCGCCGCCCGGCGCGGAGGAGACGGCGATGGGCGACGAGACCGAGACGGCCAGGCTCGCGCTCCAGGGGATAGGCTACAGCCGGCAGGAGTCCGTGGCCGCGGTGAAGAAGGCCCTCGATGCCCTCCCGGGAGCCGGCGCGGCGGAGTGGATCAAGCACGCCCTGCGCACGCGGCCCTGACGCCGGGAACGGGGGGCTGCCGGGGGCGATTCCGCGTTTTTCCGCCGCCTGACTTTTTTCGCTTGACACGCCGAGCCCCGCCGGGCTATAACAACCCCCAGAGAAGTGAGGAGCGATTCAAATGGCCGGCGGGGGCCGTGCCCCCCGGCGTTCGGGTTGATTCCTCCGTGAAGCTGTGCAGAAGAGGAGCCTGCGTGTACAGCCAGCGGAAGAAGATCTCCATCGCCGCATCCGTCTTGCTGTGGATTGCGGCGGCGCGTTGCGGCGCCGACAGCGAGGGAGACCCTACCTGCAAAGCGCCCGATGCCAAGCGCTACGACGGCGTCGGTGTCAGGGCGATTCCGCGGCCGGCGGAGCCGCGCAAGGAACGTACGCCCGCGGCGGTGTTCACGATGCGCCGGGACGGCGATGCGCCGGTCGTCCGCGACGAGGAGGACGCCTACGACACGTACGTCGAGCTGAGCGATCGTCCCTTCACGCCGGCGCGCGTTGCGCGCGTGCGCGAGACGATCATCAACGAGGGGCTCCGGGAGCTCAAGCGCCAGGGGCGGCGCCTGCTCCGGCCCGAGTACCTCGACGGCGTCAACGTCGACTGGGTGCGGTACCGCGAGAGCGTGCAGATCCTCAACAAGCTCCGCTGGGGGACCGCGGTGCGGCCCTGGCGTTTCCAGTACGACGCGATCGATCCGGAGCTGTACGGCCGCTACGACTCGGACTGGGACGACATCCACCTGGTCGAGTGGGGGCCGCTCACGGTCACCGACAGCGGCGCGATCGATGTGGACACGAGCATCGAGGGGCTCCAGAAGTTCTGGACCGCGCGCATCGAGGATGTGGAGGTGGCGCCGGATCCCGTGCGCGAGCCGCGGCGGTTGCTCGTCGGCCAGACGGTCCGGCTGTCGCACAAGGTCAACCTGCGCGTGTCCAGTTCCTCGTTCCTGAAGACGTTCTACCAGGAGCGGGCGCAGGACTGGGGCGATCACGTGCTGCAGTCGGTGCGCTACGTGCGGGCCGCGGTCGGGCTCGATTTCTACACCGACATCCTCAAGCGCCGGTACCTGGAGGTCGACGTGGAAGGCAGGTACTACCCGAGCGGCAAGTGGGTGGTGTTCCTGAACGTCGATCTTCTCGGGCGGTAGCAGGAGCCGCCGGCGACAAAAAAACCCCGCACGTCCGTGCAGGGTTTCAACGCTGGGGAGAGTGAGGAGATTCGAACTCCCGACCTCCAGGGCCACAACCTGGCGCTCTGACCAATTGAGCTACACTCTCCGTCGGGTCGATGGCGCGCGCATCGCCTGGGCTGCGGGCTCGCGATACACGACGGCGCCCTGCGACACGGCGATGGGTATCGCAAGTCTCAAACCCGCGCGCCTACAGCCTAAAAATGGTATCGGCCGATCGGCCGCTGTCAAGCACCCCTCACGACTCGCCGCCGAGCAGCGCGTACAGGAAGATGTTCGCCGCGAGGTGCCCGGCGTTCTCGATCTCGTTCCCCGTGCAGCAGCAGCAGTCGGGCAGCGAGGCCGTGTCGTTGAGGCCGGCCGGCGAGTAGATGCAGGCGATGCGGCCGTCGATGACGAGCGCGTGCAGCACGGCGGCCTCGCCGTTCACGAGCACGGGTCGGGCGCAGGGGAAGAGAAACGTGAAGACCGGATGGTCCTCGGGCAGCGGCTCGAGCGCCGCCTCGGGGACGAGCTCCGCGAGCACGTCGCGGAAGGAGGCATCCCAGGCGGCGGACGAGCAGCCGGCGGACGCGAGCACGAAGCCGCCGCCTCGGAGATAGCTCCGCAGGCGTGCCTTCTCCGCCGCGTCCAACTGGAACCCGCCCTCGCCGCTCAGGAGGCAGAAGGGGTACGCGAACAGATCGGCCGTCGCGAGCGGCGCGGCGGCGAGCCGGTCCGGGACGGCGATCGTCGTGTGGGCGGCGACCAGGCCGAGAAACCCCGTGCTGAAGCAGCGCGCCGAGTCGCCTTTGCCGTGGACGATCGCCGCGGCCGCGCACGGCGGGGCTTCCTCGGGGGGGAGCGCGGCGGCGCACAAGAGCAGGGCGGCGATCATCGGTCCTCCTTCCCCGCGCCCGAGCGCTCGAGCGCGGACTTGAGCTCGGCCGCGAGCCGGCGGTAGAAATCTCCTCGCTCCGCGCGCACGGTCGGGCGCGGCGGGGCCGCGAACACGAGCGGCGCCGCGATGGGGAGCTTCTCCTCGGGCGGCGGGGGCGGCGCGATGCCCGGGCCCCACAGCGCCACACGCTCTTCCCCGAGTCCCATCGCGCGCCGGGCTGCGAGCCCTTCGCCGAGCGACGCCGCGAGCGATGCCAGGTCGAGCCGCGCGAACGTGCCGTGGGCGGCGATGGCCGCCGGTATCCGCGCGAGCATGCCCTGCGCCGCCAGCGCGGCATCGAGCGCGCGCATGCGCTCGCCGCGGCGCAGCGCCGCGGCCGCGTCCGCGAGCGCGTCGTCGAGCTCGGGGTCCCCGAGCAGCGCGGCGATGCGCCCGCCGAGCGGCGCGAGCTCGTGCGGTACGGACGCCTCGATGGCGGGCGCGAGGCGGGCCGCATCCGCCCTGATGGCGTCCTCCTGCGCCGCGACCGCGTTCGCGTCCGCGGAGCTTCTCAGCCGCGCGCCCGCGTCGTCCTGGCGCTCGGCGAGCGCCGCCGCCTCCGCGAGGAGCCGGAGAAACGGCTGCGCCGCCGCGAGCGCATCGGCATCGGGCGCGAGCGCCATGACGAGGCCGATGAGCTCGTCGAGAAAGTACTCGACCATGGCGAACCACGCGCCGCGGGTCTCGGGCTCGGCGGGCGGGCGGGCGCGCCTGAGTTCGGCGAGACCGCGGCCGCGGTCGGTGATCGGCCCGACGAGCGCGCCCTCCTCCGCAAGCAGGGGGTCGGAGGCCAGAGTATCGATCGCCGCGAGGATCGCGTCGAGAGATGCCGTGAGCCCCGCGGCGGTCTCGGCGGCGCCGGGCCCCGCGGCCCGGAGGGCGATGCAACGCGCCTTGGCGTCCCCGGCCGCCTCCAGCACCGCCGCGACGCGGCGCGCGAGGAGCACGAGCGCCTCGCCGCGTCTGAGGAGCGCGAAGGCCGCGCGGTCGACCACGCGGATCACGCGCGGCGGGCTCTCGACCGTGCGCGGCACCGGCGTTCGGATGTCGGCGGCCGAGGCGCTGACGACGAGCTTCGAGGCGCCGGCCGCCTCGATCTCGGCGGCGATGGCGATGCGGCCGGCGCCGCCCGGATAGCGGGTCTCGACGCCGCCGGGAGTGCGGAGCGTGACGGCGGCCAGGCCGAAGTCATCGCTCGCATCGAGGACGACCGGCACGCGGCTTCCCTCGCAGGCGACGAGCAGCGGCGGCGGGAACGAGAACGCGATGCGCGGGGGCTCGTCCGGGATGCACTCGCAGAGAAGCGCGCGCTGCGCGGATGCGTGCTCGCCGACCGCGAGCCGGAGCGTCCCTCCCTCGTCGATGCGGAGCTCGCCCGCCAGGACATCGCCGCGCGGCAGCAGCGCGCCGCGCGCGCGGACGGTGGTGCCGACCGTGAACGTGAACTCGCCCTGCGAGGCGTTGCGCGCGGAGACGAGCGCCGTGACGTTCGTGCCGGCGAGGACCTCGACGCGGTTGGCCTCGACCGCGGCGCGCTGCGGCGGCCGGCCGGTGTACGGCGGGAACTCGAGGAGGAGCTCGACGGCGGCGAGCTGCGCGCCGGGCGCGACGCGCACGCGCCGGGGCTCGCTCGTGAAGGGGCCGTCCCGAAGCGCGATGACCGTCTCCTCCGTGAGGCCGGCGAGCTCGCCCACGAAGCGCGCGCCGCCGGTCCGCACGAGCGGGACAGCGCGCGCATCCGCGCCCCGCACCTCGAGCCGGACCTCGCCGTACGGCTCCGGAATGCGCGCCTCGACGGCGAGCGCGCCCTCGTAGGGGACCTCGTAGCCGTCCGGCGGCCACACCCAGGCGAAGTGGCCGGGAGAGAGCCGCGGCGCGTGTGTCCACGGCGCGAGGACGCGCGCAAGCTGGTGGCGCGCCGCGCCGGCGCCGAGCCCGGCGGCGGCGCCCGCGCAGAGGATGCAGGCAAGTAGCGCGAGCGCCGCGCGTCCGATGGGAGGGACGGGAACGGCGCGCGCGGCCCAGAAGGCCTCGACGGCGCGGATCTCGGCGGCGGCGAGCTCCGCGCTGCCGTGGAGGCCGCCCCGCGCCGCGGCGAGCTCGTGCGCGTTCAGCGTGCGGCCGCCGCCGCCGTGCGCATCCAGATAGCGCGCCGCGAGCGCCGTGCGGGCGCGAAAGACTCGGACGGCGCGGCGCGCGCGGAGCGCGGCGAGCGCGGCGAGCGTCGCGGGCACGGCCCACCTGAGCGCGTCCGGCAGCGGCCACCGGTGGTCGAACCACGCGCTCGCCGCGGCGATGGCGGCGGCCGCCGCGAGGAAGACCGCGGCCTGCGTGCACGCCGCCGCGAAGCACAGCCGCCGGCCGATGCGTCGCAGGAGATCAGCCAGCCGCATGCTCCCTCCTTCCGCACCACCAGAGGAGAAGTGCCAGCGCGGCGAGGCAGAGAAACGCCGGCATCCCGTCCCATCGGGGCGCGACCGCGTGCTCCGTGCGCGCGCGCGCCTCGCGTTCGAGCTGCGCGCGCAGGTCCGCCGCGGCGCCGGCGTGCGGCGCGCAGGCGACGCCGCCCGCCGCTCGTGCGATCGCCGCCATGAGCTCCTGATCGGGCTGCCGCACGAGGAACTCGGGGGCGGCGGCCTGCACGGCGAACGCCGCCGACATGCCGCCCGCGCAGGCAAGCCTGTAGAGGCCCGGTTGCGGCGGGCGGTAGGAGGCGCGGCCGGCGCCGTCGAGCGCCGGCTCGGCCGCCGCGCCGCCGGGACCCGTGACGGTCACCGCGGCGCCGGGCGGCCCGTGGATCACCGCCAGGGCGCCGGCGGCGTAGTTCGCGTGCTCGGTGCGCAGGCGGGGAGCGAAGGCCGCGGGGAACGCATCGGCGATGAGCATGGGAAAGAAGTCGTCCTCATCGACGCGCAGCAGATTCGACGCGCCGAACGCGAGGAGGCGGCGCTCGGGAACGAGCGCGCAGACGGTCACGGTCGCGCCTGCATCGGTCGTGAGCGTGCAGAGCGGCGTCGCGCCGGGCGCCCGCACCTCGCGCCCGGCGGCGTGCCTTCCGGCGATGATGCGCAGCGCCGGAAGGCGCGCGCCCGCCTCGGTGAGATCGATGCGGCCGCGCGCGACCGGCCCCCAGGCGACGGCATCGATGTGCGGGCTCTCGGCGCCGGCCAGGAGCACCGTCGCCGCGGCCGGCGCCGGAATCCGTCCATCGCGGCAGAGCGATTCCCAGCCCCGCCCCAGGACGTGCACGGCGGCGCCGCGAGGGATCTCCTCGCCGAGCGGGATGTCCTCGGGCGCCAGATCGCGGAGCACGGGCCGCCCCGGCGCGAGCAGCCGCGCCGCGCGCAGGCGGATGCGCGGGTCGCGGGCGGCGCCGCGCAGGAGCGACGTGCCCTCCCACGCGGGGGCGCCCTCCAGGAGCAGGACCGCGGCATCCGGCGCGCGCGTGACGGCGGCGATGACCGCGGTGTTGTTCTCGAGCGTCTTCTCGCCGGGCAGCGGCGCGAGGCGCACGGTCCAGACGGCGAAGGGCTCGTCGGGGAGATCCAAGGCGAGGGTCAGCGAGCCGGCGCCGTTCGCGAGCGGCACCTCGGACACGACCGGCGGCCCCCCGTCGCGCCGCACCTCGATGGCGGCGGCGGCGGGCGCCGGGCCCGTGACCATGACGCGCACGGGCACGGCCGCGCGGTCGCCGCGGTCGCCCACGATGTGCCGGCCGGCGGGAAGCGCGATGATGCCGTCGGGCGCCTCCTCGCGCACGCCGGCGGAAATCGCGTGGATCGGGATCCTCCGCCGGGCCGCATCGCGCGCCGCCGCGAGCGGGTCCTCGCCGCCGAGATTCGCGCCGTCCGAGATGAGGACGATGGCGAGCGTGTCCTGGGCGCGCGCAAGCGCCCGGGCGAGGGCATCGCCGATTCGCGTGTCCTCGCCGTCCGGCCGGAGCGCGGCGATGTCCTCGGGCGCGAGGCGCGTTTCGGCGCCGGCGAAGGCGGTGATGCGGAAATCCACCGCATCGGAAGGCGCCGCGAGCCGCGCGGCGCAGTCGGCGGCGGCCGGGAAGCGGTCGTCGCGCGCCATGCTGCCGGACGCGTCGAGGAGCACCTCGACGCCGGGCACGCGCAGGCGCTCGGTCCGGACGCCGGGGCCGAGCGCGATCACGCCGATGGCGCCGAGCAGCGCCGCGTGCAGGATGCGCGGCAATGCGCGCGCGCGGGCGCCTTTCCAGGCGAGCGCGAGCGCGGCGGCGGCCGCCCCGAGAAAGAGGGCCCACGGCGGGCAGAGCGGCTGCAGCTCAAGCGTTGTCATCGGCCCTCCCCGATGTCGCCAGGCAGAGCCAGGCGCACGCGGTCAGAAACAGCGCGCAGAGAAGCGGTCCCGTCGCATCGCGCTCTCTCGCGCGCGGGCGCTCCGCCGCCGCACGCCGCCACCGGGCGAGCGTCGCGGCGTCGACCGCCGGACGCGATTCCTCGGGCGGCGCGTTGACCGGCGCCGCCGCGACGATCCGGTCCCCGTGCCAGACCTCGAAGTACCCCGGCGCGGACGCGGCCGGGAGCGTCACGCGCGTCCATGCGCCGGCGGGCGCGGCCGGCGGGAAGATCTCCTCGCCCGCGGGCTCGAAGAAACGGTACGCGCGCTGCGGCAGCGCCAGCGTCGCCTCGCGTCCGATGCGGGGCGCGGGCACGCGGTCGCCGAGCGCCAGCCGCACGAGCTCGCCGAGGAAGACGACCGCGGCCTCGGCGTTCTCGGGGCGCGCCAGGAGGTCGCCGGCATCGGCATCGAGGCCGAAGAAGGCGATGATCAGGTTCTCGGCGGGAAGCGCGACGGCGGCCGGCGCGCCGTCCGCGAAGCGCGCCAGCACCCGCCCGTACGCGGCGCCCGACAGGCGCGCCGCGAGGCGCACGCCCGCGAGCGCGGGAAGCTCCCGGACGGCGTTGCCCGCAAAGGCCGTGTCGAGCGCGAACGTGCCGCGTTCCGGTCGCAGTCCCTCGGCGAGCGCCGCGGGCAGATGCGCGGGCGCGGCGGCGAACACGAGGCACGGCATGCCGAGCGCGCGCACGGGGTCGAGGGCTTCGCGCGGTGCGCCGGCGGCGATGACGGCGTCGAACGCGCTCGGAGGCCTGCGCTCGATGGGCTCGGCGGCGATCGGCAGGCGCGCGGCGCCGCCGAGCGCGCGGGCGAGCATGGCGCGCGTCGCGGGGGCCCCGCCCGCGATGCCGACGCGGCGCTCCGCGGCCGCATCGATCGTGAAGAAGACGCGGTCGTCGCCGGGCAGCGCGTCGCCGCCGAGCGCCTCGGCCTCGCCGCGGACGACGCCGGGCGCGGCGATCGAGAAGACGTGCGCGGCGAGCGTCACGCTGCGCGGCGGCAGCTCGATGGCATCGCGCGCCGTCTCGCGGCCGTCCAGCTCCCACCTGAGCCGGACGCTGCGCGGGACCGAGGCGAAGTTCTCCAGCTCGAGCGCGATCTCGCAGCCCTCGTCGATGCACGTCGCGGCGGCCGCACGGCCGCGGATGCGCACGGCGACGTTGTCCTCGATCGGTCCCGGCACGGGCACCGGCACGACGGCGACGCCCGGGAACGGCGGCAGGGGGACATCGGCCCAACTGGAGGCCTGAAAGTCGCTGATGACGTAGAGCGCCTTCTCGCGTTCGGGCGCCTGCGCGAGGCGGGCGAGGGCATCCTCGATCGCGGCGGCGAGCGCGCCGCCGCCGTGCCCCGGCGCGGCGGACTCGAGCAACCGCCGGACGGGCCCGCGGTCGAGGCCGGCGGGCGCCGACGGATAGGCCCAGCGGACATCGCCCCCGCAGAGCGCGAGGTTCACGCGGTCCTCGTCCGCGAGGCCGGCGAGGATCTCGGCGGCCCGGCGGACGCCTGCGGCGACGCCGGAGCGCTCGCCGCCGCCGCCCATGCTGAGCGACGTGTCCAGGAGCACGATGGCGGCCGCGCGCGTCGCAACACCGATGCGCGGATGCCCGCACAGAAGGCCCGCGAGGAGCACGGCGGCGAGCGCGAAGGCGAAGTCGAGCGCGGCGCGTCGGCGGCGCAGGAGCGGGAGCGCGCGCCGGGCCTCGCGCAGCCACGGCAGCGGCGGGAACTCGATCGGCCGCGCCAGGAGGCGCAGGACAAGGTGCGCGCCGAGCATCAGCGCCGCGATGGCGCAGGCGGCGGCCGGCGGCCAGGTGTGGTCGAAGCTCACCATTGCCGTTGCCCCGTCTCGCCCGCCAGAAACCGTTCCCAGACCGAGACCTCGGCGTCGGCGCCGGGGTCGAGCGACAGGAACACGAACCCGCGGTCGCGGGCGAAGCGGTCGAGCGCCGCGCGGTGCCGCGCCGCGACGGCGGCGTACGCCTCGGCGTAGCCCGGGCCGCCCGCCCGGATGCGCGCGCCGGTTTCGGGATCCACGCGCTCGGCGTCGCGGTCGAGCGCCGGGCGGCGCTCCTCCGCGAGAAGCACCTGGAAGAGCCCGAGGTCGGCGCCGGTGTCGGAGAGCGCGTTGAGCGCGTCGAAGAGCTCGCGGCCCGGCGCGATGAAGTCCGAGAGCACGATGCCGAGGCTCGCGCCTCGCAGCAGGGCGGCGGCGCGGCCGAGATCGCGGAGCGCGTGCGGGCCGCCGCGCGGCTCGATGCGCTCCAGCATCGCGGCGAAGGCCTCGCGGTGCGCCGGGCCGCGGCCCGGCGGGAGCGCCTCGACATCGGCGCCGCAGACGTACAGGCCGAACGAGTCGCCCGCGTCGTCGAGCACCGCGGCTCCCAGGTGGGCCGTGCGGCAGGCGTACGCGAACTTGGCCTCGTTCCGGAAGCGCATCGATGCGGTCGCGTCGATGATGAAGATGCAGCGCAGCGTCGTCTCGATCCGCGCGAGCTTGACGACATCCCTGTCGCTGCGCGCCAGAACGCGCTGATCGAGGAAGCGCGGATCGTCGCCGGGCGCGTAGGGCCGGTACTCGGCGAAGTGCGCGGAGAATCCGCGGAACCGGGCGCCGTGGCGGCCCAGGTAGCGGCCGTCCGCCCGGCGGCGCCGCGCCCCCCGCAGCCGGTGGCGCACGCGGTCGTCCGGCGGGGGCATCGTGCGGGGCGGCCGCGTCTCAGGCGCGCGGGGCCTTTTCCAGAACGGCATCGAGCACCTCGTCGGCGCGGATTCCCTCGGACACGGCGTTGAATCTGAGCACGATCCTGTGCCGGAGGACCGGCTTGAGCACGCGGCGGACGTCGTCCCGCGTGGGGGCGAAGCGGCCGGCGAGGAGCGCCTCGGCCTTCGCGGCCAGCAGGAGATGCTGCGAGGCCCGCGGCCCGGCGCCCCAGCGCAGGAACTCCTTGACGCGCGGCGGCGCGGTCGGGTCCTCGGGGCGCGTGGCGCGGACCAGCGCGACCGCCCAGGACGCGACGTTGGGCGGCGAGGGGACCTCCCTGGCGATGGCGACCATGCCGGCCACATCGGCGACGGGCGGCGGCGGGGGCGTCTCGGGCCCGCTGGTGCGCGCGGCGATGCGCTCCTCCTCGCCGGCGCTCGGGTAGGGGACGAGCAGCGAGAAGAGAAAGCGGTCGAGCTGCGCTTCGGGCAGCGGGTACGTGCCCTCCTGCTCGATCGGGTTCTGCGTCGCGACGACCATGAAGGGGCTGGGAAGCTCGTGCGTGGCGCCGCCGGCGGTCACCGTGCGCTCCTGCATGGCCTCCAGGAGCGCCGACTGCGTCTTCGGCGGCGTGCGGTTGATCTCGTCGGCGAGCAGCAGGTTGGCGAACACGGGGCCGGGCGCGAACTTGAACGTCCGCCCGCCGGTCGCGGGGTCGGTGTGCAGCACCTCGCTGCCGAGAATGTCGGACGGCATCAGGTCGGGCGTGAACTGCACGCGGCGGAAGCGCCACCCGAGCGCGGCGGCGAGCGTCCTGACGAGCAGCGTCTTGGCCAGGCCGGGGACGCCCACGAGGAGGACGTGCCCGCCCGCGAGCAGCGCCGCGAGGAGGTGGTGGATCGTCTCGTCCTGGCCCACGATGACGAGGCCGAGAGCTTGCTGGACGCGGCGGATGCGCTCGCCGCCCTGCGCGATCTTCTCGACGAGCCCGGGCGTGTCAACCATCGGTCCTCCTGCGTGTGCGATCCGTTCGGGCCGCGGCGCGGATGCCCGCGCGCGGCCGGCGGGCTGCCTCGATTATAGGCGCGCGGCGCGGGGGCGTCACCGTGCGGCCTTGACGAACGCGCGCGCCGTGCGCGCATCGATGACGCCGAGCGAGCGCTCGAGCGCCGTGCCGACGATGATGCCGTCGGCGGCCTCGAGCGCCTTCGGGGCCGTGCGCGCCGTCACGCCGCTTCCCATGAACACCGGCACGCCGCGGAGCTCGCGCGAGAGGCGCGCGGCGGCGGCCGGGTCGCCGAGCTCGCCCGTCCGGCTGCCGGTGACGATCAGGCCGTCGGCGAGGCCGCGCTCGACCGAGTCCCGGGCCTCGACGACGAGGTCGCGCGCGACCAGCGGCGCCGCGTGCTTGACCCTGACGTCGGCGAGAATGCGGATCGTGCTTCCGAGGCTCCGGCGGTAGCGCAGCACCGCGTCGGCGCGCCCCTCGATGATGCCCTGGTCGGCGAGCACGGCGCCCGTGTGCACGTTGACGCGGATGAAGCGCCCGCCGCCCGCGAAGGCGGCGGCCAGCGCGTCGGCGGCCGCGTTGCGCAGCAGGTTGACGCCGCACGGTCCGCGCGCCGAGAACTCGCGGACGAGCAGGCTTGCGATGGCGACCACGTGCGGCTCGACGCGGTCGGTGTGGAAGGGGACGTCGCCGAAGTTCTCGACCATGACGCCGTCGAAGCCGGCATCGAAGAGCGCGGCCGCCGACCGCCGGGCCGCGTTCAGGACGGCCGGCAGCGAGCCGCCGTAGCGCGGGCTTCCCGGGAGCGGCAGCAGGTGGACGACGCCGATGAGCGGCTTCTCGGTCTTGAATTCCCGTGTGAGCCAGGACATGCGGTTCTCCTTGCGCTCGCGCGCGGCCGGGAGCGCCGGGCAACCGGCCCCCGCGCGGGCGGCATTGTACCACCGAACGGCGCCGCCCGGGCAAGTGGGGGTGCGCCGCCGCGCCCGGACCGGCCGTTCCGCGGTCTTGCCGCGCCTGCCTTGCGCATCCCCGCGGCCCTTGGCACAATCCCCGTATGTGCTCCATGCGGAACCTGGGCGCCCCCGAGGGACGAACGGCGCGCGTCGCGATCTTCCTGAGCGGCGGCGGCAGCAATGCGCGCGAGATCCTCGCGCGGCACCGCGCGCTCGGCGCGCGCTCGCCGATCGACCCGGTCGCGATCGTCACCGACAGGCCGGACGACCCCGCGTGCGGCGCCGCGCGCCTCGGGGGGGAGTTCGGCGTCCCCGTGCTCGGCCACGACGTGCGCGCGTTCTACCGCGAGCGCGGGCTCGCGCGCGTGAGCGTGGCGACTCCCGAGGGCATGCGCGCGCGCGAGGAGTGGACCGACGCCCTGCGCCTGCGGCTCGCGCCCTACGAGATCGATTTCGCCGTGTTCGCGGGCTTCGAGCTTCTCTGCAACATCGCGGCCGACTTCCCGTGTCTGAACGTCCATCCGGGCGACCTCACGCAGCGTCGCGACGGCAAGCGCTGGCTCGTGGGGCTCCACACCGTGCCGATCGAGCGGGCCATCCTGGCGGGGCTCGGCGAGCTGCGGTCGAGCGTGATCGTTGCGACGCCGTACGGCGGCGCGGGGACCGATGACATGGACCGCGGCCCGCTGCTTGGCATCTCGACGCCGGTGCCGATCGATTGCTGCGGCCGGACGCCCGAGGAGCTGGCGGCGGCCGCGGCGCGCCGGCCGGCGGAGAGGCCGCCGCGGGGGTTCGGGGATGTGCTGGAGGAGATCGCCCGCCGCAACCAGGAACGGCTCAAGGAGGGCGGCGACTGGGTCGTCTTCCCGCAGGTCGTCTTCCTCGTTGCCGAGGGACGGTACGCGCTGGACGCGGGCGGCCGGGTCTTCTTCCGCCGGGAGCCGGGGGAGGCGCCCGCGCCGGTGCGGCGGCTCGTCTTCGGTCCGAGCGGCATCGAGGAATGCGCCTAGATCGTACGTATTCGGTGAACCCGTGGCCGCACGCGCGCCGGCCGTAGCCGGCGTTTCCCCCCTTTCCCCTGACTGACGCTTACCCACAAGTCCGCCGGCCGTCCACCCCCTTCTCCCGAAGGGGGTTGGGGGGTTGTCCATGGTGGCGGAGCACCCATCGCGCCAGGCTCAGGCGTGAGCCGTCTTCTCGATCGTGCGTGAGGACGCGGAGGAGCGCCACGCTTTAAATCCATTTCGTCCTAGACTTTTGAATCAGCGTATGGTATTCCTGTCGGCATGACGGCCGACGTGCGGGACCCAGGAGAGCTTGATGCGCAGCCAAGCGCCTGGATTCGCACGGAATTGGCGTCGGTCAGCTTCGGCGACGAGCGGCTCACCAAGCG
>DHGK01000139.1 GCA_002402755.1 Planctomycetes bacterium UBA4800
TGCCGCACGATCGAGAACCGCATCGGCCTTCCCCCGCTCATCGAGTACGACGGCTCGACGGGCGAATTCTTTCTCCGGCCGCTCTTCTCGACCGGGCCGGGCGAGGTGCGCGTCGTCTGGCCGATCTTCCGCCATCGCGCCGACGAGCGGGGCACGTCCTGCTGGCTCATGCCGGTCATGGTCTACCGCTCGCGGCTCCAGGAGGGCGGATTGGACCGCGACTTCTACCTGTTCCCGCTGATCGCCTGGGGCGACAGCCCCGATGCGGGCGCTCACTTCGCGCTCTTTCCGTTCGGCGGCACGATCAAGAACTTCTTCGGCCAGGACGAGTTCACGTTCTGGCTCTTTCCCGTCTACGCGCGCCTGCGGGAGAAGGAACGGGTTTCTCAGCACGTGCTCTGGCCCATCGTCAACTGGGTCCGGGGCCCCGCACAGGGAGGCGGCCGGGTGCTGCCCTTCTGGGGGCACTACTGGGCGGACACCGCCGAGGGAGCGCCGAAGTACCGCCGCACGTTCGTCTGCTGGCCGTTCTTCACGCGCCAAAGCAACCAGCTCGACTCGCCGGCGCCGGCCGAGGGCTGGGCCCTCTTCCCGTTCTATGCGCGGTCGGCGAGCGAGAACGTAACGCGCACGCACATCCTGTGGCCCTTGTACGCCCACTACGACGATCGCGCGCGGGGCACGAAATCGTGGGGCGCGTCGCTCGTCCCGATCCGCTACACGGTCGGCCCGGAGGAACGCCAGGTCGATCTCTGGCCGTTCTTCGGGACCTGGCGGCAGAAGGAGCGTTCGCGCTGGTTCGCGCTGTGGCCGATCGTGCGCCGCGAGACGCAGGACGACGGCGCGGCGACGGCGCGCCGGTTCTGGATCGTTCCCCTGTGGTGGGACACGGACGTCGAGCGGCCGGACGACAAGTCCACGCTCTACCGGCGCAAGCTCTGGCCGTTCTTCAGCTACGAGGAGAAGGATGACGTCGCCCACTGGGAGGCGCTCAGCCTGCTCCCGTGGTACGATGCGGCGACGGATGCGTTCTGGGGCCGGCTGCTGCACCTCGCGCGCTACTCGCGGCGCGGGGCGGCGCGCGGCTTCGAGCTCCTGTGGGGCCTGTACTCGTGGGAAGACGGCCCCGAGGCCGAGGCGTGGCGGGTCGCGGGGGGGCTGTTCGCGCGCGAGCGAGACGGCCCGCGCGTGACCTACAGGATCCTCTTCATTCCGTTCACTTCCGGAGGATAGCGTGCGGAGATGGGTGCGGGCGCTCGGCGCCTGGGTGAATGCATCGGCCGACACGGCCGGCTACGGGGTGATCCTGTGCCTGGAGGCCGTGTCCTACGTGCGCGTTCTCTTCAGGCGCACGTCGTGGCGCGCGTTCCTGAACCAGCTCGGCATATCGTGCGTCGAGGCCGTTCCCGTCACCATGGTCGTGAGCGTCTTCGTCGGCATGATCGTCGCCCTGAACGGCGGCCTGTCGCTGAGCCAGTTCGGCCAGAACTCGCTCATCGGCCGGGTCGTCGCCGTGGGGATGATCCGCGAGATGAGCCCCTTCATGACCGGCCTGATCCTTGCCGCGAGCATCGGGTCGGCCATGGCGGCCGAGCTCGGCACGATGTCGGTCTCCGAGGAGATCGATGCGCTGCGCGTCATGGCGATCGATCCGGCCAAGTTCCTCGTCATGCCGCGCCTGCTCGCCATGGCCATCGTCTGTCCGGTGATGACCGTGTACGCGTCGGTCATGGGTATCGCCGGCGGCGCGGTCCTCGCCAACACGCAGCTCGGCGTCAGCTACGCGCTCTTCAGGAACGACGCGCTGGAGGCCCTGACGACGAAGGACCTCTACACGGGCATCTTCAAGGCCTTCGTCTTCGGCATTGTCATCGCGGTCGTCGGCTGCACCCAGGGCCTGCGGGCCCGCGGCGGCGCGATCGGCGTCGGCTACGCCACGCGCCGCGCGGTCGTCATATCGTACATACTCATCATCATATTCGGCTACTACATCACGTGGTTCTTCTACCGATGACGGCGCCGCCTTCGCGCACACGAACACCGCACGACACGGCGACCGGCGCCGCGGCGCTCGGCCTCGGCCTCGCGCTGCTCGCCGCGCTCGTCCTCGTGAAGGGCCTGCCCGGCATCGGCGCCAACGCGCCGCAGCGGATCACCGTCCTGTTTCCCGCCGCGGGCGGCCTGCTGGAGGGCGACGAGGTGCGCGCCTCGGGCGTCATCGTCGGCCGCGTCGCATCGCTCGTCCTTGAGCCCGGCGGAGTCGCGACGACGCTCGCGCTTCACCGCGCGCTCGACCTCCGGGAGGACGCCGAGTTCCGCATCGGCGACCGGAGCATTCTCGGCGGGTGCATTGTCGACGTTCGGCCCGGGAAGGGCGCGCCCGCGCGCGGCGACGCCTTCCGCGGCGCCATGCCCGAAACGCTGTTCGACGCCATCGCCGGCATCATGGGGTCGAAGGAGCCCGGGGGCGGCGCGAGCGGCCTGATCGAGAACCTGCAGGATCTCGCCGCGGCGGTCGACGAGCGCCGCGGGGTTCTGGGGGAGCTGTACCGGGGCACGCTCCGGAGCGACGTCGCCGCGATCGCGAAGGCGCCGGCGGCCGACCACGAGAGCCTCGCGCGCATGCTGAGCGCGGACAGCGAGACGACGGACGCGCTCAACGCGATTGCGCGCGAGGTGCGCGCGCTGCGGGACACGGAGAGCATGGCCTCGGCGCTCATCGCGCTGGCGTCATCGAAGGACGACCCGATCGGGCGAGATGCGTCCGAGATCGAGGCCGCGGTCGCCATGGTGCGCGAGGCCGTCGAAAAGAGCCGCGGCAGCGCCGGGCTCCTGCACGAGGACGATGCGTTCTGGCGGCAGGTCGGCGAGCTCCGCGACATGTTCGCGGCGCTGGGCGAGAAGGGCGAAGGCGCGCTCGTGTGGCTCGCCGGCCCCGAGGGGCGCGCCGCCTTGGACGGCGTCGGCGCGTCGATCCGCGACCTGAAGTACCTGCTCGCCCGCGGCGCGGGCGCGCGGTTCGGCGAGGGCCCCGGGATCGGCGGCGTGCTCTTCGACGTGATCGGCTTCCTGGCCGGCGACGACCGCGACCGGCAGGAGCAGTCGATGGCCGCCTCCGCGCTCAGCCTCTCCTCCTACTTCCTCTTCCCGAGCGGAGGCCTCTCGACCTGGTGACCGCGGCCCGCGCCGCGGCGACCGCCCTCCCCCGCCCGGACACCCGCCGCCGTTCGTGCCGGCCGGCCCTGGAAATATATTTCTCGGGCGTGCCGCCGCGCGCGAATTCGGCCTTGACAGCGCGCCGTCCTTTTTCGTAGACTTACGCCTGCGAACAGGGAAGTAGAGAGTTTGTTTGTGAGATGTCTGTGGAGACATGGGTGTCTCGGCGGGCCTGCTTCGGGCGGGTCGCGGCCTTCGGCCGCCGTCCGGATCAGGAGGCGCTTCCGAGTGCGGCGCGCGCGGCCGGGTGCATCGCGCGCCGCCTGAAAGGAGGACCTGCCATGAAGCACGTGGGTTGGGCGACCGGCGTTCTGTGCGCATCGCTCGCGTTCGGGGCCGAAGGCCCCTGGCCGCATCCTCCGCCCCAGGACGATGATCCGTTCTGCGTCCGCCAGGGCGACATGGAGTACCTGCGGCGCGCGTTCGGGGAGCTTCTCGCGCGGCCGAGCACCGCGGAGCGCCTTGCCGGAGGCGCGTCGATCGCGCGCTGTGCCGTGCGGTCCGCGCAATCGGACGGCATCGCGCGGTGGACGGCCGACTTCTACTTCGCGCTCGGCGCCGCGGCGGAGCCCGAGCACGTGCGGTATGCGCTGACGCGCGTGGTCCGCACGCAAGACCGTGCGACGGGCGGCGTCACGTGGAGGGCCGTCGAGGCCGAGGACCTGGTCCTCGCCGTGCAGACGGCTCCCCCGCCCCCCGTTGCGTGCACGCAGGACGGCCTGCGCGCGGCCGGCGCGGTCCTCGATGACCAGAACGTGGGGCTGATCGCCGGCGCGCTCCTTCCCTACTACGCATTGAAGAGCGTCACGACGCCGCCCGATGCGTCCTTCGCCTCGGGACAGGCGGTGCCGGTGACCCTGGTCTTCGCCGGCGAGAAGAACCGCGACGACCGCGTGACCGTCGTCATCGACGTCACGCTCGCCGCGGCCGGGGCCCCCGCGGTCAAGTGCCGCCTGCCGGTCGAGGAAGGAGGTGTGCGATGAACCGCCGCACTCACGCGCGCATCTCCAGCGCCCACGCCCTGCTTGCGCGGGGCGACTTCGAGGCCGTGATCGATGTCCTCAAGCCCATCGTCGCCGGCGCCAACGGCTGCCGCGAGGCCCACCTCGAGGCGCTCGCGCTCTCGGCCGCCGCGTGCAACCGCCTCTCCTGGTATCACGAGGAGGTGGAGCTGCGCCGCGCGCGCCTGGCGCTGATTCGCGAGTCCGGCACCGCCGAGGCGCGCGAGCGCGCGCTGCTTGCCGGCGCGCTCACGGCGCTCGGCGATTTCGCCGCGGCCCAGGAGACGATTGCGCCGGTGACGCCCCTCTGGGGATGCCAGGAGTGGGCCGAGGCGCTTCGCGTCAAGGCGCTGATCGTGATGCGCCGCGACCGCGATTACGACGGCGCGGGAGAGCTCGTGCACGAGGCCGCGGCGCTGCTCGCGCACAGCGCCGGCGCGTTCGACCGCGGACGGCTGCGGGTCCTGGAGGGCATCATCCTCCGCCTGCGGACCCGGGTCGAGGATGCGCGCATCGCGCTTCTGGACGGGCAGCGCATCCTCGCCGACCTGATCGACCAGCACCCGCCGGCGCTCCAGGAATACGCCAAGGCCGAGTTCTTTCTCGGCGATGTGCACTCCATGCGCGGCGACATCCAGGGGGCGCTCGACCGCTACGAGAACGCGCGCAAGATGCTCGGCAAGCGCGCCTCCGCGCACTTCGTCAAGCGGTACTTTCTCAGGCTCGGGCAGGTCAACTACGCGCTCGGCGACTACGCGCGCGCCCGCAGCCAGTATCTCCACCCGGAGCTCCTGGCGGCGGTCGAGAAGATCGGGAGCCTGGAGGGCTACTTCTGGTGCTATCTGGGGGCGGCCGCCTCGTCGCTCGCGGCGCGCGCCATCGACCAGGCGGTGCAGTCCCTGGCGGAGGCGGAGAAGTGCGTCAACCCGCACCCCCCGCCCTTCATCGCGGGGTACATCCGCCTGGCGCACGGCGATCTCGCGCTCGCGCGGAACAGGCTCCAGGAGGCCGATGCCGCCTACCGGGAGGCCCAGGGGCTCTTCAGGGGCATCGGCGCGTCCGGCCACCTCCAGGGCATAAGCGACTGCCTGGCGTGTCGCGGCGAGGTCGAGATCCGGCGCGGGAACACGAACGGCCTCCTGGCGGTCCTCAAGGAATGCGCCGAGCTCGCAACCGTGTCCGGGCACGTCGACCTCCAGGTGAAGACGCTGCTCCTGGAGAGCGCCGCGCTGGCCGAGGGCGTCGAGGACAAGGACCAGCGCTTCCGCGATGTGCTCGCGCACCTGGACACGATCTCCTCGCCGGTGACGATGTTCAAGGTGGTGTCGAACCTGTACCACTACGCGCGGAAGTTCGCGAACTACACGCTCGATGTGGAGCTGGAGAAGCGCATCCAGGACCTGAAGAACGTGCTGGCGAGCGAGACGTACTTCACGCTGTACCGGGAATGCGTGGACCGCCGCTATGCGGCGCGGATCATGGACATTCTGGAGGGAGGCGACCGGCCGGCCGCGGGCAACTCTTGACGCCGCCCGTTTCCTCCTATATGTTTAAGCCAGAGTCCGACCGCCGGGGCGTAGCGCAGTTTGGCTAGCGCACCAGAATGGGGTTCTGGGGGTCGGTGGTTCGAGTCCACTCGCCCCGACCAAATGTAACTCGGGCTGAGACGCGAAGTTGCGTCACCCGTTACGGTGAACGGAGCGGCCTTTTCTGAGGGCTTTTGCGTATACCGAAAGGTATACCGGCCCGGAAAGGAGCCGCTCCGTGTCATTTTCAGCGTCTTGCAGGAAGCCGGCCTACCGGCGCCAGAAGCGGCCCGACGGCCGCGATCTCGCGTTCGTTGTCGTGGACGGCGTCCGTCACTACCTCGGCGCCTACGACAGCCCGGAGAGCCGCGAGGCCTACGACCGCCTCCTCGCCGAGCGCGCTGCCACCGGCCGCACTTCCCCCCCAGGCCCGGGCGAGATCACGATCACGGACCTCTGCGCCCATTTCTGGGAACACGCCCAGCGTTACTACCGCCACCCCGACGGCACGCCCACAGGCGAGCAGGCTAGCATGAAGCTTGCCCTCCACCGTCTTCGGGTTCTGTACGCCTCACTTCCGGTCGAGCAGTTCTCCCCCCGCTGCTTCAAGGCCATCGCCCGGAAACCCGTTGAACCCACTGGCGCGAAACCCGGAAACTCGCTGGACTAGTCCAGCCCCCGATCACTGCGGCTGCTCTACCGACAGGTCGAACGTCAGGCCCCTCGCCGCCTCCTCCGGAAACGGGACGCGCGCTTCGAGGCGGTCCGTGGTTCGCTCGTCGACGCAGTAATCCTCCCCCATGACGACCTGAAACCATCGGGCGCGGTCCGTGACGACGCGGTACATCTTCTCGTCGGCGGTTCCTTCCAGGTACGGCAGGTACACCTCGATTGACTGGCCCTCCTCCTCGGCGAGACATCGCAGGCGGTCGACGCGTCCCGTTCGTTGCTCGAGCGTGCTCGGACTCCAGCTCAGGTCGTGATGGATCACATGGCGGCAATCGAGGTGCAGGTCCAGGCCCTCGGCCATGACTTCGCTGGCGACGAGAATCTCCGGGAGAAGCGGGCTGTTGAAGCCGAGAAGAACACGCCGGCGCGTCTCCTCCTTCACCTCGCCGCTCGCGTGACGTACGACATCGTTGCCGGCATCGTGAAGCTCTTTCAGTATCTCGTCGCGCTCCTCGCCGGTCGAGAGATCCTCTCGCAGGTGTCGGAGAAACGCATTGACTCGCATACGATACGCCATGCGATCGCGCTTGCGCCTGGCAAGGGAGTCCGCAACCGCATCCGCAGCATCCCTCGCCTGAACGACGGTGGGTCTTTCCGCTTCGAGGCTCGCCCGCACTTCTTCCCGGTCGAGCGGAAAATTGAACACGATAAAGCCCGGGGTGGCCAGGGTATCGAGGAGTAGATCCAC
This sequence comes from Planctomycetes bacterium UBA4800, assembly GCA_002402755.1. GTDB lineage: Bacteria > Planctomycetota > UBA8108 > UBA8890 > UBA8898 > UBA8898. The sequence continues at coordinate 7,161 of DHGK01000139.1, forward strand.
AACCTTGAACTTCTGATCGTCCGTTAGGCCGGCCTCCTCACTCACCCAACGCGTGAGCGTCTCCTGTACACGGCGTCGAAGCGGACTCTCGCGGTCACGGAGTCGCTCCGCGATCCTTCGCACCCGGTCGCGAGCCTCTTCGCCTGCCTCTGGGGGGAGCTTCAGCAGCTCGGCGGCACGGCGCGTGATGTCCCGGTCTACGCCTTCCCGGATGCGCTCGCGAAGGTCGCGGATCGTTTTCCGATAGTGCCCGAATACGAGGACCTTCTCCCCGTCGCCCCAGAGCGCAAGGGCCTTGTTTGCAGTCGCCTCGATCTTGGGATGCGGAACGGTCCCGCTTCCGACCAGCCTCTCCACGCGATCGAGATACCACGCAAGCTCAGGATCGGACCGACGATCGTCGAAGTCGACATGCGGATCGTCGACGGGCCGCTCCCCGCGAGAAGTCTCGAGAAAGGCGCCGAAGGAGGATGCGAGTCCCTCGGCGAAGTAGGCCCTGCGCCGTGAAACCCGAGCGAGGAGGCTCTGCGCGCGTGCACAGAGAAGATAGGGAAAACGCGAGCACGTCTCGATCTCGAGTCCCCTGTGGTGCGAGATGCCGTCGACGATGGCGCGGCCGGTGTACTCCCGTCTTCGCGCGACCGTGCGACCGCCGTACACGAACTGCCGCGGGCGCAGGTGCCGGAGTACCCATGGACGAAGGAGCTTCTGGGCGGCGTTGAAGGCCTCAAGCGTCCGGCCGTAATGCGCCGCGATTCGCGCGAGAATTCCCCGCTCAGCCGGTTCACCCAAGAGGCGCGTCCACCAGGTCCGCGTGTCGGTTGCCGGGTTTGCAGGAGGGACATCCGCTTGACTCAGCTCCCCCCACAGACGCTCGAGGTGCAGGGCCTCTCCCTGAGCTCGATCGAGCGCCGCCCCCAGGGCGGAAAGCTCGGCCTCGATCACGGGGTACTTGCGTTCGGGCGGCATCGACGCCCAGCGCACCGCCAAGAACCTTTTCAGCACTTCGAGCAGCTCGCAATGCCCAAGCTGAAACGGCGTGGCGGTCAAGAACATCATACGGTCGAAGGCTCCACAGAAGACTGACGTGTCACCGGAATTCGGATCCTGGAACAGGGAGGAGAGGCGCGTGTCCGGGTTCTTGAGGTGATGAGCCTCGTCGAAAACCAGGAGAGGAGACGAGATGCGCGAGTGCTTGAGCACACTGCGCCACAAGCCGTGAAGAACGCTGTTGAGCTTCTTCCGGGCGTCGGTGAGTCGTTCCTCGATGTTCTTGCTCTCGCGCCGCGGTATCTTTCTTAGACACTCGGTCAGTTCCCCGAGATCCGCATTCTTGAGCGCCTTCACGAACGGCGCAGGCACAGGATCGTCGTAGAACTTCAAGTGAAACGAGTCATCCTTCTTCGCAATGCCCTGCATGTACTCGAGCCAAGTTTCGCACGGCCGGTCAAACAACGCCTCTATCTCCTTCTCAATCAGATTGGGAAGCGATCCGCTGCGAAGGAGCTTCCGCGCGAACCGAGCCACGGCGTGCCGGAGATGCCGCGCCCCCCATAGGCCTTGGACAGCTTGCCGAATGGCTTCGAGCCGCACGAAAGGATCCCTCTCGCTGCGATGCAGCGCCGTGTTGACGAGAAGAACCACGTGGGCCTCTCTGCCCTCGGGATCATCGAAGCAACGGAGAAACTCGGCGCCTGTCTCTGCACGACGGAAGCGCAGGCGTTCGGTCTCGGGCTCGCCCGGCCTCCCCGACATGCATCGATCACGGAAACGCTTGATGTCGCGCTCCCACTTGTCGACCAGCCGAGGCGGGACCATGACGACCACCGGCCGCCTTGCAGCAACGGCAGCGCTCACCGCTACCGCAAGGGCAACGAAAGTCTTCCCCATGCCGACTTCGTCGGCCAAGACCACGCCCGGCTCGTCCGCGAGCCTCTTCAGGATCGCCTGGGCCGTGCGCATCTGGCGATTTGCCTGCGCATGGTCGATTCCGCCCCCGGCAAGATCGATCCGGGGATCGAATGTCCATGGCGCCCTCGTGTCGGCAATCATCCTCGCACCCTCTTCAGCACCTCGACGAGGTACTGACCCGCAAGCGAGTCCTCGTCATCAGGCGGAATGAGACTCTCAAGCTCCTGGAGTGCCGCTGCATAACGTGCCTGGACCTTGTCAACGGGAAGCGCAGGAGAAGAGACGGCACGAGCGGCATTCCCCACGGCGAGGGCTATCTCCGCAACCAGGAAACGGCGTTCCTCCGAATCTTCGGTCGCGTCGAGCAGTCGCCGCGCGAGAAACGCCGGGCTTAGGGGACCCTGGAAACGCCATTCCAGAGAGGCTTCGGTGTAGACCGGCATGCACAGTCTCTCCTTGAGCCCCTCGAGAGCCAGCGACACGCGCCGGATGCGCTGCATGAGGAAGTTCGACGTGTCGACACGCCGATGCGGGTCGAGCTCGACGGGCACGCCATCGCACCCCTGCTTTCCGTTGCCGCGTCCGACAATCCGGGCAAGCCGGCGATAGACAGGGCCTGACGAGGCCAGCAAAGCCAGGAGCGTTTCGAGATCGATGTCCCACCAGAGGTCAGGCCGACTCCGGCTCCCTGCATTGAGCGCATTGACGGGCAAGCTGCCCCGGTACTCCCCGTCCGAAGAGCGCCATCTGATCTCGATCAGAGATGGAGGCGGACTCATGGAAGGATCGCCGGGGAGCGGCTCCTCCCACACGGGGGGACGGCCCCGACGTGCGAAGCGTTCGTGGTCGAGCTCGAAGCTGCCGTCGCCCGCCGAGAGATGCCACCACGAGGGCTCAGATCCGCCCCCCAGACCGAGCCGGAGCTCCAGGGTGGCGCCCGAACGATCGACGGCCGCCCATTGGAAGAACGCCGGCACGGGCGGCGGCCCGCCCTCTTCGTCCGCGCGGATGGGACTCCCCTCGAGACTCACTCGATCCCCGGAGATCGCGGGAGCACTGGGGAAGCACGCATCGAAGCAACGCGACGCCCTCCTGTCCTTCCTTGCCAGGAAGCACAGATTCGCCTCGATGTTCCTCGGCGCACCCGGAAGACCGAGCCCCGAGGGTGAGGCGTTGCTCGATCCGATAAGGAGGATTCTCTGCTCCAGCCCGCGCGCCCACTGAATCGCCTTCGCGTGAAGCGGCCTGGACTCGCCTTCCACGCGGGCGACGACCGGTCTCAGATCGAGGGTGATTCTTGGGAACCGCGCTGCCGTGGCTCGAAGCGATTGGGGTGCCTCCATTGTCCAGCGGCCTGTCGCCGTATCCTCCGCGCCGGCCGCAAACACACGCACCGCCGCCTTCCCTCGATTTGTCAGACGCGAGACGATCGTCTCGATGACAGGCTCGTGAGCGGGATCCTCCGACGTCGACCAGAACGGACTGAGAATCCACGCCTCATCAGGGCGAGGCCGGGCATTCCAGATCTCGTCCATGGCTTCGAGGACGCCCTTCCCTCTCTCGGGCTCCAGGAAGACGGGCAAGACCTGTACCTCCCCGCGAGGCCAGTCTGCAGGCAAGCCGAACCCGCGGGCAAGACTCGTGACGGTGTCGAGAAGAGAGCCGGCCCGCCCGCACGGCGAGTCGCCGGCTCCTCCGCGCCTAAGCTCTCCCGGGTCCGGAACCCGTGCGACCATGCGGCGAAGGAATCCCAGGAACGCCCCCAGGAGACGAAACGGCGGGCCTGAGGGATTCTCGGTCGCACGCCGGAAGTCGAGCACCGAAAAGCACTCCAAGTTCCGGCGATACGCTGGCTCGGTGAGATTTGCCGACGCGACGATCACGCGTACCAGGTCCTTCCATGCCAGCACGCTCACCTTGGCATGCTGGCAGCCGGAGCGCAGGGGCACAGGGAGCAGATCCCACGCGAGCGTGGTAGAGCGCGATACATGCCGCCGATCCACGAAGACCGCGGCCGGCACGGAGCCCAGTCGTTCCTCTCTCTCCACGAGGTAGGCGCGGCCGTCGTCGACGGAGCTTTCCATGTTGAGATACCTCGCGAGGAGCTCTTCTTCGAAGAACCCGGCATCGAAGGTGAATGTCGTGGCCAGCAGGCCGACGGGCTCGCCGGCCTTGTCAGGCGGCGCCCATGCCTCGAGCAGCCTTCCGGCGCCGGATTCGTTCGAGATCTCGTCCCGGCTCATGTCCGGCCGCTCCTGTCCGAGCCCTCGGTCTCGCTTCGGTTCTGCATTGCCCAGAGATCCTCGATGAAGGACTTCACCGGCGACATGCGGTAAGGATGGAAGACCGTCTCGTCCTGCGGAGGCTCCTCCTCGATGTAGCGCGTGCGGACGAAGCGAAACCCTGTCTCTCCCTCGATCCACGGACGGCGGCCGTCGGGCGGTTTTCTCCGCTGAGTGGCGATGTGGCGAACAATGAGCGCCTCGAAGAACTCGGCCGGCGACCGCAGCGCGCCGTCGCGAAGCCATTCCAAGGTGTCGTGCGCGAGCTCTCCCTCGCCATTGTTCTCCAGAAACGCGGTGGCCCGCTCCACTGCGCCGGGCAGCGCGACCATGGCGCCCCTGAATGCCTGCGCGATGCCGTGATCGGCAAGAACAATGTCGGCATCGACACGCCCGTCGGCTCGGCGCCCTCCGGCGCAGAGGATTGACAGAAATGCGCGCCGCAAGAGCACCACGACGTCCTCATAGGCGAGGATCGTGTCGATGAGTTGACCGAGGGCGTCGCCGACCCGACCGCGGAGGGCCAGCAGCGCGGCTCTCGTCGCGGCCGGCGCATCGATGAGCTCGGAATTCCGCCGGAGCTCCTCGCGCACTCCGAGGAAGACCTCGCGCCGAGTCGGATTCCGTTCGAGGACGAGATCGCGAAGCAGCGTGCGTTCAGCCCCCGTGATGGTCTCGGGCCTCAAGTTCGTGTAGATGAACGCCCAGACGCGTTGCGGCTTCCAACGGGAGTCTGCATCGCCGAGGAGAGGCTCGAGTGCACTATCCATCTCGCGCAAGAAAGCCTCGGTTTCGCTCCCCGTCCCTGTCAAGAGCCCCTTTTTCCCGATCCCCTCTTCCCAGGCATCGAGGAGGGCCGCACCGTTTTCAAGGAGGTGACCGTCGTCATCGAGGATTTCGAGGTCCCGCGCCAGCCGCTTGTACGCCACCCACAGGCCGACTGCACCCGGCGCCTTCAGGTACAGGGTGCTTGAGAGGCGTGCGTCGGCGGCAGTCGCCTCGCGGGCTTTGCCGATCCCGGGGATGCCGAGGAGCCCCGCCTCCCCTCGCGTCCCCCGGTGGGCAAAGGCTTCGTTTACGAGACGCTCGAACGCAATGTTCGCCGGGCCGTCCTTGTGATCCCCATGAACGCCGTCCGGATACTCGGGCCTGCTCAGGACCCGCGAGCCGACCGCCAGAACGGTGAGGAACCGCGGCCTTCTCGAACGCTCGGTAAACCCGGGGACAAGCTTGTCGGCCAGCCGGCCCGCAAGGAGGGCGAGACCGAGGGGATCGAGGGAGCCTTCGGCAGACTCCGCGGGGTCGTAGACGGACAGGTGCGGCAGGTACGTGGGAACGAGCAAGGCGGTGCCCTCAGCCTGCCATTCATCCTATACACACCCCCGGATGCGGTCAACACACGCGTATGGAGTCGAGGTCGAGTCAGGCAGCCCGCTTCGTTATCGCCTTATTGAGAATCCCACTGCACGGCTGCAGCAGCGTAGCGATCGTCGGTCTCCTTCCGTGGATCTCAGCACCTGGACGCTAGCCCACTCGACGCGCCCGCATTTCAGAGTTATCATGCGGCTTCGTGTGGGCTCGTCCGCGGCCCGGTTGCGTCACGTGATCCGCTGGAGGTGTCCGTCCTTGACCGCTCCCGTCGACAACCGCAGATTGCCCGAGCGCCTGCCCGAGGTCGGGGAGATCGTCCAGATCCGTTCGCGGCGATGGCTCGTCGAGGAGGTGGTCCCCGCCGCGACGCCTCGCGGCTCGCCGCTCGTCAAGCTCGCCTGCGCCGACGATGACAACCAGGGACAGTCGCTCGATGTCTTCTGGAACTACGAGCTCGATCGGCTGCTCCTCAAGGAGGAGGGCTGGGGCGACCTCGGCGCCAAGGGCTTCGACCCGCCGCGGCGGTTCGCCGCCTTCCTCCACACCCTGCGCTGGAACTGCGTCACCGCCACCAACCCCAACCTCTTCCAGTCGCCCTTCCGCGCGGGCATCAAGATCGACGCCTACCAGATGGAACCCCTCCGCAAGGCCCTCCGGCTCCCGCGCGTCAACCTCTTCATCGCCGACGACACGGGCCTGGGGAAGACCATCGAGGCCGGCCTGATCGCCCGCGAACTCCTCCTGCGCAAGAAGGCCAAGAACATCGTCGTCGCCGCGCCCCCCTCGGTCATCGAGCAGTGGAAAGCCGAGCTGGAGGAACGCTTCGGCCTCCTATTCGAGGTGCTCGATCGCGCCTACCTCGCGCGCATGCGGCGCGAGCGCGGCTTCGGCGTCAACCCCTGGCGCACGCACAGCCGCTTCCTGATCTCCCACAATCTCCTCATCGACCCCGTCTACGCCGACCCGCTGCGCGAGTGGCTCGGGCCGCTCCTCCCGGGAAGCCTCCTCATCCTCGACGAGGCCCACCACGCCGCGCCGGCAAGCGGCGGCCGCTACGCCATCGAGACCAAGTTCACGCGCGAGGTGCGCGACCTGGCCGGACGCTTCGAGCACCGCCTCTTCCTCTCGGCGACGCCGCACAACGGCCACTCCAACAGCTTCTCGACGCTGCTCGAGATCCTCGATCCCTACCGCTTCACCCGCGGCGTCAAGATTCGCGGGAAGAACGCGCTCGAAGACGTGATGGTCCGCCGCCTCAAGGACGACATCCGCAGCGTCCAGGGCGGCTTCCCCGCCCGAAACGTCGTTCGCATCGAGATCGCCGGCCTTCCCGACGACGCGCCCGAGCTCGTTCTCTCGCGCCTCCTGGACGATTACCGCACGGCGCGCGAGGAACGCTTCGCGAGCACGGCCCGCAAGACCCAAGCGGCGGCCGGCCTCCTCGTCGTCGGGCTCCAGCAACGCCTGCTCTCCTCCATCGAGGCCTTTGCGCGCAGCCTGAAGGTGCACCGCGCAACCGTCGAGAGGCAATGGGAGAAAGGGCGCGCCGGCGACGATGCGAAGCACGACGGCCGGGCCGCACCCGTAGGCGCCGAGGACGAGAACCCTCTCCCCGCCCCGCCGGACGCCGACGACGAGCGCGGCGAATGGACGCCCGAAGACCTCGAGGCCGAGGAGTCGGCCCAGATCGAGGCCGCGACCGCCGCCGCCGAGGCCGACTCGCCCCGCGACGCCCCGGCGGAAGCCCTCTGGCGCCGCGAGCAGGCGCTTCTCGACAAGCTGCAAGCCAT
>DHGK01000098.1 GCA_002402755.1 Planctomycetes bacterium UBA4800
CACGGAGGGCACGTGGACGAATTCCTGGTCCTGTGCATCGCGCTTGCCATCCTCGGCACGCTGATCGCCGGCGGCATCGCCTTCATTCTGGTTCTCGTTCTCAGGAGGCGGGTCAAGCGGCTCGAGGGCAAGCTCGCCATACTCGAGCGCCGCGGCGCTCCCGCGGAGGAGCCGCAGGTAGCGCCGATCCCTGTGCCGGCGCCCGCGCCGGAGTCCGCGCCGCCCGTTCCCGCGCACGCGGCCGCGCCGCCACCGGTCGAGACGCCGGCCGGCGCCGAGCCTCTGCCCGCCGCGCCGCCCTGCGCCGCCGCGCCGCCGGCCGAGCCGGCGCGCGCGTCCTCGTGGGCCGAATTCGAATCGCGCCTCGGCACGCGCTGGCTGAGCTGGATCGGCGCGCTGATCAGCCTCGTCGCCATCGCGCTCCTCCTCAAATTCCTCTACGACCAGGGACTCATCGGGCCGGCCGGCCGCGTCGCCATCGGCCTTGCCGCGAGCCTGGGAATCCTGTGCCTGGGCGAGCTGGGGCTCAGGCGCGCGAGCGGCCTCCTCTCGCAGGCGGTGAGCGCCGCGGGCGGCGGCGGGCTCTTCCTGACGACGTTCCTGTCGTTCAAGTTCTACGGGTTCGGCGGCAGGCTCGCCACCTTCGCGCTGCTCGTCTACTTCGCCGCCTTCCTCCTCGCGCTCGCCGTGACCAGGCGGGGCGCCGTGCTGGCCGCGCTGGGGCTCGTGTGCGCCTACGCGACGCCGTACCTGCTCTCAACCGGCCAGGACGAGGCCGAGGCGCTCTTCGCGTACCTCGCGATCTTCGGCTTGGCGAGCGCCGCGCTCAGGGTGGCGTGCCCGTGGCGCTGGCCGTCGCTCCTCTGCGCCGCGTTCACGGCGGTCTACTACGCGGGCTGGTACGCGAAGTTCTACGCGCCCGAGCGGCTGGGCATCGCGCTCGCCGGCGCGCTGGGGTTCCCCGCGCTCTTCGCGCTCTCGGCGCTCGCCTCCGGCGCGTGGCGCCGGCGCGAGATCTGGCTTGGCGATCTCGTGCTCGCCGCGATCGCGGTCGTCGCGGCCGTCGGGCAGTCGTGGGTGCTCCTGGTCACGGCGCATCGGATGCCGCTCGGCTTCACGCTCATCGGCTGCGCGGCGTTCGCGCTGGGAATGCTGTGGGTCGTGCGCGCGCGGGGGATGCGCACGGCCGCCGCCGAGGAGACGATGCTGCTCGTGTCCGCCGCGCCGCTCGCGCTGCTCGTGCCCGCGCTTCTGAAAGCCGAGGGCGCGGTCATCGGCTGGTCGCTCGCGGCGGCGGTGCTCGCGGCCATCGGCGGCGGCGCGCGGCGGCTCGCGATGTTCGCGCTGGCGGGCGCGTGCCTCTGGGCGGCGTGGAGAGCCGGCATGAGCGCCCGCGTGGCGCACTCGGGGTACTTCATCGTCATCGCCAACCCGGTGTTCCTGGCCTGGTTCACGGCGGCGGCGGCGTGCTTCTTTACGGGCGCGCGCTTCAGCGCGGCCGCGCGGCCGCGGCGGGGTCTGTGCCTCCTCGGCGCGGGTGTGCAGGTCCTCGCGAGCGCGGCCTTCCTCTGCCTTCTCACCTACGAAGCCATCGCGTGGTTCAGCGGCCTTCGCACGCTGCCCGGCGCCGATGCCGCGGCGCTCCGCGACTATCAGACCGCGACGCTCGCCGCCTTGTGGGCGCTGTACCCGTGGATCTATCTCTGGCGCGCGGCCGCGCGGCCGAAGCTCTGGCAGTGGGCGGCCGTCCACTACGCGGCGCTCGGCCTCTTCTTTCTCCTCCTCCTCCTGCGGCTCCACGCGCGGGCGGCGCTGCCGTTGCTGAATATCTGCTTCGCGGCGGGAGCGCTCTTCCCCGCGATGGCGTTCGTCACGGCGCGGCGGTTCGCGCCCGGAAACCGTCAGGCGACGCGCGCCTTCGAGATCTACGGGCACGTGCTCGTGCTCGCGCTCCTCACGGCGGAGTTCGGCGGATGCCTCATGTTCCGGGAGTGGGCGCCGGTCCACCATCGGTGGATCAGGCTGGCGCTCGTCTCGGTCGTGTGGGCGGGCTACGCCGCCGGCCTGGTGTGGCGGGGCATCGCGCGGAGCACGGCCGCGTGGCGATGGCTCGGCCTGATTCTCCTCGGCGCGACCGCGATCAAGGTCTTGACCGTGGACCTCGCGGAGGTGCGGCAGCTCTGGCGCGTGCTCTCCTTCGCCGTGCTGGGCGTGCTGCTCCTGGCCTGCTCGTACGCCTACATTCGCTACGAGGCACGGAGGCGATCACAATGCGAACGAAAGTAACGGTATGCAGGGCGGTGTCGGCGCGCGCAGCGGCCGCCGCCGCGCTCCTCGGCGCGGCCCTGAACGGCGGCGAGGCGCGCTTCGCGGCGTGGGAATGGCGGGCCGATGTTACGGCGCCGCCGGGGCGCTTCGCGGCCCTCGTCCTGACGCCGGAGATGTGCGATGCCTGCGCGCGGCCGGATCTGTCCGATCTCAGGCTCGCCGATGCGGACGGCCGGGAAGTCCCGTACGCGATCGCGGCCGAGCGCGACATCGAGGAGCTGGTCGCGGTCAAGGGCAAGGAGCTCAACCGCGAGCAGGTCGACCCGGCGACGAGCCGCCTGACGGTCGACTTCGGAGCGCCGATCGTCAAGAACAGGCTCGCCGCGGCCACCTCGGGCACGAACTTCGTGCGGCGCGTCCGCGTCGAGGGCAGCGACGACCAGCAGGCGTGGGTCGAGCTGCTCAAGGACGGCATCGTCGCCGCCGTGGCGGGCCAACCCGAGCGGTTCGAGACCATCGACCTCGGGGCGGACAACAACTACCGCTTCGTCCGCGTCTCGGTGCGCAAGATGGCCGAGGAGGAGGCGGCGCCCGAGATCGGCGAGGTCCGGTGCTGGCGGCGGGTGGTGGTCACGGCCGCACCGGCCGTCCACGAGCGCACGCTCGCCGGCGGACTCGTCGAGTACACGCACGACGGCGTACGCCGCACGAGCACGGCGTCGGTCGATTTCGCGCATCGCCATCTGCCCATCGCGCGCCTCGGGCTCGTGCTGGCGGGCGATCCCGGGCGCGTGTTCCGGCGGAGCTGCCGGGTGCTCGGGCGGAACTCGCTCGAGCACGAGGAGGCGGTCAAGTTCGAGACCGGCGAGTCGGCGGACTCGCGGCTCGTCGCGACGCCGTGGGTGCCGGCGGGCGCGGGCACCGTGTCGCGCGATGCCGAGGGCCGCGAGAACCTGACGCTCGCCGTCAGGGCGCCCTACCGGTACGTCAGGATCGAGATCGAGAACGGCGACAGCCCGCCGCTGGCCCTCGCGGCGATTCAGGGCATCTGTTACGCGACGTACGCGGTGTTCCAGCCCGCGGGGGAGACGCGCTTCGCGGCGTACCTCGGCAACGCCGAGGCGGGGCCGCCGAGATACGAGGTCGAGGCGCTGGCCGCGGTGGACCTCAGGACCGTGCCGAAGGCCGCGGCGGGCGAGCTCGTCGCGCAGAAGCCGGCCGGCGACAAGGAGCCCGCCGCGGGGCAGGCGTTCGTGTGGGTGCTGATGGCGCTCGCCGTGCTGGCGACCGTGGCGCTCCTGTGGTGGAGCGCGATGCGCGGGCGGAAGCCCGAGCAGGCGCCGGAAGCGCCGGCCCCGCCGCCGGGCGCGGACGCGGCCGGCGCGGCGTAGGCGCTTACGATCGCGTCCCCGAGCAGCGCGTCGCGCATCGACCGGACGCCGCGTCCATCTCGCCCGGCTCGCAATTGATGGCGGCCCCCTCGGACCGCGCCGGTTCGCCGAGCGGAGCACGCTTCGGCTTGATCACGATCGGTCCCGAGCGCTTCCTCGTCCGTTTCCTCGGCGCCGCCATGCGGAAGATCACGTACGCGCCGGCGAGAATCCCGCCCCACATGCAGATAAAGGCGCCGGCGCGCACGATGGCCGCGATCGTCGCGTCCTGGCCGAGCATTCCCATGCGGCCGAGCAGGTAGTGCCAGTCGTGCTGGGCGTCGCCGCCGCCCACCGAGACGAGGGTCAGCGAGAGCGATCGAGCGTCCGCGATGTACCGCGCGGAGTCGTACATGTTGGTGGCGAGCCAGGGGCCGCACACGCAGGCGGCGAAGAGGTCGCGCTGGCGGAGAAACAGGAAGGCCGCGATGACCGGGGCGGCCATCTGCGCGATGGTGCCGCCGAGGGCGTGGAGGAAGTCGCTGCCCGTCCAGAAGAAGAGGAGGTGCCCCGCCTCGTGAATCCCCAGATTGATGGCCCCGAAGATGCTCGTGTACCGCACATCGACCAGATGGCGGACGCCCATGTATCCCAGGAACAGGAGGAGCGCCAGCCCGAACGGCCACCACCGTCCCCGGCGCCACGCCGTGCGCTCCTCGCCGCGCGAATCCGGATACTCCACGCCTCTCCCCCGCGCACCCTCTCGATCGCCTTCGAACCGGCGCGTGCGTGCGGCGGCCGCGCCGCCGCCTACGAAGACCTTCGGCACGAAAGCCGCGCCGCGTTCACGAGGGGCCGGTAATCGCGTGTTCGCGGCCGCGCCTATGGCAGGCGGAGTTCGTCGCCGGGAAGAAGAAGGTCGTCATCCGGGATTCCGAGGAGAACCTCGTCTTGCTCGTCGGCGCCGTCGCGCGGCCGGAACCATTGCAGGCGGTCGCCGCAGCATGCATAGAAGACGCCGATGATCCGCATCGCCACGACCGCGTAGAACAGCGACGCCAGGATCGACAGCGCGCGGCCCAGGAACGGAATCGCGTGCAGGCACAGCGTGCAGTACCACATGCCCATGAAGAGCACGAACAGCACGCCGATCATGAGGCCGTAGTCCAGAGGAACGCGCGCGATGGCGCGCACGACGGTGACGGGATTCGCGGCCAGGAGATTCTGCTGCATGAAGGCCGCGAGCACGGCCATCGGGAACAGCGCCAGGCCGAGCACGCACGCAATGATGAACGGTCCGCGCGCGTCCTGGGCGAAGGCGATGCCGGCAGGCACGAGGTAGAGCGCGGCCGCGGCCGCGATGCGAAGAAACGAGGGGATGCTCTCCTCGCGCAACGCTCCGACGCCCGGCCAGTCGGGGAGGTAGCGCCCGCCCGAGGCCGAATCGGCCGCTATCCTTCCGAGCAGCCCCGCCACCCACGCGAGCAGCGCCGCCAGAAGAGGTCCCAGCAGCGCGAGCACGACAGTGCTGCCGGGCAGGTAGCACAGCGAGTACACCAGAATGATGACGGCGGGGTCGGAGGCGACCGGCGGCGCGACGCCTCTTTCCGCGGGAAGAAACGCGGACAGGACGAGCTCGATGGCCAGATAGAGTGCGCACGCCGGCACGAATCCGTACTTGCCGAGGCCCGCGAAGGGATAGGAAAGCGCCCTCGGCACATCCGCATAGGCCATTTCCCGCGGCGCGTCCATACGCCGGCGATTGTAGCTTCACGTGCCGGCGGGTTCCAGCGCGGGATGGCGTCGCGTCCGGCGCGTCGTTACAATGACGCCCGAGGATTGCGTACGCGAGGCATGCTGAAACGGATCGCCGATCGCCCAGTGCTCCGCGATGCCGCCATGCTCTTTCCCGGCCCGCTCTTCGCCAGGGAACTGCGCGCGGCGAGTCGCCGTCCATCCACGTACGCGGCCAGGTGCGCGTACGTGGGGGGGCTGGTGCTGCTGGCGGCATTTCTCTGGAAGGTCGATTGGTCCGCGTCGTGGCGGACCGCCGCCTTTCTCAGCGTGATGTCGGCCGAATCGGCGCGGCAGGCGACGACGGCCATCGCCTGGTTTCAGTTCGCGATACTGCCGGTGGTTGCACTGGCAGCCGTCGGGACCGCGCTGAGCGCCGAGGTGTCGCGGCGCAGGCTGGGAACGCTGCTCTCGACGCCGCTCGGGAGCGGCAGGGTCGTGTGGGGCGTATTCCTCGCCGCGCTCTGCCAGCCCTTCGTTCTCGCGGGGATAACGTTCGTCGTGCTCATGGTCGTGCGGGTTCTCGGCGGCGTGCCCGCGGAGTTCGTCGTGGGGAGCGCGGCGGTCACGCTCACGACGATGCTTCTTGCGGCCGCGGCGGCGTTCGCCGTGGCGCTCGTCTTCCGGGAGATCCACACGGTCATCGGCGTGTCGCTTGGCGCGGCGGCGATTCTCTTCGCGGTCGTTCCGTGGGCGCGCGGCGCCTTCGCATCGGTCTGGGGAACCCCCCCGGCGGTTGCGTGGCACGCGAGCCCGACGGAAGTGCTCGTCGGGCTCGCGAACCTGGTGTGGTACCCGGGGACCGCCCCTGCGGTCCCCTGGGGCGCGCATTGCCTGGGGGCGGCGGCAGCGGCGATGGCGGTCGTCTCGGTCTGTGCGTTCCGGATCCGGAAGACGGCGCTGCGCCGCGCGTTCGATGCGGCCGGCGCGACGGCGCCGTTCGAGGCGCGCGTTCCGCTCCTGGGATGGATGCGCCGCATCGCAGAGCGCGCCGCGCCCCGCCGCGTGGGCGCAATGCCCACGTACTGGCTGGAGCGGCTCCGCGGCGGGTACCGCAGGCGGCTTTGGCACGCCGCGTTCGCGGGCGGCGGCGTGGCCGCGCTCGTTGCCGCCCGCGCGGCGGCGGCGGACGAATTCTTCCGGGGGCCGGGTGCCGTGCGAACGACGCTGCTGCTCGCCGTGCTGGGCGCCCTGTTCACGGTCATCGAGGGAGCCGGCGGAATCGCCGCCGAGAAGCAGGCCGGCACGTGGCCGCTCGTCTGCGCCACTCCGCTGTCGGCCAAGCGCATGGTTCTGGGAAGGTGGCTCGGAACGTGCAGGGGCGCCCTGTTCGCATGGTGCCCGTTCGCGCTGCACATCGTGCTGTGTGTCGCGGGCGGCGGCCTGTCGATCGAGATCGTGGCGCTGGCGGGGCTCGTCGCGGCGGGCATCGTCCTTTGTTTCACGGCGTCGGGGCTGTTCATGAGCGCATGGTGCGCCACGCCCGGGGTCGCGATCGTGCGCAATGTGATCCTCTGGTGCGCGCTGTGGTGGGTCGTTCCCTTCATTGCCGACAAGACCTGGCCGGACGGGCTGCGATACTACGTGCCGCACATCACCGCGTACACGCACTCGCTCCGCGCGCTCGAGGAAGCCGCCATCATCGCGTCGAAGGAATCGGTGCGGGGTTCTTCCCCGCTGTTCCTGGGCCTGCGGCGGCTTGACCTGGATGTGCTGGAAATCGTCGGGATGAACGCGGTTGTGTTCTTCGTGCACGCGCTCGGCGGCCTCGGGTTCTGCGCGATGGCGGCGGCTCGCGTGCGAGAGTGACGCCCGTGGCGTCGATGCCGGGAGGCCGGCGCGCCGCGTTCCCGGCGGGATCCCGCGCGCGCGCTCACTCGGCGCGCACGTCGTACGCGAAGAGTTGGTCGGCGTGGCGCACGTACAGGCGGCCTCCGCAGACGACCGGGTGGGCCCAGTAGAGCCCCTTGCCGCCGCGCGGCAGCTTGAAGGAGCTCACCGCCTCCCACTTCTCGGGCGTGCAGCGCACGAGCGCCATCGTGCCGTTCTCGTCGAGCAGGTACAGGCGCCCGTCGGCATAGGTGAGGCTGCCCTTGCCGGGCGATTGCCAGCGCGTGGCGCCGCTCTTGAAGTCCAGGCAGAACCAGCCGCGCGCCTCGTGGCCGGCGCCGTACAGGAAGTCGCCGTCGCGAACCACGCCGCCGTGGTGGTTGTCCAGCGCCGGCACGCGCCAGACCTGCTCGACGACATGGCGGCCGCCGGCCTGGCGCCGGGGCCGAAGGAGCACGCTGCCGCCGCGGTACCCGCAGGAGGCATAGACCGCGTTGTCGTGGACGATGACATCGGTTGCGCTGTTCTGCCGCGGGTTCCCGAACTCGTGCTGCCACAGGAGCGATCCGCCGGCGGGGTCGACGGCGAACACGCGGGCGGCGCTCATCGAGATCGCCTGTCGCACGCCGTCGATCTCGGCGATCACCGGCGAGCAGTATCCCACCGGATCGCGCAGCTCGGTGTTGGCCCAGAGCGTCGCGCCAGTCCGCGTGTCGAGCGCCGCCATGTAGCCCTTCGCGCCGCCCGGGCAGCAGAGAAGCGCATCGCCGTCGAGCAGCACCGATTCGCTCAGCCCGTACTTGGGGCGCTCGCCCTCGAAGACCCGCAGCAGGTCGACATGCCACTTGACCTCGCCGGTCCGCGCGTCGAACGCGCGCAGGTCGCCCATGTCGGCCATGTGATAGACGAGGTCTCCATCGACGGCGGGCGTGCCGCGCGCGCCGGCGTATGCGACCGCCCACTGCTGCTCGCGCGAAGCCGCCCACGACGGACCGTTCGGCGTCCGCCACAGCACCTTCCCGTCCATGTCGAGGGCGATGACGTGCGTCTGCTTCTCGATCATGCCGGCCGTGTACAAGCGCCCGCCCGCGATGGCCGCCGAGCTGTAACCCTCCCCGAGGCCGGATGCGGTCCAGAGCAGCTTCGGGCCTTCGGCGGGCCACGACGCGAGCAGCCCGGTGTCGGCGGATCGATTGTCGCGGTTCGGGCCGTGGTAGCACGGCCAGCGCGGCTCGCCGCGGGCGCACACGGCGAGCGCGGCGAGGAAAAACGGCAGCGGCAGACGTCGGCGTGGTCGGCGCATGGTTCCTCCTTGCAGCGGCATCGATCAAGTGTACCCCGGCCGCCGCCCGATCGGGAGTGTCCCGCCCGGCGGCCGTGGCGAAAACCGCCGCCGCGGTTTATCATGGTCCTCGTGTCGGACGAAGCTCGGAGCCTCCACATCGCGATCGGCCGCGACATGGCGGACGTGGGACGCG
This sequence comes from Planctomycetes bacterium UBA4800, assembly GCA_002402755.1. Classification (GTDB taxonomy): domain Bacteria; phylum Planctomycetota; class UBA8108; order UBA8890; family UBA8898; genus UBA8898. The sequence continues at coordinate 8,741 of DHGK01000098.1, forward strand.
CGAACCGATCCCTGGAGGAGTTCCTCGAAAGCCGCGCGGTCGATGCACAGGCGACGTTCGCGGCGACGGTCGTCCTGGAGGAGATCCTGACGAACATTCTCAAGTACGCCTACGAGGATGGCGGCCCGCACGAGGTTCGGATCGGTGCGGAGATCGATGCGCGGGAGCTCGTGCTCCAGATCGCCGACGACGGACGCCCGTTCGACATCCTGGCGGCGCCGGCGCCCGATTTCGATCGACCCGTGGAATGCCGGGACGCCGGCGGCCTCGGTATTCATCTGGTGCGCGCGCTCGCGCAGCGCGTCGAGTACCGGCGGGCCGGCGGACGGAACGTGGTGACGGTTCATTTTTCCCTCAAATAAAAGGAGAGTTTCCATGCCGTTGCACATCGCCATTGCCGAGAAGAAGCCCGGGCTCCACGAGGTGGCGCTCACGGGAAGGCTCGACACGGACACGGCCCCCGAGCTCGAGAAGCGCCTCGACCCGCTGCTCGCCGGCAAGGTCGCCGCCGTCAGGTTCGACATGAGCAGCCTGGAGTACATAAGCAGCATGGGCATCCGCGTCCTCTTCAAGACCTTCAAGGCGCTGCGGCAGAAGAAGGCCATGTTCCTTCTGGCGAATCTCCAGCCCCAGATCAAGAAGGTCATCGAGATCGCGCAGGCCCTCCCGCCCGAGACCGTCTTCTCCAGCGTCAAGGAGGCCGACGAGTACTTCGATGCCATGCAGCGCAAGGTGCTCGAAGGGGATGTGTCCTGACGGCACGGGTCCGGCCGCGGTCCTGCGGCCGGGATCGTGCGCAGGTCGTGAGGTGATGCCATGCTCCACCGCCTGAAGCTGGCGCCGCGTCTCGCCGTGCTCGTATGCCTCGGCACGGGCGCCATCCTGGCGACGGTCGCGTACTTCGACTACCGCGAGGTCCAGGACGTCCTGCGCGAGGAGCTCGAGCGGCGGGCGCGCAACGTGGCCGACGCGACCGCGCGCGCCATGGAGGTCGTCACGAGCGAGGTCCGGAAGATCGTGGCCCAGACGGCGATCTCGCTGCGGTCGAATCCTCTCCCGGTCGATCGGATCTACCGGCTCCTCGATGCCACGGTCCGCGAGCACAAAGAGATCTACGGCACGGCCGTCGCCCTGGCGGGCGTCGCGCCCGTGATCCCCTACGTGTACCGGGAAGACGGCGGCATCGCACACCGCGACCTCGGCGCCGGCGACTATGCCTTCGAGACCCTCGACTGGTACGCCCTCCCGCGCGAGCTCGGCGCGCCGGTGTGGACGGAGCCCTACTACGACGAGGGTGGCGGCGATACGATCATGGTCACGTACGCCGTGCCCATCGTCGAGGAGCCGGGCGGCCGCTTTCAGGGAGTCGTCACCGGCGATGTGGCGCTTGGCTGGCTGCGCGATCTTCTCGCATCGGTGGATCTCGGCGACGGCGGCTACGCGTTTCTCCTGTCGCGCAACGGCACGTTGATTTCCCATCCCGATCCGTCGGTGGTGATGCGCGAGTCGATCTTCAGCGTCGCCGAGAAATACGGCCGGCCGGAAGCCCGCCATGTCGGCCAATCCATGATCAGGGGCGAGCGCGGCTTCGTGCAGTACACCGCCCTGCGCGGCGGGGAGCCCACATGGCTTGCCTACACGCCCGTCGAGGGCACGGGGTGGTCGCTCGCGGCCGTCTTCCGGCAGCGCCAGATCACGAGCAAGCTCGTGATGCTGAGCCGCGTGCAGATCCTCACGAGCGCCGCCGGGCTTCTCGGCATGATCGCCGTCGTCCTGGCGATCGCGTACTCGATCAGCAAGCCGATTCGCGCCCTGGACGAGGCCGCGCAGGCCCTGGCCGGCGGGGATCTCGATGCCCCCTTGCCCGCCGCCCGCGGCCGCGACGAGGTGGCGCAGCTCACCCGGTCGTTCGGCAACATGCAGCGCGACCTGCGGCGCCGCATCGCCGAGCTCGCCGAGGTGAGCGCGGCCAAGGCGCGGATCGAGGGCGACCTGGCGACGGCGCGCCGCATCCAGCTCGACCTCCTGCCCTCCCGGTTCGTCTTCGATCCTCCGCGGCCGGCGGTGGACATCCACGCGGTCGTCGAGCCCGCACGCGCGATCGGCGGCGATTTCTACGACTTCTTCTTCATCGATGCCCGCCGCCTCTTCGCGGCCGTGGGCGATGTGTCCGGAAAAGGCGTGCCGGCCGCGCTCTTCATGGCGCTCTCCAAGGCCTACCTGAAGGCGTTCGTCAAGCACGGGCACGGGCCCGACGAGGCCCTGACCCACATCAACGACGAGCTTGCCATCGAGAACGACGAGGGGCTCTTCCTGACGGCGTTCTGCGCGAGCATCGACATCGAGACCGGCGCGTGCTCGTATGCGTGCGGCGGCCACGCGCCGCCGTTCATCGTGCGCGCGGCCGGCGGCATCGAGACCGTGCCGGCCGTGAAAGGTCCCCTGATCGGCCTGGACGGGGGGCGCTGCTTTGCGGCGGGCGAATTCCGGCTCGCACCGGGCGACCTCCTCTTCGCGTCGAGCGACGGCGTCTCGGAGGCCCAGAACACCGAGAAGGCCCTCTTCGGCGAGGAGCGCATCGCGCGGGCGCTCGACCGCCTGCGCGGCGCGGCGGCCGCGGATGTCCTGGCCGCCATGTGGCGGGAGATCGAAGCCTTCACCGCCGGGGCGCCCCAGTCCGACGACATCACGATGCTCGCGCTGCGGTTGCAGGCGCTTGAACGCTCCGCGGCATTTCGATAGCATCGATGCTCGCGAGCGTGGAGCCAGGACCCGCATGCCGTGTCGGCGTCTGCCCGCGTTCCTCAACCGCAACCTCGGGAGCAACCCATGAGCGCGCATCACAACGTCATGAACGATTCGATCCGATGCCGGTGTCTCGCCGTCGCGGCGCTGGCCCTGGCCTGCGTTCCGTCGCCCGCGGCCGAGCCCGAGATCGCCGCCGTGACCGCGGCGGCCAAGGCGCACGTCGACCGGCACGAGGTTGCCGGCGCCATCACCTGCGTCGCCGGCGCGGAGCGGCTCCTGCACCTGAGCGCGGTCGGGCAGGCGGACATCGCCGGCAACGTCCCGATGCGCACCGATGCGCTCTTCTGGATCGCATCGATGACCAAGCCCGTGACCGCGGCCGCGGTCCTCATGCTCCAGGACGAGGGCAAGCTCTCGGTCGATGATCCGGTCGCCAAGCACCTGCCGGAGCTCGCGGCGCTCAAGACCGCCGATGGCAAGACGCCGGCGGTGACGCTCACGCATCTCCTGACCCACACCTCGGGCATGGGCGAAGCCACGGGCGAGCAGCGTCTAGCCGCGCGGTCGCTTGCCGACCTCATCCCGCATTACGCGGCGCAGCCCTTGCGCTTCGAGCCCGGCGCGCGCTGGGAGTACTGCCAGTCGAGCATCAACACGCTCGCGCGCGTCGTCGAGGTCGTCTCGGGCCGGTCATTTCCGGACTTCCTCAAGGAGCGCCTCTTCGACCCGCTCGGCATGAAGGACACGACGTTCTATCCCACGGCGGCGCAGCTCGCCCGCCTGGCAAAGAGCTACAAGCTCGTCGACGGCCGACTGGAGGAGGCGAGCATCTATCCTGACTACGATCCGCGGCGCGCCGGCCGCTACCCCGCCGCCAACGGCGGCCTGTTCTCGACCGCCGGGGACTACGTCCGCTTCTGCCAGATGCTGCTCGGCCAGGGAGCCTACGGCGGGAAGCGCTACCTGTCGCGACAGGCCGTCGCCCGGATGGCGACGATCCAGACGGGCGAGATCGTGACCGGCTTCACCGGCGGCAACGGATGGGGGCTCGGGTGCTGCGTCGTGCGCACCCCGCAAGGGCCGACGGCCGCGCTCTCGCCGGGGAGCTTCGGCCACGGCGGCGCCTACGGCACACAGGCCTGGATCGACCCGGTGAAGAAGGTCGCGTACGTGCTGATGGTGCAGCGCGCGAACTTCCCCAATGCCGATGCCTCGGACCTGCGGCGCGACTTTCAGGGCGCGGCGGCGGCGGCGCTCTGACCGCGCCGGATCCCCGCCTACAGCCGGAACTGGGGGATCTTCAGGAGCTCGCCGTCCTTGAGCGCCGACTGGTGGGCGATGATGCCGGCCACGGTCATGTTCAGCGCCTGGGCGATGTCGACGAGCGGATTCCGGTTCTCGAGAATCGCGGTCACAAACTCGTTCATGAGGTGGCCGTGCGAGCCGCCGTGCCCGCCGGCCTCGACGCGGGGCGGAAGCGGCGGACGGGCGGTCGGCGGGAGGTTCTTCTCCAGGCCCTCGTAGCGCCCGTAGAACGAGCCGCGCCGGCCGCGGATCCGTCCCATCTCGCCGCCGACGCCGGGCGTGTCCCAGCTCTCGACCATCCGCGCCATGCCGCCCTCGCTCGTCCGGAGCAGCGCGACCTCCGTGCCGAAGCGGTTGTCGTAGCGGTTCTTGCCGGGCTGCAGCCACGCGGCCGCGCCGGGGATGCCCATGCACGAGACCTCGGTGAAGCTGCCCGCGGTGACGCCCACGTAGTAGGCGTTCGAGTGCGTCGGGTACCATTGCGGCGGCCCGCCGACGCGCCAGTCCTTGTACGACCCGATCGGCTGCTCGGAATAATGATAATACTCGCCCTCCGAGTAGATGAGCTTGCCGAAACCGCCCGCGCGGTAGATCTGCCGCATCGCGTGCAGGTCCTCGTGGAAGTACGACGTCTCGAACATCATGTACTTCAGGCCGCTCGTCTTGACGGCCTGGGACAGCGCCTCGGCCTCTTCGAGCGACCCGTACGTGGCCGGCACCGCGCAGGCGACGTGCTTGCCGTGCTTCAGGACCTCGATGCAGTGCCGGGCGTGGCCGGGAGCATCGGTCGCGACGAACACGGCCTCGATCGAGTCGTCCTTGACGAGCTCTTCGAGCGAGGGATACGTCTTCGCGCAGCGGCAGGCCTTGGCGAGTGCGGCGCAGCGGTCGGGAAAGAGATCGCTGACCGCCGCCACCTCGACATTGGGATGATCCTGAAAGCTGAACGCCGCGCCGAACTGGCAGACGCCGTAGCCGACGATGCCGACGCGGATCTTGCGGTCGGAGATCGGCTTCCAGCCCTTGGAGGCATTGGGGTCATCGGGTCCTTTCTCGAAGCCCTGGATCGGCGGCTCGGCCGCCGGCGCGCTCCCCGCGAGCCCCAGCGCGGCGGCGCCGAAGCCGAGGGTCTGCAGAAACGTGCGGCGTGAGCCTGCATCGAACATGGCGGTCCTCCTTGAGCATGCGGTCCGCATTCAGCGTACCCGGAAACGGCATTCCTCGACAGAGGCCCGCGCTGCGGGGAGAGGCCGACTTCTCAGTCGTCGCCGGGTGACGTCCCCGGCCTCGCGGCGAACCTGGCGCGCAACAGCTTGAACAGCTCCATGACGGCGAGCATCGCCATGGCGATCCCGAGCAGCGCCGACCATTGCCGCAGGCTGGTCGGCGCGATCCCGAGCACCTCCTGCATCAACGGCA
>DHGK01000082.1:0-2321 GCA_002402755.1 Planctomycetes bacterium UBA4800
GCGCGCAGGAACGCCGGATCGAGGTTGCCCTGGACGGCCAGCGCCGCGGCGCCGTCGATGCGATCGAGCGGCACGGTCCAGTCGACGCTCAGGACGCAGTCCTGCAGCCTGTCCTTGGAGTCCAGGTGATGCCGCCCGCGGTTGAAGACGATGATCGGACGCCCCAGGTCGCGAAGCTCCTCCAGGACCGCCAGGAGCGGCGCGAGCGCGAAGCGCTCGTACTGGCGCGGCGAGAGCTCGCCGGCGTGCGAGTCGAAGACCTGGAGGACGTCGGCGCCGGCCTCCGCCTGCCGGCGGAGGTGGAACGCGACCGCCCGGGCGATCGTGTCGATGGCGCGCTCGCTGCCCTGCGGGTCGCGGAGCATGGTCGTGCGCGCATCCTCGGCGTTGCCGGCGAGGTAGCGGAAGAGCGTGAACGGCGCGCCCGCAAAGCCGATGAGCGCCTTGCGCTTCTCGAGCGCGCCGGCAAGCGTCGCGAGCGCATCGTAGCAGGGCGCGAGGCGCGCCTCGTTCGGCGCGGGCAGAAGCGTGTCCAGGTCGGCGCGCACGGTGAGCGCGGGCTCGTACGACACCGATGCGCCGAGCGCCTCGAGGACGGTCAGGATGTCGCTGAAGACGATGACGGCGTCCGGATCGAAGTCGTCAAGGACGTAGAGCGAGCACTCGGCCGCGATGTCCGCCCGCGCGAGCAACTCGGCGAACGAGACCCGCTTCCTGAGCTCCTGGTAGCGCGCCATGTAACGGCCCACCTGCCGCATGAGCCAGACGGGCGGCCTCGGCACCGGCGCGCGCCGGCAGGCATCGAGAAACAGCGTCCGCGAATCCATGCCCCTTATCCTATCAGAAACTCCTTCCGCGCGCCCGCGGGGGTGCTCCTCGCCGGAGTGCCCGGCGCGGCGGCGGGACGCCCGCGGCAGCGGACACCGGCTTCAGCCGTTTCCGGCCCTGAGCTTCTTGACCACCGCCTCGAGGTGGCGTCCCGGGCACTTCGTCGGGTTGAGGTCCTGGTGCCCGTAGATCTGGTTCGGGGGAATCCCGTGGGTGCGGCGCAGGTGCGCGATGAGCGCGATGAGGTTCGCGACGGCCGCCGGCGTGGGCGGAGCCGCCTCGAAATCGCCCATGAGCACGATGCCGATGTTGCCGCGGTTGAGCGACTCGTTGCCCGCGTGGGCGCCCTGGTACTTGATCGAGCGGCCTTCCCACACGCGGCCCCTGGGGTCGATGACGTAGTGGTAGGCCAGATCGGCCCAGTCGCGGTCGCGGATGTGCGATTCCTGCATGCCGCGGATGAGGCGCGCCGTGCCCGCGAGCGTCTCGGCGCTGTCGACGTCGTCGTGCGCCGAATGGTGGACCGTCAGGCGGAAGGGCTTGTGCATGGGCAGCATCTGCTTGACCCTGGCCGGGAACGAAGGGTTCCAGCGCGCGCGGGGGAGGATCGAGAACTGACCCGCGGGGAGGGGCGCCGGTTCATCGCGCGCCACGTGCGGGAGGGGCGGGGGCGCCGGCCGCGGCGGCGGCACGAAGCCCATGACGGCGCGGGCGCCCTCGGTCTCGGGCGGGACGAGGCGGGCCAGCGCCTTGATCTCGGCATCGAGGCACGACTTCACCGCGATGTCGCCCTTGCGCCAGATCGGGTAGAGATAGGCCCACACGATCACCGGGGGCTTGCCCATGCGAATGTACGTGCGGCCGCGGATGATCTGGACCGACTGCAGCGCCGCCGCGTCCATGGCGCGGCCGTTCTCGGCCAGGTTGAGCTCGTGGAGGGCGTCCTGGAACCGGCCGAGCCCGAGCGCGGCGCGGGCAAGCCCGAGGCGCGCCATGCCGTCGTTCGGAGTGCTCTTGAGGACGTCCTCGTAGAGGACCTTGGCGACGTCGTACTCCTCCTGCGCCAGGAAGCCCTCGCCGATCGTCAGCGCATCCTGAACGCCGGCGGCGGTGCGCGCGCGGGGCGCGGTGCGGCAGCCGGCGGCCGCCAGTCCGGCGAGGAGCGCGAGAAGCGCGATGCGCGCGACCCCGCGGGTCGGCCTGGCGCCGGAGTGCTTGGCGGTGCGGTTCCTCACGTTTCTCTCTTGGCTCGATATCCGAGGGATCGTGCGTCGAGCGAATTGTACACGGCGCGTGCGGCCTGACAAGATTGCGCCCGCAGGGGGGCGGCGGCGGCGTTGCGTGCGCGGGCGCCGGCCGGTATCGTTGAGCGGTAGCCGTTCACGGTTTTCTCTCCGCGTTCGGATGCACAGACACGAGGCATCTGACGGAAAGGAAACCACAGAGGCGCGGAGAACACAGAGAAGAAAAGGGAGACCGCCGCATTTGTCACG
>DHGK01000082.1:2339-4180 GCA_002402755.1 Planctomycetes bacterium UBA4800
ATCAGAAAGAGCACCACGAAGGACGCCGGACGGCGATGTACTGAAGGCGGAGATTCGCGTGCTCGGGATCCCTGTGCACGGTTACGTTGAGCGGGGGTCGCGCGCGGCGGCCGCACGATTCACAAGGAGAGCGAATTCATGAACGAGCAGCGCGTTGCCGAGCTCATCCGCGAGCTTCTCAAGGAGATCGGCGAGGATCCCGACCGGGAGGGGCTGCGCAGGACGCCTTCGCGGGTCGCGCGGTCGCTCGCGTTCCTGATGAGCGGATACGGCGCGGATCTCAAGGAGACGATCAACCAGGCGGTCTTCGAGAGCCACGCGAACAACATGATCATCATTCGCGACATCGAGATCTACAGCCTGTGCGAGCACCACATGCTGCCGTTCTACGGGCGCTGCCACGTCGGGTACATCGCGGCCGCCAAGGTGCTCGGCGCGAGCAAGCTCGCGCGCATCACGAACTGCTTCGCGCGCCGGCTGCAGATCCAGGAGCGGCTCACCGCGCAGATCGCGCGCGAGATCAAGAGCGCCGTGAACGCCGAGGGGGTGGGCGTCGTGATGGAATGCCGCCACCTCTGCATGATGATGCGCGGCGTGGAGAAGCAGAACTCGATCATGACGACGTCGTCGGTGCTCGGCAGCTTCCATAACGACGCGGCCACGCGCGCCGAGTTCCTGACGCTGATCGGGCGCCCGATCGCGTAGGACCCGCGCCGGCGCGCGGCTCCCGGGCGATGCAGGATTCAGCCGCCAGGGCGGGCGACGACAATAGCCGCGAAGACACGAAGGCACCAAGAGCCTCGGGTGCAAACCGAGCGCGCAATGTTTCACCGCTGATGCTTGGTGTCTTCGTGTCTTGGTGGCATCGTCCGTCCTTCTTGCCCGGACGCGGAGGGCAACCGCGCGAACCGAAGACGAGAATGGCCACGAAGACACGAAGGCACGAAGAGTCTCCGGTGCAACCCGAGCGCGCGGTGATTCACCGCTGATGCTTGGTGTCTTCGTGTCTTGGTGGCATCGTCCGTCCTTCTTGCCCGGACGCGGAGGACAGCCGCGCGAATCGAAGACGAGAATGGCCACGAAGACACGAAGGCACGAAGGGTCTCCGGTGCAACGCGGGCGCGCGGTGATTCACCGCTGATGCTTGGTGTCTTCGTGTCCTGGTGGCATTCTTCGTCCGCCCGACGTGCGTGCCCGCGGTCGCGAGCGTCTCATCGAAGAGGGATGGCGGCGCCGCCCTTGAAGCGCCGGCGGCCCCTGCTACGATGAGGCGCGTGCGCCGTCCCGCCCGTCCGTTCGGACGGTCTTCCCGCGCGGCGGCGAAGACCCTGTCAAAGGAGATGGCCATGCTTCGAGTTATCTGTGTCGCGCCCGCGCTCGCCGCGCTGTGCCTCTCGTACGGTTGCGCCGCGAAGGGGCAGGTCCTCCCCGGCGAGGCCCCGTTCGTCCACGTGGTGCTCTTCAAGGTCAAGGCCGAGCCTCGGGACGCGGTCGTCGCGGAGCTCGTCCGGGACATCCGGGCGGTGCTGGCGCCGCTTCCCACGGTGAAGGGCCTGTGGGTCGGCGCGCCGGCCCCGACGAACACGCGCCCCGTCGTCGATGCGAACTACGACGTGGGGCTCATGATCCTCTTCGAGGACCAGCAGGGCCTCCAGGAGTATCTCGACCACCCGGCGCACGCGGCGTTCGCGCGGCGGCACGACACCGGCAACGAGGTCCGGGTGTTCGACTTCACGCGGTGACGGCGGGCCGGCGCGGATACATATTCGGTGAACCCGTGGCCGCACGTGCGCCGGCCGCAGCCGGCGTCTCCCCCCTTCCCCTGAAGGGGGGACGGAAGG
>DHGK01000083.1 GCA_002402755.1 Planctomycetes bacterium UBA4800
ACGCCGGCCACGGCCGGCGCGCGCGGGGCCGCGGATAACATGTGCAGCCTACAGCCTCCGTCAAAAAAACCCGATCGGATCCACATCCCAGGCGATCGCCGCGCCGCGCGCGCATTTCACCCGCTTGAGCCTGCGCAGCGCCTCCTGGATCTCGGCCGGGCCCTGCGCCTTCACCACGAGGTGGTGCCGCATGCGCCGCCTGACCTTCGCGATCGGACACGGCGCCGGGCCCAGAACGCGGCACGGCGCGCCCTCGAGCGCCGCCGCGCACGCGCCGGCCGCGGCGGCGACCGCATCCTCGCGGGCGCCCTGCACCACGATCCGCAGCAGCCGGCCGAACGGCGGGTACCGCAGCGGCGCGCGCAGGGCGAGCTCCTGGGCGGCAAAGTGCTCGTAATCGCCGGACACCGCCAACCCGATCACCTTGTTCTCGGGGCTGAAGGTCTGGATCACCACCGTGCCCGGCTCCTCGCCGCGCCCCGCCCGTCCGGCCACCTGATGGATGAGCTGGAACGTGCGCTCCGCGGCGCGGAAGTCGGCCATGTACAGCGACGAATCTGCGCAGATGATGCCGACGAGCGTCACCTCCGGAAAGTCGTGGCCCTTGGCGATCATCTGGGTGCCGACGATGATGTCCGTGCGCCCTTCGGCGAAGTCGCGCAGCGCGCCGAGAAGGCTCTCGCGGCTCGACGCGATGTCGCGGTCGAGCCTGCCCACGCGCGCGGACGGAAAGCGCCGCCGCAGCTCATCGACGATTCGCTCGGTGCCCGCTCCCAGCAGCTTGATCAGCCCCGCGCCGCATTGCGGGCACGCGGCCGGACGCGGCACGGCCGTGCCGCACGTGTGGCACAGGAGCAGCTCGCCGCGCTGGTGGTGCGTGAGCCCCACCGAGCACTGCGCGCACAGGAACACGTACCCGCAGCGCACGCACTTCACGACCGGCGCGAACCCGCGCCGGTTGAGGAAGTAGATCGCCTGCCGGCCGGTGCGGAGCACGTTCGCCGTGATGTCGGCAAGCTCGCCCGACACGGACGAGGCGCCGCTCCGCGCGCGAGAGACATCGACGACGCGCACGGCCGGCGTCCCCCGCGGCGTCGCCCTGGAGGGCAGGCGCAGCATCCGATACCGTCCCTGCTGCGCGTTGTGGTAACTCTCCAGGCTCGGCGTGGCCGATCCGAGCACGACCGGAATGCCGGCCTCGCGGGCCCGGTAGACCGCCACATCGCGCGCGTGACAGCGCGGCGGATTCTCCTGCTTGAACGAGCTCTCGTGCTCCTCGTCGACCACGATGAGGCGCAGGTTCGCAAACGGCGCGAACACGGCCGACCGCGCGCCGATGACCACCGCCGCCCGCCCGCGCTTCGCCAGCAGGAGGTTCCGCACCCGCTCGCGGTCCGGCAGGAGCGAATGCACGAGCACCGTCCCGGGAAAGCGGGCCTGGAAGCGGCGGTAGGTCTGCGGCGTGAGCGCGATCTCCGGCAGGAGCACGAGGCCCTGGCCGCCCTGCGCCGCGGCGTGGGCCATGGCCTGCAGGTACACCTCGGTCTTGCCGCTCCCCGTCACGCCGAAGAGCAGGAACGGCCGGAACGCGCGGCTGTCGATCGCCTCGCAGATCGCCGCCACCGCGGCCGCCTGCGCCGGGAGCAACGCCTGCGGCCGCTCGATCTCGTCCGGATCGCGGCACGGCGCGGGCTCCTCCTCGGCCTCCAGGATCACCAGCCCCGCGCCGACGAGCGCCGAGAGCGCCCCGCCGCGGGCGCGCGCCGTGGAGAGCAGGGCCGCGCGGCTCACTCCGCCCGCCGCGCCTATGAGCTGCGCGAGAATGCGGGCCTGCGCGGGCGCGCGCGCGCCGCGCGCCTCCACCTGCCCCCGCAGGACATCGATGGAGACGGCCGGCTTCGCCACGACGTGGGGTCGTCCCGTGCTCTTGCCGAGCGGCACCGAGCTCGCGATGGCCTCCCCGAGCGGACAGCCGTAGTACCGAGACACCCATGCGAAGAGCCGCAGAAGCTCTTCGGTGAGCAGCGGCTCCTCCGGGAGCACGGACCGGATGCGCTTGCCCGCTATGCCCGCGGGGGGCGGGCCCGACGGCCCGATGACGATGCCGCGCGCCGTGCTCCGGCCGAACGGCACGGCGACGACCGCGCCCGGCACGATGCGGTCCCCGAGCTCCTCCGGCGCCTCGTACGTGAAGAGCTGATCGACGGGCCGCGCCACGGCCACGTGAACCCAGCGACGCAGAGCTTCCATAGGCAAGAAAGGTAACCGTTCGGCCGCGCCGGCGCCAGGTGCCGGGGCGCCGCGCCGTTCCGATAACCCGTGCGCCCCGATTCCCCTTGACTTGTCCCGGCCCGCGTGCCGAATCGATGAGATGTGCGCGCGCCGCGGATTCCCCGCTCTCGGAGAACTCGCGGCGGAGGCAGGACGAGGCAGACAAGAATGGCCGCGAAGACACGAAGGGTCTCGGGTCGTAACCGTTCACGGTTTTCTCGCCGTGCTCGGATGCACAGACATGTGGCATCTGACGGAAAGGAAACCACAGAGGCGCAGAGAGCACAGAGAAGAAAAGGG
>DHGK01000244.1 GCA_002402755.1 Planctomycetes bacterium UBA4800
TCCCGATCCTGCCGCGCGGCGCCTGCGCGGGACGCGAGGACCGCGCCCGGCGCGCGGTCGGGAGCCTGCTCGACTCCCTTGAGCGCGAGCACCCCCGCATTCGCGCCACGATGCTCGCGGCGCTCAAGAACGTCCGGCCGACGCACCTCCTGGACAAGACGCTCACCAAGCGCTGAAGACCCCGGCCGCGCGGAGGGACGCGCTGCGCGGCGAATTGTGGGTTGCGCCTTTTAGCTTTATACTAGAAGCCACGTGCGGAGTGCAGGTGCCGGGAGGTCGAAATCCGCACGCGTTCAGAGGTTGCCTGGGAGTCGTTGCATGCGTTTACACGCGTACGCAGATGGATACAACCGGCGCATGAAGTGGCCGCGGAGCCTCGGACTGATTGCGTTGATGGCCATCGCGCCGCTCCCGACGCAGGCCCAGGAAGTCCGCATCAACGAGTTCATGGCGGCGAACGTGACCGTGCTCTTCGACCAGGACGGCGATTCCTCGGACTGGATCGAGCTCTACAACGCCGGTCCGGGCGCCGCTGACCTCACGGGCTGGCACCTCACCGACAGCCGGTCGGCGCTCGCCAAGTGGCGCTTCCCCGCAACGACGATCGCCGAGGGCGGGTACCTCATCGTCTTCGCGTCCGGCAAGAACCGCGCCGTCGCCGGCGCGCAGCTTCACACCGACTTCAATCTCGACAGCGACGGGGAATACCTCGCACTCGTCAGGGCCGACGGGCTCACGATCGCGCACGAATTCGCGCCCGCGTTTCCCCGCCAGGTCCGCGACATCTCCTACGGCGCCGCGACCGATGCGACCGTGCTCGCCGGCGGCGACACGCTGCTGGACGCGCTCGTGCCTGCGGACGGATCGTACGGAACGGCATGGACCGGCCCGGACTTCGTCCCCGCGACCCCGTGGCTCCCGGGCGTGCCCGGGGCGCCGGGGTTCGAGATCGAGAGCGCCGATCCGATCCTCCCCGAGCCGCTCGGTTCATGGGAGCTCGACGGCGACTTCACCGATGCGACCGGGCGCAACAACGGCGTGTTCGGCGGCGGCGTTCCCGTCTTCGCGAGCGGATGCGACGGAACGCCGGCGGGCGCGATCTCGCTGGACGGCGTGGATGACCGCATCGCGATCCCAACGGGAAACGGTTTCCCGGTATTCAACCGGCCGGCGTACACGATCGCCATGTGGGTCAACGGCCTTCCCCAGCCCGACTATCGCGTGTACTGCGAGGGCTCGACGACCAGCAACAGTCCGCTGCTCACCATCGGCACCGAGACGACCGGCACCAGGGGCACCGTGGACATCTACGTCCGCACCGACACCGGCGCGACGCTCCTCAATCACATCAACTCGGCCGCCACGGCCTTCGACGGCACGTGGCACCACATCGCCTGGGTCGATGAGAACGGACAGTGCGCGCTGTACATCGACGGCGCGCGCGACAGCACGGCGTTCAACTACACGAAGACCGCCCTGTCCCTGAACACGACGGCGATCGGCTGCGTTCTGCGCGCGGCGGCGTCGCACTTCTTCAAGGGGCGCATCGACCGGGTCGGCGTCTGGGAAACGGCGCTCACGGCCGAGGAGATCGCGCACCTGGCGGGCGGCGCCTCCCCGGGCGCCGGCGCCTACGACGCCCTCATCGGGACGGATCTCGAGACCGCGATGTACGGCGCCAACGCCTCGGCCTACCTGCGCTGGCCCTTCAGCATCGCGACGCCGGTCGATGTCGACTCGCTGGAGCTCTCGATCGTGTACGACGACGGCTTCGTCGCGTACCTGAACGGACAGGAGGTCGCGCGCCGCAACGCGCCGGTCGAGCTCGCCTGGAACTCCCACGCAACCATCGCGCGCCCCCAGAACGAGTCCCTGCGGGCCGAGACGATCAACATCACGGCAGCGGCCGGCGCGCTCCGGACGGGGCTCAACGTGCTCGCGATTCACGGGCTCAACGCGGCCGCCGACGACCCCGACTTCATCGTCGCGCCGGTGCTGCGAGCCGCGTCGGCGGCCTGGGGCTGGCGCTACTTCCCCGCGCCGAGCCCCGGCGCGGCGAACGCCGACGGCGTCGAGGGCTTCGTCGCCGACACCGTCTTCAGCACCGACCGGGGGTTCTACGACGCGCCCTTCACGGTCGAGATCTCGACGGCGACCCCCGGCGCGACGATCAGGTACACGACCGACTGCAGCACTCCCTCGCCCACCCATGGGACGGTCTATGCGGGCCCCATCGCGATCGCGCGGACCACGTGCCTGCGGGCGATCGCCTACAAGAGCGATCTCCTGCCCACGAACGTCGACACCCAGACGTACGTCTTCCTGGGCGACGTGGCAACCCAGACGGGCGCCGGGTTCCCGACCAACTGGGGCCTCCATCCCATCGTCTATGCCGTCTACCCGGAGGTGACGACGAACCCGCTCTACGCGCCGACGCTCGAGAACGACATCCGCTCCGTTCCCACCCTGTCGATCACGCTGCCCGTCGCCGATGTATTCGAGGGGACGACCGGCATCTACCCGAACGCGACGCAGATCGGCGACTATTGGGAGCGCGGCTGCTCGGCCGAGCTCATCTACCCCGACAACCGCGCCGGATTCACCATCAACTGCGGCGTGTCCATGCACGGCGGGTCGAGCCGGAACTGGACGAGCACGCCCAAGCACTCGTTCCGCCTGTACTTCCGCGGCAAGTACGGGCCGTCCAAGCTGCGCTACCCGCTCTACGGGCCCGCCGGCGTGCGCGAGTTCAACCAGCTTGTCCTCAGGGCCTGCTACACGGACA
>DHGK01000077.1 GCA_002402755.1 Planctomycetes bacterium UBA4800
AGCGCGGCTGCAACAGGCTTGCGTTGCGAGGCCGGTCGGGTATACGATGGACTCATAGGTTACGCATAGGTTTCGGTATTGAGTCGTTAGTGGGCGGTGCACACGGGGCACATGAGGAATTCGCGGTTTCACGAAGCGAGGTGTTACATGCACAGGTGCGGAATCGGTCTTGCTGTTCTGCTGTTGCTCGGCGTCGCGGTCGCGCCTTCGCAGGCCGGCGACGTCGTGATCTACACGGGGAACGTCGGCTGGATCACGAAGGCCGATGCCGATGCGCAGGCCGAGATCTGCGCCGACAAGCTGGCCGCGTGGGGGATCCCGTGCACGTGGTACAAGGGCGACGTCGATCCGGCCGCCGACAAGGCGGAGATCGCGACGTGGATGCAGGATGCCACGAACAACGGGCAGGCGGATGTCCTCGTCCTCTACGGGTACTTTCCGGAGACGATCTACCCTGCGGCGAATGCGCAAGTCGACGGCTCCATCGCGGAGCGCTTCATCGAATCGACCGACGGCGACGCGATCATCAACCACGGCGACTACATGTTCTACATCTCGAGCGCGAACAACGGCGCGGCCGGGCTCCAGAACATGATGGACAACACGGCCATCACGATGTCGGCCGACAACACGCCCATGAAGGTGACGCCGCTCGGCAAGACGATCTCGTCGAGCCTGACCAACTTCTGGAGCGACCGCGTCTTCTTCCCCGCCCAGCTTACGGGCGAGTGGTTCGTGGAGGCGGCGCTCGGCGTCAATCACGACGGCACGCGCATCGAGCCCGCGGTCATCCGCGACGGCCCCCGCGGCCGTCTGATCCCGATCTACCAGACGAACGGGCAGGGCTGGGACCCGAAGGGGGCCGTGGCGGCCGAGGTCATCTCCTGGCTCTTCGGGGTCGACCGCGGCCCCGCGGCCGGCCTCGGGATCCGAGCGGCCAGGCCGATGGCGGCGCTCGCGGATGACGACCGGGCGGCGGTGTGGGCGGGGGACGTTCTGGAGTTCATCGTCGACCTGCTCGAGACGACCGGCAGCGGAACCAACGCGGCGGCCGACGTCACGGTGACCCTGGCGACGGACTCGCCGACCGGAAGGTTCGACACCTCGGCGGGCGGCGCCTTCAGCGGTGCGGTGACATCCGTCAAGATCCCCGCGGGCGCCTCCTACGTGGATGTGTACTACAAGGACACGACCGCCGGCGAGCCCACGCTGACCGTGTCGGCGGCGGGGCTCTCGCCGTGGTCGCGCCAGGTGAAGGTCTTCGCGCGCAGCTTCGCGCCCCGCGGCGAGGTCGCCTTCTACACCGCGGCGACGAGCTGGACCAGCATCGCGGTCGCCAACGCCCAGGCCCAGATCACCGCCGACAGGCTGGGCGGCGCGGGCGTCGCCTGCACCATCTTCCCGGCGATCGACGATCCGGTGCAGCTCGATGAGGCCGATCTCGCGGCGTGGGTGGAGGACAAGACGGGCAACGGCAAGCTCGATGTCCTGGTCACGTACGGGTACGTTCCGCCGACGATCTACCCCTTCAACAACACGCAACCGGACGGCTCCATCGCGGAGCTTTTCATCGAGTCGACCGACGGCGATGCGATCCTGAACCATGCGGACGCCTTCTGGTACGTGACCCGCACGACCAACAACGGGTACAACGGGCTCCGCTATCTCACGGACCTCTCGGGCTTCCTCCAGGCGCAGGACGGCACGGCCGTGACGGTGACGCCGGCGGGAGCGGAGATCGCGCCGAGCCTTGCCAACTTCACGACCAACCGGCCGTTCTTCATCGACATGCTGTACAAGGACTGGCTGGTCGAGGCGTCGCTCGCGCAGAACGCGACGGGCGCGCGGGCGGATCCCGTGATCATCCGCGACGGGGAGCGCGGGCGCGTCATCCCGGCGCTGCAGGTCTCCAACGAGTTCCTGCCGAAGGGCGCCGTGGCCGCCGACATCATCTCGTGGCTCTACGGCTTCTCCGCCGAGGATCCCGTCAAGTTCGGCATCGTGGGGCGGACGATCGGCGGCGTCCACGAGCCGCTGAAGTTCGTCGCGCAGGTGCAGAACGTGACCGGCAGTCCGGCGGACGCGCTCGTGGACACGACCGTGACGCTGCAGACGAATTCGGCCACCGGGAAGTTCGACATCGCGCTCGGCGGCGAGTTCAATGGCACGGTGACGTCCCTGGTGATCCCCGCGGGCACGTCGTCCATGACCTTTTACTACAAGGATACGGCGGCCGGGACGCGGACCCTGACCGCGTCGGCGACGGGATTCGCGCCGGCGACGCTCAACGTGGACATCCGCCCGCGGACATTTGCGCCGGCGGGCGAGGTGGCGATCTACACGGGGGCGACGTGGTGGCTCGACAAGGCGTCCGCCGACGCGGAAGCCCGAGTGTGCGCCGATCGGCTGGCCGAGGCGGGCATCACGGTCACGATCCACGACGAGACCGCCGACGAGGCCGCGCTCGCGGCCTGGGTGACCGGCCGCACGGCGGACGGGAAGCTGGACGTCCTCGTCATCTACGGGCGCCTTCCGGACAGCCTGTATCCTCCCCCCAACACGCAGCCGAACGGCTCTTTCGCGGAGCTCTTCATCGAGTCGACCGACGGCAATGCGATCATGAACCACGGGGACTGGATGTTCTACAAGTCGACGCTGGACTTTGAAGCCGACGGGACGACCTCCCGGAACAACGGCGCGGCCGCGCTCCAGAACATCATGGACATTCCCGGCATCGGGATGTCGGCCGATAACACGCCCGTCTTCGTCACGGCGGACGGGAGGGACATCGCGCCGACCCTCAGGACCTACCTGTCGGACCGCGTGTTCTTCCCCGACCAGCTCGGCGGGGAATGGTACGTCGAGGCCGCCCTCGCGCGGAACGCCGACGGCACGCGCGTCGAGCCCGCGATCGTGCGGGATGGGAACCGGGGCCGGCTGATCGCCGCGTTCCAGACGATGCTCATCGATGTCAACTTCCCGCCCGACCCCAAGGGCGCGCTCTCGGCCGAGATCATTGCCTGGCTCATGGGCGCGGACCTGACGCCGGCGCAGTTGTCGCTCTCGAACACCGGCGGCGCCGCCGCGACGCTGCAGAGCCTGCCGATGAGGCTCACGGTGGAGCTCCGCGACGCCGCCGGCGTGCCGACGCCCGCCGCGAGCGCCGTGACGGCGAGGCTGGCGAGCAGCGCCGGGAGCGGCGCCTTCGACATCGCCAGGGATGGCGCGTTCAGCGGCGCGGTGACGTCCGTGACGATTCCCGCGGGCGCGATGTCGGCGACGGTCTACTACAAGGACGGGAGGGTCGGATCGCCCACCCTGTCGGCGACCGATGCCGGGACTCCGGCCCTGGTGCCGGCGTCGCTCGCGGTGAACGTCCTGGCGGCCGCGGCGGTCGAGCCCGGCACGGTCGCGATCTACACGGGCACCGTCGGCTGGATCGACAAGGCGGCCGCGGATGCGCAGGCCGAGGTCTGCGTCGATGCGCTCGACGCCGCGGGGATCGAGACCGCGTGGTTCGCGAGCGACACCGAGAAGAACGACGTCGCGCTCTGGGTGACCGCGGCCACGAACAACGGCAAGGTGGATGTCCTGGTGCTCTACGGGAACGTCCCGGAGACGATCTACGCGGCCGGCAACACGGAGCCGGACGGCTCCCTCGCGGAGCTCTTCATCGAGTCGACCGATGGCGATATGATCCTGAACCACGCCGACTGGATGTTCTACGTCTCGGGCGCCGTGGTCAACGGCGCAGCCGGGCTCCAGAACCTCATGGACACCGTCCCCATCACCCTGTGGGGCGACAACACGCCCATGTACGTCACGCCGGAGGGGGCGGAGATCGCTCCCACGCTGCAGGACTACGTGACCGACCGCGCGCTCAGGTTCGGCGAGCTCACGGGCGAGTGGTTCGTCGAGGCGGCGCTCGCGCGCGATGCCTACGCCCCGCGCGCCGATCCCGTGATCGCCCGGGACGGCAACCGCGGGCGCGTGGCCCTCGTGTACCAGGCGGCCGCGCAGGACGACCCGAAGGGCGCCGTGGCGGCCGAGATCATCGCGTGGCTCATGACGCAGATCCCGGAGGTCGAGCCCGTGACGGACATCTACGTCTTGATGGGCAACGTCAACACCGACAGCAAGGTGGACATCGCCGACGCGATCGCGCTC
This sequence comes from Planctomycetes bacterium UBA4800, assembly GCA_002402755.1. Taxonomy (GTDB): domain Bacteria; phylum Planctomycetota; class UBA8108; order UBA8890; family UBA8898; genus UBA8898. The sequence goes on from DHGK01000077.1 coordinate 4,168, forward strand.
CTCGGGTACTTGTTCGGCGGCGGCTTGAAGCCGCCGCCCGTGTGCGCGAAAGCCGCGGATGCGAACGACGACAACAAGCTCGACATCGCCGATGCGATCAAGATCCTCGGCTATCTCTTCAGCCAGCAGCCGATGATCGCGCCCGACCACGGCACGATCACGGCGGCCAACAACAAGTGCACGGGCTACGCGGCCGACGGCATCGACACGACCGACGGCAAGCCGTACTTCCCGGCGCAGGTGAGCGGCCAGCCGGCGTGCGCGACGCAGTGCGCGCCGTAGCCGAGGCCGTCACGCCGTTCGACGCAGGCGCGGGGCCCGGGTCGGATCGACCCGGGCCCCGCGTGTTTCGCGCCGCCGTGCGGGTGCGGCCGGTGTGCCTGCCGCCTACGGCTCGGCGAGCACGATCGAATCCGACACGGTGCGTTCGGTCGGGCCGTTCCTGAGGGTTACGTACACGGTCCTCGTGCCGAGGCCGGCGTCGCCTCGATGATCGCGGTGGGGACGGGCGCGTCCGAGTCATCGTCGCTCGATCCGCCGCTGCAACCGATACACGCGCAGGCAGCAAGCGCCGTCAGGCAGCGCACGCAGCGAAGCATGGCTGTGCTCATACGCAGGGCGCCTCCTGGGCCGGGGTACCTCGATCCAGAATAGATCGGCCGCGCACGGCCTCGTTGGCGAGGGTGTCGCGCCGTGCCCGGTCCCGTGTATGCGATTCTCGCAAGGAAGCCTGGAACGGGACCTTACGCAGCACCGGCGCCGGTCGGTGTTGTCGACCTTCCGACTCGATGGGATACTTTTTCGGGCCATCGTACGCCGATCACGCGGGGCTCAGGAGGGTTTCTCATGAAGAGCATTGCGACGTATCCGGCCTTTCTCGCTGTTCTCGGCGTGCTCGCGGCCGCCCCGTCTCTCGGCCGGGCCGCCACGAGCGTATCGGTCGGCGTGTCCGTGGGGGACAACGGCATCGAGGGTTTCCACCTGGCCGCCTGCCGGCACTACCATGCGAAGCCCGAGGCGGTTGCGTTCATCCGCGCGCGCAGGATTCCGGACGACCACGTCCCGGTCGTTCTCTTCATCGCCGATCACGCGCGCTGCACGCCTGACGCGGTCGTCGCGCTGCGCCTGCGGGGCATGTCGTGGTTCGACATCTCGCTCCACTACGGGCTCTCGGTCGACCTCTTCCACGTGGAGACAAGGGGAGACTACGGTCCGCCGTACGGGCGGGCGCTCGGCCACTTCAAGCACCGGAAGCGCAACGAGTGGGGCGCCATTCGCCTCGCCGACGATGACGTCGCCTGCCTGGTCAACTTGCGGTTTCTCTCGGCGCACCACGGCTGCTCGGCCGATGACGTCCTGAAGCTCCATGCGAAGGGCGAAAGCCCGTTCGGGCTCCACGGGAAGCTGAAGGCGAAGGGCGGCCCGGCGAAGGACGGTCCCGCGAAAGCGGACGGCAAGGGCCCGAAGGCGGACGGCAAGGGCGGCGCCGCGGCACCCGCGAAGTCGCCGGCGCCCGGCGAGAGCGCGCAGGGCGGCCAGGGCGCGGAGAAGCCCGCGCAACGCGATGCCGGGAGCGCGAAGGCGGCGAGCGGCGGCGGCGCGAAGAACGGGTCCGCCGTCAAGAACGACGAGAACGAGAACGCCGGCGGCGGCGGCCGCTCGAGCGGCGGGCGCGGCGGCGGCCGCGGGAAGAAGTAGCGTCCCTTCGATCGCCGCCCGGGGCCGCGGCGCGCGCACGAATGGTGCGAGAGGGGGGATTCGAACCCCCGCCCCTTTCGGGACCAGATCCTAAATCTGGCGCGTATGCCAATTCCGCCACTCTCGCACGGGGAGGGCAGGCGCTTCCTTTGTACCCATTCGGCCGCGGGGCGTCAACGCGGCGCGGCGCGGCTCACAGGCGCTTGCTCAGGAACGCGATGATCTCGCGGCGGGCCTCGGCGGTCTCCTCGTGGCCCGTGTCGTAGCGGATGAGGCGCCAGCAGTCGGGCGCGCCGAGCTCCGCGTAGACCTGCGCGAGCTCGCGGTCGATGATGTCGAGCCCCTCGACGGGCGTCAGGCCGTCGCGAAGTCCCGCGATGCCCAGGTGCGGCCGCGGCGCGATGAGCGCGTTGATGTCCGCGGTCGTGAACTGCCTGAGCAGCCCCGGCACGTAGTAGTAGATGCCGTGGCCGCCGAGGCCCTTCTTCCTGAGCAGCGTGTGGAACTCGGTCAGGCAGCACAGGTCGACCGTCGCCTTGATGCGGGTGTCGAGCGCCGCGGTCCACCATGCCATGGTGCTCCCCATCGACATACCGAGCGTCGCCGTGCGCTTGGGATCGACCTCGGGGCGCGAGAGGAGATAATCGGCGGCGCGCAGGTTGTCGTAGACCATCATGCCCCAGAGCACGCGCCCCTGCCACAGCATCGCCTTGAACATGTCGAGCTCCGAGGTGTGGGCGCGCTCGCCGAACACCCACGTGTCGATGCACAGGCCCGCCCAGCCGAGCTCGGCGAGGACGGCGGCGTAGGGCGGGGTCTGGAGCCCCTCGCGCCCCTTGATGAACTCATCCTTGCCGAGCCGGTAGTCCCCGCCGTGGGCATGGTTGTAGAGCACGGCGGGCGCGCGGCCCTGGAGCTTCCTGGGCCGGACGAAGTACGCCGGCACGGGTTCGATGCCGTTCAGGTCCAGTTCGAGCTTCTCGAGCACGTACGCGGGGCGCTCGTCCTGTGCGAGCGTGCGCGCGCTGATCGGCCGCGCCCTGTCCGGGAGCTCGCCGAGAAGCGCGTAGAGCTGCTTCCGGCGCTCGCCGGCATCGCGGTGGCTGCGCCCGACGGCCGGAGGCCCATCGGCGCCCAGAAGTCCTTTCGCGTCCACGGTTCCTCCCCACGTCAGCGCCCCGAGCAGCGACAGCGCCTCGCGTCGCGTCACGTCCATGGCGAGCCTCCTCCGATCCGCGTGCCCGCGGCGTGCCGCGCGCACGACACGGTGTAGGGTATCAGACTCGCGCGGCGCGCGCCAGGCTATGGATTGACGGCGCCGAGGGCGTGTATGATGGTGCGCATGGCATACGTGCAACGGCGCTCGCAACGAAAGGACGCGACGATGAACACCGTGAAGACTCCTCGAAGATCGTTCCTGCGCGCCACGGCCGCGTTGAGCGCCGCCGCGGCGGCCGCCTCGCACCTGCGGGCGGCCGGCGCCAACGACCGCCTGGGGGTGGGGGTGATCGGCTGCGGCGGCCGCGGCGGGTCGCACATGTACGCCTACGCGCAGCTCGCCCAGCGCGGCGTCAACGTCCGGATCGCCGCCGTGTGCGATGTGTACAAGCCGCGCCTCGCGCGCGCCGCCGATGCCCACAAGGCGGCGGCGTACATGCGGCACGAGGACCTGCTCGCCGACCCCGGCGTCGACGTCGTGTCGATCGCGACGCCGGACCACGTCCACGGCGTTCAGACCATCGATGCCGTGCGCGCCAAGAAGGATGTCTACTGCGAGAAACCGTTCACGCACTGGCGCCAGTTCGAGGTCACGAAGCGCGCCATCGAGGAAGTCAAGAAGAGCGGCCGCGCCTTCCAGCTCGGCACGCAGGGCATGTCCGACCGCGCGTGGCACCAGGCGGCCGCGCTCATCAAGGAGGGCGCGATCGGGAAACCCATCCACGCCGAGTGCGGCTACTTCCGCGTCGGGGACTGGGGCGAGCGCGGGATGCCGGTCGACGACCCGAACGCGCAGGCCGGGCCGGACCTGGACTGGAAGGCGTTCCTGGGCGATGCCCCCGCGCGGCCCTTCGATGCGAGCCGCTTCTTCAGGTGGCGCATGTACGCGGACTACTCGGGCGGCCCGGTGACGGACCTCTTCCCGCACAGCCTGACGCCGGTCGCCCACATGCTGGGCGCCGGGGCGCCGGCCAAGGCCGTCGCCGTCGGCGGGAAGCACCGGTACGATCTGGAGGGCCGCGAGATTCCCGACACCTTCAACATGCTGCTTGAGTATCCGGGCGGCATCACCGTGGCCGTCCTCGGCACGCAGGCGAACGACTACCAGGGGACCGGCGCGCGCGGTGCGGGCGGCAGGTCGCCCGTCATCAGGGGCTGGGAGGGCACGATCACGTTCGAGGGCGCGGAGATCTGGGTGCGGCCGCTCGGCAACAAGCCGCCCAGGAAGGTGCCGATCACGGCCGGCGAGGACTGGATCCAGCACTTCCACAACTTCCTGGAGTGCTGCGCGAGCGGGAAGACGCCGCAGAGCCCGGCCGATCTGTGCTTCAACGTGCAGACGGCGCTCCACATGGGCATGCTCGCCCTGCAGGCGGACAGGACGGCGCGCTACGATCCCGAGAAGGCGGCGATCGCGACCTGACCGGGGCGCGGCCCCGCCGCGCGCGTCACTCGCCGATGATCTTGATCAGGATGCGCTTGGGCCTGCGGCCGTCGAACTCGCCGTAGAAGATCTGCTCCCAGGGGCCGAAGTCGAGCGCGCCCCCCGTGACGGCGACCACGACCTCGCGGCCCATGACCTGGCGCTTGTGGTGCGCGTCGCCGTTGTCCTCGCCGCTCAGGTTGTGGCGGTAGGCTTTCGGGCTCGCATCGAAGGGCGCGAGGCGCTCCAGCCAGCGCTTGTAGTCCTCCTTGAGCCCCGGTTCGTCGTCGTTGATGAAGACCGAGGCCGTGATGTGCATGGCGTTGACCAGGCACAGGCCTTCCTTGACGCCGCTCTCGGCGACGGCCTCCCGGACCTCGCTCGTGATGTTCACGAACTCCATGCGGGCGGGGACCTCGAGGGTCAGATACCGCGTGTGCGACTTCACGGCTCGGTCTCCTCCGGCGCGGCGCTCGCGGACGTTCCGCCCCGCGGGCGCGGGGGCGAGGACCAGTACCAGACCGTCACGATGCCGTCGCTGTGGTCCTCGGAATGCGAGATCGTGATGAGCTGCTCGGGCTGGAGCGTGCTCGCGAAATCGGCGGCCTGGCTGAAGAGGTCCCGCCAGCTCGCGAATACGCCGCGGAACACCTGGAATTCGACGTGCATGAGCCCCTCCGTTCAATTGCACTCGGCGACGAGCGGCCCCGCGAGCTCCTCGAGATAGAAGAGCTTCCCGGCCAGGGTCGGCATGAACGACGACGGCAGCCACGGCGTGGGCTCGTGGTGGAGCGTCAGCCGGAGCGACATGCCCTGCCACATCATGCCGCGGCCGAGCGCTCCGTCGCAGCCGCCGATGATGGAGTCGGACTTCAGGAAGAGGCCGGGGCCGATCGTGTTGGCGCGCGCCGGGACGAGCGTCGTCCGGCTCTTGAAGCTCGTGATGGCGTTCTGCTCGATGGTGAGGGGATGGAGTCTGGCGCCGAGCCGATAGCAGGGCTTCTTCCAGGCCTCGACGGTCCTGAACTCGGCCGCGAAGTGCGGCTCCCAGAAGGCGATGTGGCAGACGCGCCCGACGCCGAACACCGTGACGAGCCGCGCGCCTTCCTTCCGGAGCGCCGCGATCTTCGCGCCGTAGGTCGGGAGGTTCTTCCGGGTGGCGAAGTTGCGCTGCGCCGCGGGCACCGTGAGCGCGCCGAGCGGGCCGTAGAAGGCCGCCTCCATCGCGTTCTGGAACGCGCCGGGGTTGCCGGGCGGCAGCGTGGCGCCCTTCGCGTCCGACCACTCGTCCATGTTGAAGCCGTGGACGTGCGCGCACCGGACGTTCCACTCCTTCAGGAAATAGACGGCCCAGCGGTACATTCCCATGGGGCCGACGGGGAGGATCAGCACGAGCTTGCGCCCCGCGTCGCGCGCCTTCCTGATCTCGTGGGCGATCTCGTGCCCCATCATGGCGTCGAAGTCCCCGATCGAGTCGCACGCGACCGGCGTGAAGCCCTTGTGCCACCACCGCTCGCGGCGGAGCAGCGTTTCGGGCGGCCGGCCGCACAGCCGGTCGAACTTCGCCAGGTCCCAGCCGGCCGGGAAGAACTCCTGGAGCATCGAGCCCTTGAGCGTCGTCATGAGATTCGTGGCCACGTGACCTCCTTGCGCGCGGGCGTGTCGTTTCGTGCGCCGCCGCCGGCACGATTGTCGGCCCGCGCCGCCGGCGCTGTCAAGACCGGGCCGGCGCGGCCCGCTCGATCGC
>DHGK01000269.1 GCA_002402755.1 Planctomycetes bacterium UBA4800
CCCGAGGCGGAAGACGTATCCGCGCTCGAGCAAACCGCAACCGAGGCCCCGGCCCCCGAGCAAACCGCGACGGAGACGCCGCCCGTAGAGGAACCGGAGGCATCTCCGGAAGACGACGAAGGGCGGCACGCCGCGGACCCGTAAGGCGGCCGCGGCGCACGCCCGGCCGCGAACGTGAAAGGCGAACCTGAAGGTGGCAACGAGAGTTTATATCTTGGCCAAGCAGCTCGGTGTCTCCACCAAGGATCTGGTGGATCGGCTGACCGAGCGCGGCATCAGCATCAAGAACAACTTCTCCGGCCTCACCGATGACGAGGAGGCCGTCGCGCTTTCGCTGTTCCCTTCGCCTGCGCCGTCCGCGAGCCCGACGCCCAAGACGCGGAAACGCGTCCGACGCGCTCCCGTCGAGGCCCCGGCCGGCGACGGCCGCGTCGCCCAAGTCGCCGCCAAGGTCGCCGAGCTCAAGAGTCTCGCGAGCGAGATCGCCGCGCTCCTGGCGCGCCGCAAGCAGCGCGTCGTCGGGCATGCCCGGCGCCGGGTGGCCGAGGAGATCGAGAAGCCCGCCATCACGGCGCCTGCCCTGCCGCAGGAGCCCGCACCGGCGGCGGTCGAAGAGGCGGCCGCGCCGCCCGTCGAGGTCACCCCCGTCGCGCCGCCGGAACAACCGGTCGTGATGCCGCCGGCGCCGGTCGAGCCCGACGCCGCCCCGCCGGAGCCCGCCAGGGAGGCCGCGCTCGCGACCGAGGCGCCCGCGGCGCCCGAAGCGCCCGCGGCCGCCGCGGATCACGGCGCCGCGAAGATAATGGGCCCGCCGCGCACGGGCAGGACCCGCCGCGTCGTGACGATGCACGACCGGCTCGGCGGCCCCAAGCCGTTCATCACGCGGCCCGCAACGCCGCTCGCGCGCCCCGTGTCCCGGCCCGCGCCCGGCCCGCGCCGCGCGGAGGGCGAACGCCCCTCCGACGGCCGGCCCCCGTCGCCGTTCGGCGCTCCGCCCGGCGCCGCCCCCGCCAAGGGACAGCCGCGGCGGAAGGCCGTGCGCGGCAGCAAGACGCGGTTCTTCCCCGTCGAGCACCACGAGGAAGAATGGAGCTCCGCGCAGCTCTCGCGCGGCATGCATCGGCCCAGGGCCGGCGACCAGCGCACGGCGCTCAGGCGGCCGGAGAAGATCGACATCACGCTGCCCGTCACGGTCAAGGAATTCTCGCTCGTCTCGGGCATCCGCCAGAGCGAGATCCTCAAGTTCTTTCTCATGCGCAAGCAGATCGTCAACGCGAACTCGCACCTCAGCAAGGACATGCTCGACGAGCTGGGCATCAACTTCGAGGTCGAGATCGAGGTCAGGAAGGAATTCGACTTGGAAGCGCCGCTGCGCGTCATAGAGGAGCAGGCGCTCGCGAGCACCGGCACGCGGAAGCGACCGCCCGTGGTCACGTTCCTCGGGCACGTGGATCACGGCAAGACGTCGCTCCTGGACTACATCCGCAAGACCAACGTCCACGAGCGCGAGGCCGGCGGCATCACGCAGCACATCTCGGCCTATCGCATCGACCTGCCGGCGCACAGCATCACGTTCGTGGACACGCCCGGCCACGCCGCGTTCACGAACATGCGCGCGCGGGGGGCCCGCGTGACCGACATCGCCGTGCTCGTCGTGGCGGCCGACGACGGCCCCATGCCGCAGACCGAGGAGGCCATCCACCACATCCGCGCGGCCGACGTGGGCGTGATCGTGGCGCTCAACAAGTGCGACCTTCCGTCCGCGAACCCCGACCGCGCCAGGCACCGCCTCGCGGAGATGGGCCTCATTCCGCCCGAATGGGGCGGCGACACGGAGATACTCCAGGTCTCGGCCGTGACCGGCCAGGGCATCCCGGATCTCCTGGAGACGATCCATCTGATGTCCGAGGTCAAGGACCTCGCGGCCGACCCGACGCTCGATGCGCTCGGGGTCGTGCTGGAGGCCAAGTCCTCGGGCGGGCGCGGCATCCTCGTGACGGCGCTCGTGCAGCACGGCACCCTCCGCGTGGGCGACTACGTGCTCTGCGGCCAGGCGCACGGCCGCATCCGCGGCCTGTGGTCGACGACGACCGGCACGGCGATCACCGAGGCCGGTCCGTCCACGCCGGTCGAGATCATGGGTCTGCCGCTCGTCCCGGAGGCGGGCGACAAGTTCTACGTGCTGCGCGACCAGCAGCTCGCCGGCTCGATCGCGGAGGAGCGCCAGCGGCGCTGGCGCGAGCTGAAGCGCGCCGAGACCGAGCAGGTCGTGACCCTGGAGGACTTCCTCAAGAAGTTCAAGGAGGCCGAGGAGAAGGAGCTGAGGATCGTGCTCAAGACCGACGTCAAGGGCTCGGTCGAGGCCATCCAGCAGCAGGTCATCGACCTGGGCACCGACGAGGTGCACGTCAAGATCCTCAGCGCGGGCGTCGGCATGGTGAACGAGGGCGACGTGGTCCTCGCGGAGGCGTCGAAGGGCATCGTCATCGGCTTCAACGTGACGATCGACGAGCGCGCCCGGGCGCTTTCCGAGGAGCGCGGAGTCCAGATCCGCATCTACCACGTCATCTACGAGCTGCTGGACGACGTGAAGGCCGGCCTGGAAGACCGCCTGGCGCCGGTCTACGAGGAGGTCGTGAGCGGGCACGCCGAGATCCTGCGCCTCTTCCACGCCTCCAAGCTCGGGAACATCGCCGGCTGCATGGTGCGCGACGGCACGATCCACCGCGCCGACCAGGTGCGCGTCCTCCGCGGAGGCGAGAAGGTCCACGAGGGCGCGATGACGTCGCTCCAGCGCGGCAAGGATTCCGCCAAGGAGGTCCGCGAGGGCTTCGAGTGCGGCATCAAGTTCGCCGCCTTCGAGGACTGCAAGGAAGGGGATGTGGTCGAATGCTTCCGCATGGTGGCAAAACGCCGAACCCTCTGAGCGCGCGCCGCACGTCGCGCCGCACGGCGCGCATCGCCGAGCGCATACGCGAGATCGTCAGCCAGGTCATCCTGTTCCGGCTCAAGGACCCGCGCGTGGGCTTCGTGACCGTGATCGATGCGGAGGTGACCCCCGACATCAAGGAGGCCGTGGTGCGCCTCTCCGTGATGGGCACGGACGCCGCGCAGCGCACGTCGCTGCGCGCGATCAACCACTCGCGCGGCTTCATCCAGCACGAGCTCGGCGTGCAGCTCAAGACGCGCTTCACGCCCGTGCTGCGCTTCGAGCTCGACGACCGCGCCGCGCGGGCCGCCACGCTCGAGGAGCGCTTCGACAAGATCCGGCGCGAGCGGCAGGAGCAGGACGCCGCCGGGAGCGCCGGCGACATCGACGCGCCGGAGGACGACGGGGACTGAGCCGCGGGGCCGCGGAGGCCCGGCGGCCGCAGAACGGAGGATTCCATGGCATTCTCGCGCGATGCGCTGCAGCTTGACTGCGCGGCCGAGACGGCGCGGATCTGCGAGGAGCTGCGGCGCGTGCTGCGCGATCCTCTCCACCGGCGCGGCCTCGTCGTCGCCACGTCCGGCGGCATCGACAGCACGGTGTGCGCGGCGCTGGCCGTGCGCGCGCTCGGCCCGAAGAACGTCGCGACGCTGATCATGCCGGAGCGCGATTCCTCGCCCCTGAGCAAGGAGCGCGGCCTCGCGCTCGCGGCGCACCTCGGCGTCGAGCCCATCGTCGAGGACATCGCGCCGGCACTCGAGGCGATCGGCTGCTACCGCCGGCGCGACGCGGCCATCCGCGAGGTCTTTCCGGAGTACGGCCCGGAGTGGAAGAACAAGATCACGATCTCCCGGAACCTCGCGGAGAGCGACCGCATCAACTACTTCCACCTGCACGTCGAGGACCCGCAGGGGCGCGTGTCCACGCAGCGCCTGCCGCTCGGCCCGTATCTCCAGATCGTGGCCGCAACGAACTTCAAGCAGCGCATCCGCAAGACGCTGGAGTACTTCCACGCCGACCGCCTCAACTACGCGGTCGTCGGGACGCCCAACCGCCTCGAGTACGACCAGGGCTTCTTCGTCAAGAACGGCGACGGCGCGGCCGACGTCAAGCCCATCGCGCACCTCTACAAGACGCAGGTCTACGCCCTCGCCGCGCACCTCGGCCTGCCCGAGGACCTGCGCAACGTGCAGCCCACGACCGACACGTACAGCATGGCGCAGGGCCAGGACGAGTTCTACTTCGTCCTTCCCTACGACCGGATGGATCTCGTGCTCTGGGCGCACAACCACGCCGTGCCCGCCGAGGAGGCCGCGGCGGTCATGGGGTACACGCCCGCGCAGATCGAGCGCATCTACCGCGACATCGAGACCAAGCGCCGGACGACCCGCTACCTGCAACTGCCGCCCGTGCTGCTCGGCGACGTGCCCGAGATCAAGAAATAGCCGGCCGGCGGCGGGCGGCGCGGCGCCGCGTCACCGCGCCCCGAGAATCCGCCTGATCTTCGCGACGATCTCGGCGGGCGTCCGGCCGAGCACGCGCACCATGGGCTCCTTGCCCGGGCCGCCCGCATCGTAGATCGCGTCGGGAATCCCGCGGCCCTGCGCGAGCACGAAGTCCGTCCCCCATTCCAGCGTCGAGCCCTCGCGCTCCCTGACGTCGGGCGGCTCCGCGCCGCGGTCGAAGGACGCGCACGCGAGGCCCGCGCCCCGCGCGCACGCGATCACGTCCTTCCCGTACCTGATATTCAGGCATGCGCGGTGCTCCGGATCGCGGCGCATGGCGGTCAGGACGATCCGCGCGCAGTGCCGCGAGGCGCCGAAGGCCGGCCCGCGCACGGCAGCGATCCCGTCCCCCACGCGGGCGATGCGCCCCGGGAACGCCGCCACGTCCGCAGGCTCCTCGGCGAGGGGCAGCGCGTACGCGAAGTTGCTCTGCACCTCGGGGACGAGCTGCGCGAAGGGCAGCGCGCACAGCGCGCGGAAGGCGTCCTCCAGCGCGGCGATGACCGCGTGCCGCTCCGCGTCGCGGCGCAGCGCCGCCAGGTGGTCGAGCGGGCCGTGTCCGGCGCCGATCGCGGGCCCCGCGACCATGGCCAGGCGGACGTAGGCGCGCGCCTCGGCGACGGCCGATGCCAGGTCGCGACCGAGCGCGAGCAGCGTTGCGATCGCCGCGCTCAGCGTGCAACCCGTGCCGTGCGTGCTGCGCGTCTCGACCCGCCGGTGCGAGAAATGCGTGACCATGCCGCCCTCGACGAGGACGTCGGTCACGATGTCGCCGCGCGCGTGGCCGCCCTTGACGAGCGCCGCGCGCGCGCCGAGCCGGCAGATCGCCCGGCCCGCCGCCTCCATGTCCTCGATGCCGCGCACGGGCGCGCCGCTCAGGACCTCCGCCTCGGGGATGTTGGGCGTGACGAGCGCGGCGACCGGCAGGAGCCGTTCCCGCACGGCGGCCGCGGCGGCATCGTCCAGGAGCGGCGCGCCGCCCTTGGCGACCATCACGGGATCGACGACGACCGGACCCGCCCCGGCGACCGCATCGGCGACGCACGCGACGATGTCCGCGGTGGGGAGCATCCCGGTCTTGACGGCGTCGGCGCCGATGTCCTCGAGCACCGCGGCGATCTGCGCGGCGACGAACGCGGCCGGCACGGCGTGCACGCCGCGCACGCCCAGGGTGTTCTGCGCCGTGAGCGCGGTGACCGCGGTCGATCCCCAGGCGCCGAGGGCGCTCACGGTCTTGAGATCGGCCTGAATCCCGGCGCCGCCGCCCGAGTCCGATCCCGCAACGATCAGCACGCGTTTCACTCTGCGCTCCCTGCCGCGCCCGCCGGCGTCACAGCCTCACGATCTCGCCCCGGACATCGCCCCGCTCGACCGTGAGGATCCCGAACGATCGATAGGGCGCGAACCGCATGTCCGTGGGACTCCCGGGGTTGAAGAGCAGGACGCCGCCGACCTCCTCGTTGCACGGCGCGTGCGTGTGCCCGAAGACGATCGCGCGGACCCTGTCCTTCGCGAATTCGCGCAGGAGCGCCGCGGGCAGGGGCGCCGGCGCTCCCCAGCCGTGCACGACCGCGATCCTGACGCCGTCGACGTCGAGGAACTCCCGCTCGGCGAGCGCCTGCCGGACGATCGGAGGATCCATGTTGCCCGCCACGCCCACGAACCGCCCCAGCGCGCGCAGCTCGTCCAGGACGGGCTTCTCGGTGAAATCCCCGGCGTGAACGATCATGTCGGCGCCGCGGGCGGCCTCGATGACCGCCTCGGGCAGCGCCGGCGCGCGCAGCGGCATGTGCGTGTCGGAGATGACGACGATCCTCACGAGCGCCTCCGGGACCGGCGGCGAACGGCCACGCGTAATCGTTCACAGTACATCTCGAACACGCTGGTCTTTTTGATTCACCACAGAGAAAACAGAGGCCGGAGAGGACGGAACGCGAGACGATTCGCGGCTAGATGCCCGCTGCGGTGCTCTCTCTGTAGTTGTCTCTGTACCCTCTGTGGCTCTGTGGTTCTTTCTCTCTTTGTCTTCCATCTCCGACGTGGCGCCTGTGCACTCAGACGGAAACGGAGAGAACGGCCGTGAACGGTTACGGCTGCGCCGGCAGCCTACGGTACTTCCGGTAATTCGTCCCGATAATAACGCGCCCCTTCCTTCCGTTCAAGGAACGCCGCGCAGTCGCCGCGCGGAGGCTCGGATGGTAGAATTCTTCGACGCGAGAATACGGTGTCACGAGGGATGGCGGCATGAACACGGTCGACATACGGCATTCCCAGGTCGAGGGCGGCGTTCCCGTCCTCGATGTCGCGGGAGTGCTCGATGCCCATAACTACGAGCAGCTCGAGCAGACGTTCGACTCGTATTTCGACCGCGGGGTTTTCACGCTGATCGTGGAGATACCGCGGCTGGAGTACATTTCGAGCGCCGGCGCCGGGGTCTTCATCGGGGCCGCCGGCAAGGCGCAGGCCAACGACGGCAACATCGTGGTCGTCGCGCCGCGCGAGAACGTGCAGGAGATCTTCGACCTCCTCGGCATCTGCCACGTGTTCCCGGTCGTCGAATCGCGCGAGAAGGCTCTGCGCATCTTCGCCGCCGCGCGGTGACCGGCCGTTCCGTCTTTGCGCCCTCGTCCCCCATTCTCTTTCTGTTGCACCACAGAGAAGACAGAGGGCACAGAGAACGGGACATGAGACGTTAGGGGCCGCGCAACAATAACTTCCCATTTTGGTCTCCCTGGCTCGCGCCATCTTCGACCGCTCCTCAATCGCGAAT
>DHGK01000219.1 GCA_002402755.1 Planctomycetes bacterium UBA4800
CCATGGCGCCGGCAGAGCCGCAATTGCGCAACGGGCTTGTTCATTGCACGTTTCGACGCACGGGTTCACCGAATATGTACGCGCGCTGAGCTTTCCCCGGCGCCGGTAACTCCCTCCCCCGTCACGGCATACAAACAATCATGAGCACCCCTCTTGATGTTATCGGACCATGAGCCTATACTGTATCTTTATCCTTACCTTGAAGACAGCTTCTTCGACCCTCTCGAGGAATGGCAGCAAGGAAGGGAGCATGGGTCACGTGGTAGTCCGGCGCAAACTCTCCAGGCTACCACTTTTTTGTTGCCGTGCGCGTCGCGCGCCTCGGGCGGCATGGCATTGCGCCGGTCCGGGGCCCCGCCTTCCGCGCTAGCGCCCGAGCAGCTCCAGCCCCGCCGCGGCGACCTCCCCGGCCTGTATCTCCATCATGCAGCGGTGATCGGTGGGACAGTCCCTGAGATGGCAGGGCCCGCACGGCACTTCCCTGGCGATGACGCGCTGGCGCTCGAGGCAATATGCGGTGTACCGCGGATCGGTCGGTCCCATCACCGTCACGACCGGCGTACCGAGCGCCACGCCGATGTGGCGAGTGCCGCTGTCGGTCGAGAGGAGCAGCGCGCATCGCGTCATGAACGCCTTGAGCAGTCCGATCGACAGCACCTCGGCCGCCGTCGAGATGATCGGCGAGCGCGCGACGCGCACGATCTCCTCGCCGAGCGCCTCCTCGCCCGGCGCGAGGAACACGATCGCGCGCATGCCCGTCGCGCGGTGAAGCAGCGCCGCCGCCTCCGCGAAGCGTTCGGTCACCCAGCGCTTGCTCGGGCCGAACGCCGCGCCGGGACTTATCCCGATCAGGCGCTCGCCGCCGCCCAGGCCGAAGACCCGCGCCTTGGCGGCCGCGAGCTCGCGCTCCTCGTCCGTCACCCGCAGCTCGGGCGCATCGCCCTGCCAGGGGATGCCCGCGGCCTCGACGATCCGGCGCCAGTAGCGCGGCATGGGCTCCGGGGTCCGGCGGCCGCGCCCCGCCCCGGGCGGCGACAGCCGGTCGGTCAGGAGGATCGCGCGCCCCTGCCCGCGATACCCGATCCGCCGCCGCGCCCGCGCCGCGAACGGCATCAGCGCCGAGCGCAGCGAGTTGGGAAGGACGAGCGCCAGGTCGAACGCCCCCCGCCGCGACCGCCCGAGCGTGAACGCGCCGAGGAGGGATTCGCCGGCGAGCGGGATGAACTCGTCCATCGAGGGCAGCCCCGCGAAGAGCTCGACGAACTTCGGCCGCGCCGCGACGGCGATCCGGGCGCCGGGCACGCCCGCACGCACCGCGCGCAGGACGCACGTCGCCATCACCGCATCGCCGAGCCAGTTCGGCACGCGCACGAGCACGCCCGTCCGGCCGACGCCATGGGAAGCCTCGCCCACGTCGATCCCCCGCCCGAACCGCGGCCGCTACTTGCCGCTCTGCTCCCGCTCCAGGAATCCCTCGAAGCGCTTCTTGTCCTGCGCCCACAGGTGCGCCGAGCGCGCGTCGATGAGGCCCGCCTTGTACCTGGCCATGATCGAGTCGTCCATGAGCTGCATGCCCTCGCCGCGGCCCGCCTCGATCAGCGACACGATCTTGTACACCGCGCCCTCGCGGATCATGTTGCCGAGGCTGAAGCTCCAGAGCAGGATCTCGTTGACGGCCACGCGCCCGCCGCCGTCGCGCGTCGGGATCAGCAACTGGGCGATCACGCCCTTGAGCGCCACGGACAGCATCGTCCGCACCTGGTTCTGCTGGCTCTCGGGGAAGACGTCGATGATGCGGTCGATCGTCTTCGCCGCGCTGTTCGTGTGCAGCGTCGCGAAGACCAGCGCGCCGAGCTCCGCCGCCGTGATCGCCAGGCCGATCGTCTCCAGATCGCGCAGCTCGCCGACCAGGATCACATCCGGGTCCTGCCGCGTGGCCGCCCGGAGCGCCGTGGCGAAGCTCTCGGCCTCCTCGCCGACCTCGCGCTGGGTGATGAAGCTGCGCTTGTTGTCGTGGACGTACTCGATCGGCTCCTCGATCGTGATGATGTGCTTCTGGAAGTTGCGGTTGATGTAGTCGACGATCGCGGCGAGCGTCGTGCTCTTGCCGCTCCCCGTCGGACCCGTGCACAGAATCAGGCCGTTCCGGAGATGCGCGTAGGACTCGATCACCTCGGGCACGCCCAGTTCCTTGCAGGTGCGGATGACGCGCGGGATCAGCCGGAACACGGCGCCCATGCCGCGGTGCTGGACGAAGTAGTTCACGCGGAAGCGCGCCACGCCCGGCAGCGAGTAGGCCCAGTCCAGGTCGCGGCGCTCCAGGAAGATCCCGCGCCGGCGTTCATCGAGCATCGGCAGGAGCAGTTCCTCGACCCGGGCGTGCTCCCACGGCGGCTCGTCCGGCACGGGGTGCAGCTTTCCATGAATCCTGAACTTCGGCACGGTCCCGGCCGCAACGTGGAGATCCGTTCCATTGCGGTCGCTGAGCATCTTCAGGTAACGGTCGAGCGGAAATCCCACGGTGCCTCCTGGTTGGGCCTACAGCATCTCGCCCTTCTGCCGTCCGAACCGATCGGGCGAGTTCGCGTAGTGGCACGCGGCCTCGCGCGTGATGAGCCCCTTGCCGAGCAGCTCCTGGATCGAATCGTCCATCAGCCGCATGCCCTGGCGCGCGCCCGTCTGCAGCACGGACGTGAGCTGAAACGTCTTGCTCTCGCGGATCATGTTGGCGACGGCCGGCGAGGAGTACATGATCTCGAGCGCCGGCTCGCGCCCCTGGCCGTCGCGGCGCGGGATCAGTTGCTGCGAGATCACGCCGCGCATGGACTCGGACACCATCGCGCGGATCTGCGGCTGCTCCTTGGGCGGAAAGACGTCGATGATCCGGTCGACGGATCGCACCGCGTTGGTCGTGTGGAGCGTCGCGAGCACGAGGTGCCCGGTCTCCGCCGCGGTGATGGCGATCGACACGGTCTCCAGGTCGCGCATCTCGCCGATGACGATGACGTCCGGGTCCGCGCGCAGGGCCGACCGCAGCGCCGTGACGAAGCTGTTCGTGTGGATCTTGACCTGGCGCTGGTTCACGTTGCAGTTGCGGCTCTCGAAGATGTACTCGATCGGATCCTCGACGGTCACGATGTGGTCGTACCGCTCCTCGTTGATGAGCTCGACGAGGGCGGCCATGGTGGCGGATTTGCCGGAGCCGGCCGGGCCGGTGATCAGCACGATGCCCTGCGAGTACCTCGTGAAGCGCTTGATGTGGGCGGGAAGATGCAGCTCCTCCACCGTCGGAATCCGCGTCGGGATCACGCGGAACACCACGTCCGTGCCGAGCCGTTCCTTGAAGACGCTGGTCCGGTAGCGCCCGTGGTCGGTCTCCAGGCAGAAGTCCACATCCCAGTGCTTCTGGAAGAGCCCGCGCTCGTAGTCCCCGAGAAGCGCGTCGATCCGCTCCGCGAGGTCATCGGCCTGGTACGGGGGATGCTTCAGGTAGACGAGCGAGCCGTGCAGGCGCACGAACGGCGGCGCGCCCACCTGGCAGTGCAGGTCGGACACCCCGCACGCGCGCACCTCCCTGAGAAGCTCGTGCAGGCTCTCGCCGGCAAGGCGCCCGAACTCGCGCTGCGTCATCTCCGCCACGGTGACGACGGGCGAGGCCGTCTCGGCGGCCGCCGCGGGCGCCGCCGAGACGGCCTCGCCCTGCTCGTTGTTCTTCTTGCGGACGTGCTGGCCGACGAGATCGACCTGCTTCTCGCTGAGGACCCCCCTGGCGCGCAGCACCGCGCCGAGATCCTTGCCCTCGCGCTCGGCGATCGCCATGCACTCCTTTACCTGGGAATCCGAGGCAAGTTTGTTGTGGACGACGATGCGCCCGAACAGGACCTCGTCTTTGCTGAGGGCCATGCCTGATCTCCTTCTTGCTTCGCATGCGGGCGCAGCCGGCGCGCTACGGTGGATGATACCACGCCTCCGTGAATGGAGTAAGCGTATGCGACGCCGGCGGTCGGCCCTGCCCGGCAGTCACGCCCGCGCCGCGCCCGTGCGCGCGCGAATGAGCGACCACAGCGCCGCCTCGCCATCGAGGATGCGCGTCTCGATCGCCATCACCACCCACGGCATGCGCGTCCAGCGCGGATCGATCTTCGTGGCGTCCTTCGCCGTCGTCAGCACGGTCCCGGCGCCGGTCTCCGCCGCGCGACGCTCGATCGCCGCGGCATCCGCCGCCTGCCAGCGGTGGTGATCGCCGAGCGCCGCCTCGGCGGCCACGACCAGTCCCTCGCGCGCCGCGCGCGCGACGAACGCGTCCGGATTCCCGATCCCGCACGCCGCCAGCACCGGGCAGGCGGGCCGAGCGCAGGGCGCGCCCGCAAGATCCGTGTACGCGCGCACGGCCTCTCCCGCGCACGCGACGGCGAGGCTCGGGAAACGCGCGCGCACGTACCCGGTCACCCGCGAGAGAACGCTCGCCGGCACGAGGTCGGCGCGCGTCACCACGACGGCGTGGGCGCGCCCCAGCGCGCGCACGTCCTCGCGCAGCGTGCCCGCCGGGACGACCTTGCCGGTCTCAAGAGGGCGCGACGCGTCGATCAGCACCAGGTCGACATCGCGCCCGAGCGCCCAGTGCTGGAACCCATCGTCGAGGATGAAGATCCCGGGCGGCTCCGGCTCGGCCAGCGCGGCCGCCGCCGCCCGATGCCGGTCGCGGCCGACCAGGACGCGCACGCCGGGAAGCGCGTCCGCGATCTCCCGCGGCTCGTCGCAGCGCCCCCCGCCGCTCCGGTAGCCGCGCGTGAGCACGGCGGGGCGAAGCCCATCGGCCGCCAGGCGCCGCGCCAGATAGATCACGAACGGCGTCTTGCCCGTGCCCCCGAGGCTGATGTTCCCCACGCTGATGACCGGCCGCGGCAGCGCGCGCCGCCGCGTGAGCGCGCGGTCGATGCGCATCCCGAGCCGCCACGCCTGCGCCAGCGCCGCCCGGAGCGGCGCCGCGGCGCGGGCCGCGAATCCCGATGGTTCGGCTGCACAAGGCAGCTCGCCGGAAGGTGCGCGCGTGCCGGCCATCATGCTCCCGACTGCCCGCGTTCTCCCCGCTCGGCGCCGCACGCCGCCCGGCCGGCGAGCGCCCCTGCGCACCGCCGCACCTCGGCGCCGTCGCGCACGGCCCGCGCGAGGTCCGCGGGAATCGCGGCCTCGCCGCCGAAGGCGCCGGCCAGCGCGCCGCACACGAATCCCGCGGCGCGGCCGCCTCCGCTCTTCAGCGCAATCAGAAGACCGCGGCTGCAATCATACGGGCTCTTCAGAAAGCTCATCAAGCCGGCAAGCACCTGCCGCACGGCCGGGACGGCCGTGCCATTCTCGAACGGACACGCCCCGTCGCGCTCCGCCACGAAGAGCGCATCGGGGATCGCGTCCACGCCCGCGGCGGCCCCGCGCGAGAATCGCAGCGCCCCGCCTCGGGCCGCGTCGAGCATGTCGCCGAGCACGATCTCGCCGGCGCTCAGACTGTGGCGCACGGCCGCCAGAAACGCGGCGCCCGCGGCGAGCACATCGGGGGCATCCTGTCCGGTGCAGCGCGCCGCCGCCGCAAGATCCCGGTAGAGCGCATCCTCGTGCGCATGATCCCGCAGGGCCAGGGGCAGGAGATGGATCGGCGGCTCGGCATCGGCCCGCGCCCTGCAGGAACCGCCCCGGAACCAGGCGTCCAGGGCGGCAAGCACCCCGGCGGGCGGCTCGACAAGCAGCCGATCCCGGGCCGGCGGGAACAGGAAACGCCCCACGACATCGCCGGGAGCCTCGCCGCACGGATCGGCCAGCGCTTCCGAGGCCGCCAGCATGAGCTGCGTGAATGCCGTCGTCTGGCCGCACGCGTACATGCCGGAACGGTGCGCGCGGAACGCCTGCACCACCTCGCGTCCGAGAGCCCCCGTGAACACGGACGAGAGGCCCTCGAACGGAAATGCGAGCGCGTCGCCCACCGCGGCGCCCAGGAGGGATCCGGCGATCTTGTCCGGCGTCAACTGGAGCATATGACTCATATCGTGACTATGATAACGGCTCTCTACTCCAGATCGGAAGGCCGAGGCCCCCCGCTTCACTCGACTTGCGCCGCCCGCAGAGGGAGCGCTATAGTCGAGCACGCGCGGCCCGCCTGCCGGCGCGAGGATTATCGGCGCGCCGGCGCCGGCGTTCAGGGAGGCCGCCCGAGACCATCGGCGCGGCCGCGCGCGAGCGCGGCCGCAGCCCGGGAGACCGGCACGTGAAGATCGCGACAAGCGTGGTTCGATCGGGGACGCTGTCCGTGGGCGGCGATTCGAAGCTCCTGCTCATCGCCGGCCCGTGCGTGATCGAGAGCTGGGAGACGCTCTGCGCCGCGGCCGACGGCCTGCGCGCCGCTGCGGACGGCCTTCCCTTCACGCTCGTCTTCAAGGCCTCCTACGACAAGGCAAACCGCTCATCGCCGGATTCGTACCGCGGGCCCGGCCTGGAACGGGGCCTGGAGATGCTCGCCCGGCTGCGCGAGCGCAGCGGATTGCCCGTCACGTCCGATGCGCACACGCCCGAAGAGGCGGCGCGCGCGCGGGACGTCCTCGACATCATCCAGATCCCGGCCCTGCTCTGCCGCCAGAACGACCTCGTTGCCGCGGCGGCGCAGAGCGGCCGCATCGTCAACATAAAGAAGGGGCAGTTCCTGGCGCCCGCCGAGATGTCGAACCGCATCCTCGCCGCGCGCGGCCCCGACGGCATCGCGCGCGCCATCGCGACCGAGCGCGGCACCTTCTTCGGCTATCACAACCTCGTCAACGACTTCAAGGGCGTGGCGGCCATCCGCGCGGCCGGAATCCCGACGATCTTCGATGCCACCCACAGCGTGCAACTTCCCGGCGGCCGCGGTACGGCGAGCGGGGGGGAACGCGAGTACGCGCCGGCGCTCGCCCGCGCGGCAGCCGGGGCGGGGATCGACGGCTTTTTCTTCGAGGTGCATCCCGACCCGGAGAACGCCCGCTGCGACGGGCCGAACTGCATCCCGCTGGGCGGTTTGCGCCGCTTGCTGGAGGAACTGGCGGGCATCGATGCGCTGGTGCGGGGGTAGGCTGGAGGACGGAGGCTATAGGCTGTAGGCTGTAGGCTGTAGGCTATAGGGCATCGGGGGAGACGACCGGCGGTGCGGGACGAGCAGCGTTGCTCGAGTGACGGCGCCGGCCCAAAACGGCCAACGCGAGGGCACGCGCCCGGACACGGCGTGCCGCGCGCAGCCACCCCCCAGACCTTCGCCCCCAGTGCTCAAGATGACCGGCGGTGCGGGACGAGCAGCGTTGATCGAGTCACGGCGCCGGTCCAGAACGACCAAAGCGAGGGCACGCGCTCAAACACGGCGTGCCGCGCGCAGCCACCCCCCAGACCTTCGCACCCAGTGCCGAAGATGACCGGCGGTGCGGGAGGAATTCTGTTGATCGAGTGACGGCGCCGGTCCAGAACGGCCAACGCGAGGGCACGCGCCCG
>DHGK01000179.1 GCA_002402755.1 Planctomycetes bacterium UBA4800
CCGATTTCGGGAAATCGGTGACTGTCCCCAATTCTCCCCCAATTCTCCGTCAGCGCGCCAGTGCGCGCGGGTCGAGACGGCGGTAGAGCGCGCCGAGCCACCACGCGCTCGATGGCGCGAACCCCTCCTGCGCGACCCACACTTCCTGGCAGGACTTGCCGCGATTGGCGAGCGCGTAGAACGGAATCGCCGTGAACGGCCGCCCCGAGGCCGTGACGCCGCTCACCGCCGTGATGCCTCCCAGGAGCTCGGGCCGGCGCTCGCACCGGAACGCCGGGTCGGCGCCCAGGACGAGCGCGGCCTCGCCGCCGTTGTCCAGGCCCTCGAACGCGTAGACGAGCGGCCCGCGCCGGAGCACGACCTTGCCCTCGCAGGCGCGCACGTTGGGGTGCGCTTCGATTCTCTCGACCGGCATGGCGAGGGCGAGCTCGACCTTGTCGCCGGCCCGCCACACGCGCGCGATGCGCGCGTAGCCGTCCTCGCCGCGCGGCAGGGGATCGATGCGCGCCCCGTTCAGCCGCAGCTCCGCCGCCGCGCACCACCCCGGAATCCGCACGTTGAGCGCGAACTCCTGCGGCGACGCGACCTTGACCGTGAAGGCGACCTCGCCTTCCCACGGGTACTCCGTGGCGACGTCGAGCTCGACTGGGCCGGCCGCAAGCGGCACGCGCACCGCGCCGCCGGCGAAGAGGTTGACGAAGACCTCGGCATCGCCGTGCGCGTAGGCGTAGCGCCCGATTTGCAGAACCGTGCGCGAGAGGTTGGGCGGGCAGCACACCCACGAGTTGTAGCGTGGATTGTCCCTGTCGCTCAGCGGGTTTCCGTAGTAGGTCGACATGCCGTCGAGCGCGATGCCGTGCAGCACGGCGTTGTAGAGCACGCGCTCGAGCACATCCGCGTGCTCGGCGCGGCGTTCGAGGAGGCACATGCGCTGCGCGAAGTCGGCAAGCCCGCAGGCCGCGCACGACTCCAGGTAGCCGTCGTTCGGCAGCTCGTAGTCCTCGCCGATCGCCTCGTGCTCGCGGCGCGGGCCGATGCCGCCCGTGACATACATGCGCCGCCCGGCGAGGCTCTGCCAGAATCGTTCCGCGGCGCGCGCGTAGTCGCAGTCGCCCGTGGCGAGCGCCAGGTCGGCAACGCCCGTCGCGAAGAACACCGCGCGCACGGCGTGGCCCTCGAGCGTCGTTTGCTCTCGCAGCGGCACGTGATCCTGGAAATACGCGCGCGGCGTGTCGCTCACGGGTTTCACCGTGCCGCGGCCGCGCCACTCGACGAAGGCCCTGGCGAGGGCGAGGTAGCGCTCGTCCGGAACGACGCGGTGAAGCTCCAGGAGCGCCATCTCGAGCTCGGCGTGGCCGCAGAACCCGG
The DNA here is from genome assembly GCA_002402755.1 of Planctomycetes bacterium UBA4800. Taxonomy (GTDB): domain Bacteria; phylum Planctomycetota; class UBA8108; order UBA8890; family UBA8898; genus UBA8898. The sequence goes on from DHGK01000179.1 coordinate 1,369, forward strand.
GCGCCGCGCCCGGCCCCAGAAAGTGCGCATATGCCTGATCCGCCGCCCGGCAGGCGATGTCGAGAAACGCGCGTTTGCCCGTGCTCGCGTGGTGCTCGATCGCGGCCTCGATCATGTGCCCGAGCACGTACCCGTCGTGGGAGCCATCGAGGAACGCGGGGTCCCAGGGCGGCTTCCCCGCGTTCGTGATGTAGGCGTGCACGTAGCCGTCGGGACGCTGCGCCCCGGCTATGCGCGCGATGATCGCGTCGAGCCGCGCCTCGAGCGCCGGATCGGGCGCGAGCGCAAGCGCGTAGGCGCAGGTTTCCATGACCTTGTAGAGGTTGGCCTCGCCCCACGTGCCGTTGGGCTCGCCCTCGACGCGCTCGCCGCCCGCGCGCGCGAGCGCCCGGATCTCGCCTTCCACGTACTGCCAGGAGTGCGGAATCGTGCGCTCGCGCACGGTGCGCAGCTTCGGAGCCCAGAACGAATCGCGCACCTCCACGTTGCGCACGGGCAGGAGCCGGAGCCCTCGCGAGCGCGGGCTTGCGGGCATGTCGGCCGCATCGAGCGGACGCGATTGAATGCGCACGAGCAGGACGTACGGCGCCGGCATGGGGAGCGCGATCCTGACCGCGCCCCCCGCGACGACGCCCGCGGACACGGGCTCGAGGTTCCGCTCCGCGTCCAGGCGCGACGCGGTCCAGTGCCGCGCGCCTTCCCACGGGATCGCGTCGACCGCGATCGCGCCCGCCGCATCCCCGCCCCGGTAATTGGCGACAAGCACCTGCACGCACGTCTTCTCGACGTTCACGCCGGCAAGAACCGCGGTCGCGCCCGGCGCGGCGCCCTCGGCCGCCACGCGGCACGGGGTCTCGAGAAGCGCCCTGAACGCCTTCAGCGCGAAGAAGCTCTTCTTCGGCACGCCGTCGCGCGAGAAGAGGCCGAAGGGGTTCGTATCGCCGCTGTAGAGGTTCGCCGCATCGACGGGGCAATCCTGAAGATACGCGAGCACGCAGGCGGCGAACGCGGCGCCCTCGATGCCGGCCAAGCGCCCGTACCAGCGCTCGCGGGCCGGGCCGGCCGCGCCGAGGAGCGGCGCCCAGTCATCATCGGGAAGGTGGTTCCATTCGTTGAGGTGTACCTCGGCCGCCGCAAAGCCGTGCGCATCGAGCCAGCGCCGGATCGCGTGCGCCTTCCTGACGTAGAGCGAGGGATCGTTCGTGTACGTGTGCCACGAGAAGAAGTCGAGCGGCGCGCCGTGCGCGCGGCAGTACGCTGCGAAGCCTTCCAGGAACGGCGTCGCGCGAAGCTGCCCATCGACCACGTCGCCGGTCGCGCCCACGGAGGGGCCGCCCACCTTGACATCGGGGAAGCGCGCCTTGATCGCCCCGGCCGCGGTCGCGTAGAGCCGGTAGTACTCCTCCTCCGTGCCCGTCCACATGGCGGGGCGGTTCTCGGGCTCGTTCCAGATCTCCCAGTAGCGGATGCCGCGCCGCTCTCCGCCTGCCCAGCCCTCGTTGTAGTGCCGGATGATGCCGATGCAGGCGGCGGCCCACCTGTCGAAGTCGGCGGGCGGCACGACGAAGCTCTTCCGCCGGCGATGCTCGATGCTCTCGCCGAGCCGGTACACGATGCCCGCCCCCGCGCCAACGATGGCATCGATGTACGCATCGGTGAGCGCAAAGCGGTAGCTCGCGGGATCCTCCGGGTCGGCGCGCAGGTCGGGGAAGACCGCGTGCATGTCGACGACGTCCGGGTCGGGGAACTCGCTGTCGTGGAGCCGCGCGAGCGGGATCGAGAGCTCGCGCCAGTACGCCGACACATCGATCGTCTCGCCGAAGTTCAAGGGGCCGTTGTTGACGCCGTGAAGCGGCCGAACCGCACCGGCGCCCCTCGCGCAGTCGACGCGGAGCTCGAGCGCGGTTTCGTCCGCGCCGGCCGCCGCCCACGCGCAGGCGAGCATGAATGTCGCGCGCAACGCCCCTCGGCTACGCATCGTTCGCATCGGTCCTCCTCGTTGCATGAACACCTCCAGGCACTATACGGCCCGCGGCGGCGCCGCCGCAAGGCGTAGAGCCCCTCGGACGGCATCGGCGCGCGCCGTCGCTTGCAAGGGCGGCGGCGATGCGGCACCATCACGAGAGCGGCGCCGTGTGCCGCAAAGGAGGTGTCTCATGACGACGGCCATGTCTCTCGCGCTCAGCATTTCGCTCCTCGGCGCCGCGGGCGCTCCCCCGAAGAGTCCCCCCAAGAAGACCTTCGAGAGCGATGTCCTGAAGACCGCCAAGGGCGACATCACGCTCACCTTCATCGGCCACGGCACCCTGATGCTGAAGTTCAACGACAAGGTCGTCCACATCGACCCCGTGGGCCAGTACGCCGACTACGCGAAGCTGCCGAAGGCCGACCTGATCCTCGTCACCCACGAGCACGGCGACCACCTCGACGCGCGGGCCATCGAGCAGATCTCGACCGACAAGACCGAGATCGTGCTCACGGCGGCCTGCCAGGCGCAGCTCAAGAAGGGCACGGTGATGAAGAACGGCGACAAGTCGACCGCGGCGGGCTTCGCCATCGAGGCCGTGCCGGCCTACAACGTGAAGCACACCCGCCCGGGCGGCGCGCCCTTTCACCCCAAGGGCGCCGGCAACGGCTACGTGATTGCGTGCGGCGAGACGAGGATCTACGTCGCGGGCGACACCGAGAACATCCCCGAGATGGCGGCGCTCAAGGACATCCACGTCGCCTTCCTGCCGATGAACCTTCCCTACACCATGACGCCGGAGATGGTCGCCGAGGCCGCGAAGACCTTCACGCCGAAGATCCTCTACCCGTACCACTACGGCAAGACGGACGCGAAGGTCCTGGCCGACCTCCTCAAGGCGGAGAAGGACATCGAGGTGCGAATCCGGCAGATGCAGTAGCCCGCGCCGGCTCTTGAACTTCTTGGCCGCTTCTCACGCATCGTGTATGATTCCTGAGGTATGCGATGCCTTGCGCGGCTCCTGCTATTCCGCGCACGCGGCCGACGAACCTGGAGATTCGACATGCTGGAACAGACGTATCGTCACATCACCGCACTGGAGGGCGTGCGATCCGGTCGGGCCATCGTCCAGGGGACGCGTATCGGCGTCCATGATGTGGCCGGCATGGTTCTGAACGGAGCGAGCATCGATGACGTCGTGAGGAGCTTCCCCTCGCTGACGCGCGCCCAGGTCTACGAGTGCATGGCCTATTACGAGGACCACAAAGACGAGATGGACTTGCTGATCGCGCGGCAGATGGCGGGAGCGGACGAGTGAGGTTCCTTCTGGACCATGACGTTCCGGCAGGGATAGCACGCGTACTGATTCAGGCCGGGCATGATGTCCATGCCGTGAAGGACGTGTTGAGGCCGACTGCCGGCGACGACGAAGTGCTCGGTCACGCCGTTCGGCACGGTCACGTGCTGCTCACGTGCAATCGCGATGATTTCCTGAAGCTTGCCGCAGGTCAGCCTCATCGCGGCATCATCATCGTTGTCCGACGAAAAACCCGGATTGCGGAATGTGCGGCAGTCATCAGGCTGCTCGATCGCGCAGGCCATGGGGGCATCGAAGGAAACATAAACTTCGCGTAGCGCCCCAGCTCCGACAGGCGGCGAGGCGTTGAAGCCCCTGCCGCGCGCCCTCGCAGGGCGCGCGGCCTTCCTCCGGAGCTCCCCGCCCGCGACGCTAGCCGTTGAGCGTCCAGCCCTGCCGGTACTTCTTGCGGATGTACTGCTCGGCCTCCGGGCAGTTCTTCGCGGTGAGCGTCGCGGCGTCCCACTCGAGCTTCTTGCCGGCGCGATAGGCGACCAGCGCGAGCAGGTTGTGCATGATGAGCGCGCCCGCGTAGTCGAAGTTGCAGAGCGTGGGCTTGCCCGTCTTGGCGCCGATGATCCACTCCTGGTGATGGCCCGGCGACGGCGGGATGAGCTCCTCGGGCTTGGGCGGCGCGAAGTACGTGAGGTCGCCGCTCGGCTCGATCACCCTGAATCCGTAGTCGCAGAAGAGCTTGCCCTTGTCGCCGGCGTACATGACGCCCTTGAAGAGGTCGCCCTTGACGGCCTCGGAACGGATCTGGGGCTTCTTGTCCGCGTCGTACCAGAAGACCTTCACGGCCGGCCGCCAGTCGTTCGCAGGGTGCTCCCACACCGCCGTGAGCCACTGCGGGCACGTGTCGGGGTTGACCGGCGTTCCGGCCGCCTCGCACGTCGTCGGAAAGCGCAGGTCGAGCGCCCACCACGGCATGTCCATCATGTGGCTGCCCATGTCGCCGATCTGGCCGCTTCCGAAATCCCAGAAGGGGTTCCAGCTCAGGCAGCCCTTCAGGTACTCGGGGTTGAAGGGGTGGAACGGCGAGGGGCCGATCCATAGGTCCCAATCGATGTAGTCGGGAACGGGACCGGCCTCGGGCAGATAGCCGCCGCCCGCGGGCGTGCGGCCGCACCAGACGTGGGCCTCCTTGACCGTGCCGATGGCGCCGCGCCGCACCAGTTCCACCATGCGCCGGTAGTTGTCGGTCGCGTGGATCTGCGTCCCCATCTGCGTCGCGATCTTGTCCTTGTGCTTGAGGTACGTCTCGCGGACGAGCGCGGCCTCCTCGACCGAGTTGGCGAGCGGCTTCTCGCTGTACACGTGCATGCCGCGGTTCATCGCCCAGATGTTGACGAACGCGTGCGTGTGGTCGGTCGTCGAGCAGATCACCGCATCGACATCGGCCTGCTCCAGGCACGTGCGCCAGTCGACGTACTTCTTCGCGTTCGGGAACTGCCGCGCGGCCGCCGCGAGGTTGTTGCCGTTCACGTCGCACAGGGCGACGATGTTCTCGTTGCGGCAGTCGCTCAGGTTGGCGTGGCCGCGGCCGCCGACGCCGATGCCGGCGATGTTGAGGCGGTCGTTGGGCGACCTGCCCGCCGCGAGCACCCCGGGCTTCACGACCATGAACGCCGCGCCCGCCGCGGCGCTCGCCTTGAGCAGACTCCGACGCGTCACTTGACGACTCACCGTGCACCTCCTTCGGAAGAAATGGTCACACTGCTGCGCGCGCTCACACCCTGATGAACGTCCGCTTGACGTACAGGAAAAGACAGATCAGCCAGATCACGCCGAACGCCGCGAAGTCGCGTATGAACTGCCCGAGGCGGGCCGCGAGCGCCGCGGAGTCGCCGGACATCCACTCCTTGAGGTTCCGCGCCAGGCCGCCCACGAATATGTCGCCGATGTGGTGGAAATCGAAGAGGCGCGTGGCCATGTAGACCGCAATGGCGTTGGCGCCGATCACCATGAAGAACAAGGCCGACCTCTTCCAGCCGAGCATCTCGATGCACAGGTGGAAGAGCGCGAGCAGGAGGTACGACCAGCCGCCCGCCCAGAGCACCATGGTGCTCGTCCAGATGTGCTTGATGATCGGGAAGCGGTAATCCGAGTCGCGCCAGCCCCAGAACCAGCCGATGGCGAGGCACACGATGCCGAGCGCCGCGAGCGCCGCGCACTTGGCCTTGGGCTCCTTGTCCGTCCGGAGGACGCAGCCCGCGAAGACGCCGAGGAGCACCGTGGCGCCGAAGCCCAGGCTGCTCAGGATCCAGGTGTAGGTCGTCCCGGGGTCGCGGAAGCGCCCCAGGATGAGCGCGTCGATGTACTGCGCCAGATTGGCGTCCGGATCGAGCGTGCCGGCGGGCTTTCCGCCGAACGGCACGAACATCATGAGCCCCCAGTAGCCGGCGAGCAGCGCTACGACGGCCAGGAGCTGCCAGATGATCCGGAAGTTCAGCATGACGAACGCCGCGATCACGTACCCGCAGGCGATGGCCTGCAGCGTGTTGCAGTAGATGTGGAGCTGCGAGAGGTCGTACTTGAGCAGGTTCCCTTGAGCCGCCATGCCGAACACGAAGAGGATTCCCGCGCGCACGAAGATCTTGGCGTAGAGCTCTCCCTTCGTCGCGCCGCGCTCGATGCGCTTGGCGAAGGAGAACGGCATCGCCGCCCCCACGATGAAGAGGAAGAGCGGCATGATCATGTCCCAGGCCGAGAAGCCCTCCCAGTTGGGGTGATTGCGCTGGTACTCGAGCCAGTCGGGGAAGGGGTCGACGAAGATGTGCAGGAGCGAGATCACGAGGGCGCCGCCGCCCGCGATCCAGAACATGTCGAAGCCCCGCAGCGCATCGATCGACGCAACGCGGCCGGCGGACGGCACGGGGGGCGCCTGGCGGCCGCCGTCGCGAGCAAGCCGGTCGGGGAACGCGGGAATCGGGATGGTCGGACCTTCCATGGAGACACCTCGCACATTCGCCGCCCGAACGCGCGGCACAGCATCATGATACCACGGCGGCGACGGGGGAAGGCAAGGCCGCGGCCGGGGCTCAGCCGGCGGCGAGCAGCGCGAAACGCGTGCAGTAATCCTCCAGCGCCTCGGGCGGCACGTCGTAGGCGCCGGATTCGAGATACCATGCGCTCACGACCTCCCGCAACCGGGCGATCTCGCGAAGGCCCGCACGCCGGCGCGGGTCGCAGAGCGTCAAGTCGATGAGATCGAGAGCCCTCTCGATCGCCGCGCCACGGCATTCCTTGTCGCCCCGCCCTTCCCAGTGGCGCGCGCGGGCGATCTCGCTGCCGATATTCCCCATCTGTTGGGGAAGGGTCAGGCGATGCCAGCGCGCGGGCTCCATCGCTCACTCAACCAGCGCGTCGACGATCGCGCGCATTCGCTGCCTGAGCCCGGGATCGGCGACCTCCAGCGACCGATTGCCCTGCCGCGGCCGGATGTTGATGAACGCCGTGAACTCGAGCCTCGCGTCCTTGTCCTTGCCCATGTGCAGGTTGAAACCCCAGAGGTCGTCCTGCGCCGAGCCGCCGACAAGCAGCAACGCCTCGCCGTCCGCGTGAAGCTCGCCGCCGAGGACGAGCACGCTCCTCCCGACATCGACGACGCCCTTGATCATCGTGCCGTAGTTCTCGGCGGCCAGCTCCGCGAGGCGTTCCCGCGTGCAGCGGCTCGTTATGATCTCCATCCGCATGACGGTGCACCACTCTTCGCCGGAAGGCCGTCCATTGTACGCGCCGGCCGCACCGAGCGAAACCGCGCACGGCCTGTCCGGACGGCGCCGATCGTCCGGCGCCGTTGTCGGTGTGCCGCGGCCGTGCTTCCGTGCTCCCGCTACTTGACCGTGTATCCGGATTCGCTCACGGCGATCGCGCGCGCACCCCGGTAGCCGTCGTAGACGGTCTCCATGTCGGCGACCGAATCGAAGAACCCGACGATGTAGGCCGCGCCGATCTTCTCGCCTACCGCGACGTCGCGCCCGCACAGCTCCTGGATGAAGCAGACGTACCCGCGCTGATGGCACCATGCCTCGGCGACGAGCGACGGATCGAGGGTCATGCCGGCGAGCCACGGGCCGGGCGCGCCTTCCGGGAGCTTCGTCCGGTAGGCGCGGATGAACCGCTCGGGCGGCGGGTTCTTCGCCTCGCGGCGGTACAAGAACTTCTCGTCCGGCCCGAAATCCTCGCCGAACTCGGCCGCGCCGATGGCGCCGCGGTAGCTCAGGAAGATCTCCGAGAACGTGTCGCCGCCCCGGTGCTTGAGGTGCCCCGGCATGTCGATCCTGTAGAAGAGCCCCGGCGCGGCGTTGGCGCACACGATCTCCTCCGCGCTCAGGAAGTAGCGCGCACCGGCGGGAAAGACCATCGTCTGCTCCCATCGCGAGCCCGCGCCGCGGCCCTCGAACCCCTCGGTGAAGGTGAAGGCGAGCTTGACGGCGACGAAGTCCCGCCCCCGGATCACGACGGCGGGAAGCTCCTTGGCCTGCGTGCAGATCTGCGGCCCCTCCTCGTAGTGCTTGGGCAGGTCGCCGTGGATCTTGGCGTCGCGCAGGTAGCCGTCGTCGCGCCAGCCCGGCCCCATGAGAAAATCCATGACGTGGAGGCCGAACCCGAGGGACCGCACGCCCGTCCGCCGGTCGAGCATGCCGGCCTCGACCCCGCTGACATATCCCTTCTTCCGCACGCGCGCACAGATCGCGCCGGTATCGATCTCGATCGCGTCATCGGTCTCGCGCACGACGGGCGCGGGTCGCGGCGCGGGCCGCGCGATGAGAACGAACCGATCCGACGAGGGAGGCGCCGCGCCATCGCTCACGCTGAAGCCGGCGGCCTCCAGCTCGCGCCGCACGCACGCGGGCGCGATCCGCCGCCGGTGGCTCGCCAGGTTTCGCGGCGCGTCCTCGGGCCCCCCGCGATCGATGACGGCGATGACGCCGTTCTCGGACAATCGGTCGGCGAGCGCCCTGAGGAGCTTGCCCGGCCGCCAGAGCAGGTGATACGCATCGGCAAACACGACGGCCGAGAACGTCAGGTCTTCGGGGATCGAAAGCTCGCCCTTCTCGGTCCTGAGCACCTTGGCCGCGCCATCCGCCGGCTCGGGCGGCGGCTCGTCCTTGGCCTCGGCCCATTCGTCGAGGAGTATGTCCGCGATGACCGCATCGGGGCCGGCAGCCTCGCGCAGGTCGCGCAGGACCGCCCTCCCCCGGCCGAACGCGACGGCGGCGACCGCGGGCGGCGGAGCGCTGCCAATCGACAGGTCCGCGATGACGGCGCGCGCATCGAGCGGCGGCGGCAGATCCGGATCCCCCTGCGGCGCCTCGCCCTGAAGAGGCCGGCGGAACACGAGGACGAACGCTTCGCGCTCGTGCCACAGCCCGCCGAGCTCATCGACGAACTCGAATCCCGTCTCGCGCGCTTGGCGGACGACCGTGGTCTCGCCGACCCAGTGGTGCGAGGCCTCGCGCCGTTCGAGCGGCACGAGGTCCCGCGGCGGCCCCTTCTCCCGATCGACGATCGCGAGGAGGCCGCCCGGCCGGAGGTCGAGCCAGAAGCTCCGCAGCATCTGCCGGGGCTTCGCGAAGTGGTGGAAGACAAAGTGCATGTAGATCAGGTCGAGGCTGCCGTCGGGAAGGCGAGGATCGTCCGGCTGCCCGAGGACCGGCGTGATCTGAGAGAGCCCTTCCTTCTGCGCGCGGTCGCGCACGTCCTCGACCCTCTTGAGCTCGATCTCCTCGGCGAAGACCGTCCCCCGCACGCCGGCGATGCGCGCGAAGTGGACCGTGTCCTCTCCGTTCCCGCACCCGATGTCGGCGATGCGGGCGCCCTCGCCAATGCCGAGCCGTTCGCACACGGCGCGGATCGACTCGGCGCGGTTGCGCGGGGCGTCGGCTGCCGAGACGGCGGCCTGCAGTCCGAAGAGCAGGGATAGCGAGCATGCGGCGCGGCAAAGCACGAGGCGGAAAGTCATGGCTGGTTCCTCATCGGTGTTCTGCCTTCAGGATAGCCGAAATCGAAGGCCGAGGGAACGGCCGACGAGGCGCGCGGCGCTCAGCGTTCGCGCGGGCCGCTCCAGAGCTTGTTGATGACGCCCAGGAGCACGAGGCCGCTCGCAACGAACACCCCCGTGAGCATCGCCGCCGCCCCCGTGCGGCCGTAGAGGAAGTTTCCGACCGCGAAGAGCGATGACCAGATCATGGCGCAGCCCGCCGTCCACCCGACGAGCGCGACCGGGATGTTGTCGCACGCGGCTGATGCCCCCTTGGGAATCCCCGCCGCCTCGCGGATCGGCTCCCACCCGGGCCCGAAGGGGCGGACCTTCTTGTAGAACTCGATCAGCGTCCGCCGATCGGTCTGCGGTCCCAGGAAGGCCGTCGCGACCCACGCGGCCGTCGTCACGCCGATCGTGACGAGGAGCGCATGATGCGTGGGGAGCACTCCGCACCCGCATTTCTTCACCACGAGCAGGAGCAGCGACACGCCGAACGAGCTCACCATCGCCGCGACCTCGCACCAGGCGTTGATGCGCCACCAGAACCACCGCAGGAGATAGAGGAGCCCCGTGCCGGCGCCGACCTGGAGGATCACGTCGAAGCTGTCCTTGGCGCTCTCCAGCAGGTACACCATGCCCGACGAGGCCAGGAACAATCCCACCGTGGCGACCCTTCCCGCGAACACGTAGTGGCGCTCCGATGCGTCCTTGCGGACGAAGCGCCGGTAGCAGTCGTGCACGAGGTACGAGGCGCCCCAGTTCAGATGCGTGAGGATCGTCGAGGAGTACGCGGCGATGAGCCCTCCGACCATGAGCCCGATGAAGCCGACCGGCAGGAACTTCAGCATGGCCGGGTAGGCTATGTCGTGGCCGAGCAGCTTCTCGTCCAGGTCGGGGAACGCCGCCTTGATATCGGCGAGCGTCGGATAGACGATCAGCGAGCAGAGGCCGACGAGAATCCACGGCCACGGCCGGAGCACGTAGTGAGCCACGTTGAAGAAGAGCACCGCGCCGAGCGAGTCCTTTTCGGACTTGGATGCCAGCATGCGCTGCGCGATGTAGCTCCCGCCGCCCGGCTCGGCGCCCGGGTACCACACGGCCCACCACTGAACCGCGATCGGCATGATGAAGACGGCGAGCGCAAGATCCCAGTTGTTGGTGAAGTCGGGCAGGATGTTCAGGTACTCGATCGAGAACGTGCCGTCGGGCGACGGCAGGGGCGCCGAGAGCTTCGCCACCATGACGTCGAGCCCGCCCACGTGCTTGACGGCGAAGTACGCGGCCGCGATCACGGCCGTCATCCCGATGACGAACTGGATCATGTCGATGACCAGCACGCCCCACAGGCCCGAATGCGCGGCGAACACCACGTTGAGGAAACCGCAAAGAAGCAGCGTCTGCCATCTGTCGAGCCCGAAGAGCACGTTGGCGATCTTGCACGCCGCCAGGTTCACCGACCCCATGATGACGCAGTTGAAGAAGAACCCGAGGTAGACGGCGCGGAAGCCGCGCACGACGCTCGCCGCCTTCCCGGAGTAGCGTCGCTCGTAAAACTCCAGGTCGGTCATGACCTCGGAGCGCCGCCAGAGCCGCGCGTAGAAGAACACCGTGGCGACGCCCGTCAGGACGAACGCCCACCAGCACCAGTTACCCGCGACGCCCTGCCTGCGCACCAGGTCGGTGACGAGGTTCGGGGTGTCGCTGCTGAACGTCGTCGCCACCATGGAGATGCCGGCGAGCCACCAGGGCACCGACCTGCCCGAGACGAAGAACTCGGACGTGTTCCTGCCCGCGCGTTTGCCGAAGAAGAGCGCGGGGGCGAAGCAGACCGCAAGGGACGCGACAACGATCAGCCAGTCGATGAGTTGGAGATGCATGGCCGGCGCGCGAGACTCCGTGTCAGGGGTGGTGGAATCGCCGCGCGGCGCGCCGTTGCGCCGCGCGCAGAACCCGAGCGTGGGTGTGATCGTACCCCGGCGGCCGGGGGCCGGGCAATGGGCGGGCGACCCGTTGCCCGCCGCGCCCGATCGGAATAGAATCGCGCCGGTGTCCACGGTGTGAAGAATGTGTGCCCAGCCTGCTCCCTCCCCGGCCGATCTCCCCGCTTCCGGCGGGCAGAGCGCCGCGCGGGAACACGGGCTTCCGCCTCTCTCCTTCTTCGTCAAGGCGCTCGCCATCGATCTCTTCGTCGCGGCGCTTCCTGCGTGGCTGGTCGTTCGGTTCTCCTCGACAACGACCGGCGCCGCCGCCGTGAGCGCCGTGCACGCGGCGGTGTTCGCCGACGCGTTTCTTCTTTTGTGCCTTCTCTGGGCCTGGTTCCTCTGGACGCAGCGCGACGGCGGACTCGGCGCGACGCGCCGCGAGAAACGGTTCTCGGCCTTGCTCGTTCTGTGCTGCGCCGCCGCCTGGGCTCCCGTCGTGTGGATGCTCGCCGAGCGCGAACTCATTCTGTCGCGGCACGCGCGGATCGTCCTTGCGTGCATTGCGCTTGTCGCCCTGCCGTGCGTCATGCGCCTTGCCCGCGCCGCGCGCAGCGACCTCGTTGCGTGGCGCGAGGGCCGCACCGTGCCGTTCCTCGAAGGATGCCGCCGGTGGGCCCTCATTGCCGTGGTGCCGTGTCTCCTCGTCGTCCTCCCGAAAACCTACTATCGGGCTTGCGAGCGGATGCGCACCACGGTGGAGGCGGCGGTGCAACCTGCGGACAGCGAGGCCGAGGCGCAGGCGATCAAGCGCCTGCTCCACGATGCGGCCAGGCTCGGCGGCCCCGGTCTCTCGGAAGCGTACCTCGGCCTGTGCGAGGTCGGCGATGCCGAATCCGTGCCGCTCCTCATCGCCGGCCTGGAGGGCGTCCCCGCGGAGCGGCTCAACCTCGAGCCGTGGCGCCACTGCCGCCTGGCCCTGCGGATCATCACCAACCAGCACGATCCCCGCACGCACCAGGAATGGGCGGCGTGGTACGCGCGCAACGGCGCGCGCCCGCACCTTGCGTGGATCGCGGACGGCTTCGCCGCCCGCGGCGTCCCCGTATCGCGGGAGGGCGATGCCGCCGGCATGCGCGCGCTGCTGCGGATCGCGGGCCGCACGATGCGCGCCGCCGTGTCCGGCAGCGACGAGCAGTTCGTCCCGGGCGGCGCCTGGATCGACTGGAGCCGGCGCAGGCCGCGGCTTCTTCTCTCCGGCATGCGCGAGGATCACCCCGGCGAGGCCTACAACGCCTACCTTCTCTGCAAGTCGCACACGGTGCCGGCGGCGAAGGACGTCGTCGCGGAGCTCGCGCAATCGGAGGCGCCCGAGGAGCGCATGGGCGCCGCGGTGTTCGCGGCATGCGAGCGATCCCCCGCATTCGACGAGATTCTCGCGGCGCTGCGCAAGGACCCCGACTGTGCAGTCCGCTGGTACGCCGCGGCGAACGTGCTCCGCCGGGAACGGGCGGTCTGGAACGAGCCCCGAAACCCGCGCGTGACCGAGGATGCGCTGCCGGTCACGGTCGGGCCGTGGAACGCGACGATCGATGGCGGAATCCTCTACCTGGTGCACATGACGATCGCCGTGGAAGACGACGTCCTGACCGCATACGACGCGGTCACGCTCACGCGCCAGTGGAGCGTGTTCGGACGGCCCGATATCCTCTGGGTGCCCATGGCCGTCGACTCCGCACACCTCTTCGCATGGTCCGCGGACGGCCGGCTCGTGTGTCTGGCGCGGGAAAACGGCTGCGAAATCTGGACGGCGGACCTGGGGTTGTCCGCTGTGGATCTCGAGGGCCGCCTGAGGCGCGCTCTGTTCCCGTGCGGGGACCATGTGATCGCCCAGGGCGGCAAGGATGCGGAAGTCCCTTCCTTCTACGTCTGCCGCATCGCGGACGGGAGCGTGACGGGCGTCGGGCAGGGCAACCTTCTGGCGGCAGAGGACTCGACGGCGATCGTCGCGGATGCGCAGGGCGTGCGGTGCGTCGCCATCCCGAGCCTGACCGCGTCGCCGCCCCTGCCGGTCGAAGGCCGCACGTGCCTCGCCCGCCTCCACGGCGGCATCGCGGCGCTGCTCGTCGTGCGCTCGGCATCGGACGAGGCGCCCTACCCGCCCTACCAGGATGCGGATCTCTGGATCGAGGGCTGGTCCACCGCGGCGCCGGCGCGCGTCTATGCGACCCGGCTCGCCCTTCGCGCACCGATCATCGAATCCTCCGCGGAGGCCGAGGGGATCCTGTACCTGTCCGGAGGCGGATCCACCTGGGCGGTACGTCTGGCCGACGGCGCCGTCCTGTGGGAGTCTTCGACCGGAGGCCGCGTGTTTCTCGCGGAGAAGAGCGTGCTCGTCGGCACCGATGTCCGGGTGGTCGCGCTCGACCGCGATCATGGATACGTGACCGCGCTCTGGACGCTGCCCGACGAGCTGTGGGGATGGAGCGGCTACGATTGGGTCGCGCATCTGGCCGGCGACCGCCTGCTGCTCTTCTACGAGAACTCTCGCCGTATCGTGGATCTCGGCACGCGCTGAGATGCGTGCCGCGGCGTTCAGGCCCGCCGCCGCGCCCACGGCGTGCGCCGTATGCGCTGCGCCGCCAGCCACAGGAAACAGAGTCCGAGCAGGATGTGGTAGATGGCGGTGCAGACGATCGCGCCTGCCGGCACATCGATCTCATCCCGCGCGGACAATGCGCCATCCTTCCACCGGAAGCCGCAGCCCTCATCTGCGACTCGCACGATCTGCGCCGGCGGACTGATGTCCGCGGAGATCTCCGCGATGAAGCTCTCAGCCGTACCGCCGGTCCCGAACTGCGCGATCCCCCCGACCAGGCTCGGAATCCCCGCCCAGAGGATCGACGCCGCGGCCACGGTGACGACAACCGCCGTCGTCGTCTTTCTGAAGACGGCGCTTGTCCAGAGGCCGAACGCGGCGACAAAGAACGCGGTTCCCACGACAACGACCGCCACGAGCGGCGGCACGGCGGGATTGACCAGCCCGGCCGCGGTGAAGAGGAAGAGATGCAGCGCCATGAGCGCCCACACGGGGAGCGACTGGCCGAGGCAGCCCGCGAACTTGCCGCACACGATGCGCGCATCGGTCTGCAGCGTCCCGAGGAGCGCCGGCCACGTCCCCGCTTCCTTCTCCGAGGTGATCGCGCCTGCGCCGAGCGCGGCGGCGCTGAGCAGCCCCAAGATCGTGAAGAAAGCCAACGTCTTGGCATGCGCCCATCCCGCGTGGAAGTCGTCGAGGAAGACCGCGTACGTCGTGAGCACGAGCGCAAGGGCCAGGACGACCGCCGCGCGGCGCGCGCGCGTGTTGCGAATGAACGGCTGCCTGAGCTCCCGCCAGAGGACGGGCGGGCCCCGCACACGGCGAATGCGGGCCGCCGCGGCCGCGGCGGGCGTTTCGCCGCGCAGCTCCCCGCGACCGAGGACGGCGCCCCCTCCGATTGCCTGGACACGCACCGCCCGGCGCACAAGGCACACGCAGGCGCCGAGCACGAGCGCCGACATGCCGCACACGATCCCGCTGTGAAGCTCCCAGGCAAACCCCGCGGTCGCGCCGGGGTTCAGGAGGTCCCTGCAGATCTGATCGAGCGCGTGGGGCGGCGAGAAGAGCGCCGCGCGCTCCCGGGGTCCGCCGAACGGTGCCGGGCCACGCAGGGTCAGCGCCATTTCGGGAATCAGGAGAAAGAGCCCCATGTAGGCGAGCAGCGCCCCGACAACGACCGTGTGCATGCGCCGGCACAGCATCGAAAGGAGCAGCGTCATGGATGCGATACTCAGGACGCTCGCGAGCGTCACCAGCGTGGCGCTCGCCACGAACTCCCAGGGCACCCCGCCGAATGCGCGCACGAGGATGAGAAACGGCGTGCTGATGCCCATGAAGAGCAGCACCTGGAAGAGCCTGCTCGCGAGCTTCCCCGCCACGATCTGGAGGCTCGTGACCGGCGTCGTCATCAGAACTCCCAGCGTGCGCGCGCGCCGCTCGTCGCCGAGCGTCGTGCTCAGGAGCGCGACCGCGAGGAGATGCAGCGCAATGAACTGGAAGATGACGATCGCCATCGCCAGCGTCCTGCCGAACTCGGCAAGCTGCGCGGTCATGTACGCCGGCGAAACGCCGCGTCCGGGCGCATTCGCCGCCCACACGGAAGCGAGCACGGCCGCAAAGACGAGCGGATACGCCAGGCGCAGGAGATAGTGGCGC
>DHGK01000241.1:0-2513 GCA_002402755.1 Planctomycetes bacterium UBA4800
GGGGGAAACGCCGGCCACGGCCGGCGCCTGCGGGGCCACGGGTTCACCGAATATGTACGAAAAACGGCGCAAGCGCTGCTTCACAAGTTATTCTCCCGAGGCTGTTTACGAGAAATCCGCGCCGCTTGACCTAAGTCAAGGATGCGCGGCGCCGCCCGCCGTATGCTTGGGACGTCGCTTGCGGGAACGACCGCGTCCGCCGCCGAGTCCCGGTGCGCGGGACGCAGTCCCCGGCGCGAAAGGAGCAATGCGATGGCAACGCGGAAGATAGTCAAGATCGACGAGTCCAGGTGCAACGGCTGCGGCCTGTGCGTACCGTCCTGCGCCGAGGGCGCGCTCAAGATAATCGATGGCAAGGCGCGGCTCGTGAGCGAGATCTACTGCGACGGCCTCGGCGCCTGCCTCGGCAACTGCCCGCAAGGCGCCATCACGATCGAGGAGCGCGATGCGCCCGCCTTCGACGAGGCGCAGGTTCACGCCTACCTCGAGCGCGAGAAGGCCGCCGCCGCGGCGCCGGCCGCGTGCCCGTCCCACGCGCACGCCCGGCCCGCGGCCCACGGTCACCATCACGCCCACGGCGGCGGGTGCCCGGGCGCCATGGCGCGGCAGCTCGCGCCATCGAGGGGCGCCGCCTCGTCCCCGCACGGCGAGGCCGCGCGTTCCGAGCTCATCAACTGGCCCGTCCAGCTCGCGCTCGTGCCGCCGAACGCGCCGTACTTCCGCGACGCGGATCTCCTCCTCGCCGCGGACTGCGCGCCGTTCGCGCTGGCGGGCTTCCACGCGCACTTCCTGCGCGGAAGGCCGGTCGCCATCGCCTGTCCCAAGCTCGACAACGCGGCGGCGCACGTCGAGAAGCTCGCGCAGGTCATCAGCGCGTCGAATCCGAGGAGCATCACCGTGGCCCGCATGGAAGTGCCGTGCTGCGGCGGCCTGACGGCCATCGCCAGGGCCGCGCTCGAGCGCGCGGGCAGGGCGGTGCCGCTCAATGAGATCACGATCGGTATCGGCGGCGAGGTGCTCGCCGATGTGGCGGATGCGAAGGCAAGGGCATAGACTGTCCATCATCTCGATTCTCAAGAAAGGAGCTTTTCCATGTTTTGTTTTCAGTGCGAACAAACCGCCCGCGGAACCGGCTGCACGAAGGCGGGGGTGTGCGGCAAGGACCACACGACCGCCGTCCTGCAGGACCTGCTGCTCTACGCGACCAAGGGGATCGCCATGTACGCGCACCGAGCACGCAAGCTCGGCGTGAGCGACCGCGCCGTCGACCTCTTCGTTCTGGAGGCGCTCTTCACGACGGTCACGAACGTCAACTTCGACCCCGCGAGGCTCCAGAGCCTCATCGTGAAGGCCGCCTCGATTCGCGACAAGGCCAAGACCCTCTACGAGAACGCGTGCAGGAAATCGGGCGCTAGGCCCGAGACGCTCGGCGGCCCGGCCGCGCTCGTTCTCGAGACGACCGTCGAGGGCATGGCGACGCAGGGCGAGGCGATCGGCATCCCCGGCCGCAGGGAGAAGCTCGGCGACGACGTCGCGGGGCTCCAGGAACTGCTCACGTACGGGCTGAAAGGCGCCGCCGCCTACGCCGATCACGCGCACGTCCTTGGCAAGGAGAGCGACGAGATCATGGCCGGTTTCGAGGATCACCTCGATTTTCTGGCGAAGGAGAATCCCACGGCCGACGAGCTCGTCGGGCGCTGCCTGGCGGCGGGCGACCTCAACTTGAAGGTCATGGAGCTCCTCGACGCCGCCAACACGGAGGCCTACGGCCACCCCGTGCCGACGGCCGTCCGCGTCACGCCGGTCAAGGGCAAGGCGATTCTCGTCTCGGGCCACGATCTCAAGGACCTCGAGGCGCTGCTCGAGCAGACCAAGGGCAAGGGAATCAACATCTACACCCACGGCGAGATGCTGCCCGCCCACGGCTACCCGAAGCTCAAGGCCTATCCGCACCTCGCCGGCAACTACGGCGGCGCGTGGCAGGACCAGGCCAAGGAGTTCGACGAGTTCCCGGGCGCGATCCTCATGACGACCAACTGCATCCAGCGGCCGCGCGACTCGTACAAGGCGCGCATCTTCACGTGCGGGCTCGTCGCGTGGCCGGGCGTCGCCCACATCGCGGACCGCAACTTCGCACCTGTCATCGAGGCGGCGCTCGCGGCCCCGGGGTTCGCCGCCGATGCGCCCGAGAAGACGATCATGGTGGGCTTCGGCCACAACGCCGTCATGGGCGTCGCCGGCAAGGTCATCGAGGCCGTGAAGTCGGGCGCGATCAAGCGCTTCTTCCTGATCGGCGGCTGCGACGGCGCCAAGACGGGCCGCGACTACTACACCGAGATCGCGGAGAAGGTGCCGGAGGACTGCGTGATCCTGACGCTCGCCTGCGGCAAGTACCGCTTCAACAAGCTCGATTTCGGGACCATCGGCGGGATACCGCGGCTCCTCGACATCGGGCAGTGCAACGATGCGTACTCCGCCATTCAGATCGCGTCGGCGCTGGCCGGCGCCTTCAA
>DHGK01000241.1:2542-5491 GCA_002402755.1 Planctomycetes bacterium UBA4800
CTGCTGACGCTGCTCGCCCTCGGCATCAAGAACATCCGTCTCGGCCCGACCCTGCCCGCCTTCGTCACGCCGAACGTGCTGAAGGTGCTGGTCGAGAAGTTCAACATCACGCCGATCACGACGCCGGACCAGGACCTGCAGGCGATCCTGGCGGCATAACACTGCAATTCCGAGGCCGGCGCGGGGC
The DNA here is from genome assembly GCA_002402755.1 of Planctomycetes bacterium UBA4800. Taxonomy (GTDB): domain Bacteria; phylum Planctomycetota; class UBA8108; order UBA8890; family UBA8898; genus UBA8898. Next base: position 2,730 of record DHGK01000241.1, read on the forward strand.
GCGCGGGGATCCGGGATCTCCGCGCGCCTTTCGCCGATCCCTCGCGCTATAGGCCGGGCGATCTCGATCGGTAGGATCGGCGCGGCGGCGGCCGCGCGGGATTGACCGCCCCCGCGGCGCGGCGTAGAGTGGATCTTGCGACCCTGTCCTCCTCGTCTCCAAGGAGATCCGCCATGCGCATTGCGGCCGCATCGCTCGCGTGCCTGCTCCTTGCCGGGAACGGCGCATCGGGCGGCGAGCCCGACGAGTCCTCGGAGCTGCGCGCCCTCGTCCTTGCCGACTGGCACGCCCAGGAGCGGCGCCTGGGACGCTCCGCCGAGGCGCCCGAGGCCATCGCCGCGGCGCTCGCGCGCGCCCGCGCGCTGCTTGCCGACCTGCGCGGCCGCCCCGGAGTGCCCGACCTCGCGCCCGACGCGGCCGCGCTCGACCGCCTGGGCGCCGAGGCATCGCGCGCGGCGACGATCGAGTCCGGCGCGCGGCGCGAGCTCTACGAGCGCGTGCGCGCGGCCGCCCGCGCGGTCGCGCTCAAGAACCCGCTCGTCACGGGGCAGCCCATCCTCTTCATGCAGCGCCGGCGCGCGGTCGGCTACATGCTCTACGAGTACCTCGGCTGGTACTACGCGCACGGCTACGACCCCACGAACGGCGCCAGGAACCCCAAGTTCCGGACGCCCGAGCCGGGCGGCGGCGTGTACGTGCTGACGGCGCCGGGGGCGAGCATGGCGGCGCGCGAGCTCACCGGCGGCCGCCTGCCGCCCGGGCATTTCGTCACGCTCGCGCTCGGTTTCGATGCATCGACCGCGTACTTCGCCTTCGCGGACCCCGCCGGCCGCGATCCGTTCGCACAACCCGGCTACATGCGCGCGCCGGCCGCCGCGGGCGCGCGCTACAACACGTTTCACATCTACGCCGTCGATGCCGGCGGCGGCAGCCTCCGGCAGCTCACCGACGGACCCGATGACGACTTCGACCCCTGCCCTCTGCCCGACGGCGGCATCGCCTTCGAGTCGACGCGCCGCGGCGGCAAGCTGCGCTGCGGCGGCGGCAGCCCCGAGGTCGTCTACACGCTCCATCGCATGGACGCCGGCGGCGGCAACATTCGCACGCTCTCCTTCCACGAGACGCACGAGTGGCACCCGAGCGTGCTCGCCGACGGCCGCATCGTCTACACGCGCTGGGACTACGTCGACCGCAACGCGGCCAAGTTCCACGGCCTGTGGACCTGCCGGCCCGACGGCACGAACGTGACCAGCCTTTTCGGCAACTACACGACCCGGCCGTGGGCGTGCTACCAGGCGAAGGCGATCCCCGGCTCGCAGCGCATCGCGTTCATCGCGGGCGGCCACCACGCCAACGTCGGCGGCACGCTCGTCGTCCTCGACCCGGCGCGCGCGACGATCGACCCCGTGCGCGGCGAGGACAGGTTCGACGCGATCGAGCGCCTGACGCCCGAGGTCTGCTTCGCCGAGGCCGAGGGCTGGCCGAAGAGCTTCTTCTACAGCCCGTGGCCGCTCTCGGAGGGCTACTTCCTCGTCGCCTTCAGCCACGACCCGCTGCCGGGCGGGTACACGGGCGAGTATCGCGACACCGAGACCGGCTTGTACTACCTCGACTGCTTCGGCAACCTCGAACTTCTCTTCAGGCGCGAGGGCATCTCGGCCGTGTATCCGATTCCGCTTGCGCCGCGCGCAGTGCCGCCGGCGCTCGCGTCCGCGGCGCAGGACGCCTGCGGCGGCGAGGGCGAGTTCGTGCTGGCCGACGTGAGGACGAGCCTCATGCCGCTCCCGCCCGAGCGGCCCATCGAGGCTCTGCGCGTGTTCCAGCTCCTCCCCAAGTCGCGCACGGACAACGCCGGCGACCCGCGCATCGGCCACCCCGACCAGGCCAACGCGCGCATGCTGCTCGGCACGGTGCCCGTCGAGGCGGACGGATCGGCGTACTTCCGCGCGCCCGCGCGCAAGCCGCTCTACTTCCAGGCGGTCGATGCGGCCGGCCGGGCCGTCCAGGGCATGCGCACCATCGTGTACCTCCAGCCGGGCGAGCGGCGCGGATGCGTGGGCTGCCACGAGCAGCCCGGCACGACGGCCGCCGTGCGAGCGCCGTTCGCCGTGCGGCGAGCGCCCTCGGCGATCGCGCCCGGCCCGGACGGCACGCGGCCCTTCAGCTTCGTGCGCCTCGTCCAGCCGCTGCTCTCGCGCCACTGCGCCGAGTGCCACGACCCCTCGGTCGCGAAGAACCCCGTGCCGCCGCTTCTCGCCGGCACGCCGAGCGAATGGTTCACGACGGCCTACGACAACCTGAAGCCCTACCTCGCCTGGCCTTCGCCCGACGAGGCGACGCGCCCCGGGCGCCTCGGCGCCGACGCAAGCCCGCTCGCCGCGATCCTCGCGAGCGAGCGCCACCGCGCGCACGTCGATCTTCCGGACGAGGCGCTGCGCACGTTCTACCTCTGGCTCGACGCGCACGTGCCTTTCTACGGCACGTACGAGGAGGAAGACCTCGCGGCGCAGCGGCGCGGCGCGGCGGTCGCGCCGCCGCCGCTCCAGTAGCCGCGCCGCACGCCCGCAATGTCACGATTCTCGTCCTCGCGAAGGGGGGCGGCAATCGCGCGGTCTGCGAGGGTAAGCATCGTATGGAGCCCGCTATCAGGCATCTCGGGCCTCTACCCGTCCCTGCCGAAAACTCCCTCCGCATTGCGCGAGAAGGACTTGCAGCGGAAGCTCTCCCCGGAGTCTGGCACATATTCGGTGAACCCGTGCGTC
>DHGK01000325.1 GCA_002402755.1 Planctomycetes bacterium UBA4800
GCCCCCCGAGCGCGTTCCGCGTGCGACGCAGGATCTCGTCCGGGAGCGTTACGACATCGACGAGGAAGTACCGCAGCCGCACCGCCAGGCCCCAGAATCCTCCCAGCGTCCGGCTGCTCTCCTCGAGCGTCAGCGGCGCATCCCACGGCTTCGCCGCGCAGTGGAGCACCACCGGAATCACGACCGGCGGCTCGGCCTCCTCCGCCGGAGCCTTGTCGAGCCACTCGCCGAGCACCCCCGCCACGTAGCGGAACATCCGGAGCGCCATGTGCGCGCAGCTCCCGCTCTGATGTTCGATCAAAAAGTAGACGAAGCAGTCCCGGGCCTTCCGCCCGGGGATCTTCCACAGGACGTCCGAGCAGAGGTCCCGCGCGTGCATCTCGACGAACGACGTCTTGAGCTGCCTCGCGTCCTCGAAGTCGAGGCACGCCAGCGCCTTCGCGACTTCGGGGACGAAGCCGCGCAGCAGTTCCTCGACCGCAGCTTTGTGGCCGAGGATCTCGCGCCAGGAGATATCCTGGACGTGTTCGCGTGGGCGAGCGCGTTGCGTGCGCATGCCCGGCATAAAGCAAACGACGTGCCGCCGGCGAAACGGGCTCGGCCGGCCCGGAAACACCCTTGCCGCCGCCCGCGGCGCCGCGATCGTCCGGTTCCGGACGACACATGCGGACGGACCCGTCCGGGGACAGTCACCGATTTCCCGCAGGAAATCGGTGACTGTCCCCGGATATCAGCAGCTCCTGGTCGGCCTTCACGCCCTTTCTCTCCAGGCGGCCCTTGCCGTGCGGGAGGATGACCTCGAGGTCGCACGCCGCCGCCGCGCCGAGGCCGAAGTGCGCCACGGCCTCCTGTCCCGAGCAGTAGCCGTACCCCACCGCGATCTCCTGATGGCCGATCCGCGCCGCGGCATCGCCGAGCCGCCCCTCCGCGTACAGGATGACCTTCGCGCCGACACCCATCCGGTTCGTGCCGTTCCTGCCGGCCACGCGGATGCGAAGCCAGCGGCCGCCGCGGGTCTCGTTGCGGAGCAGCAACGACGGGACCTCGGCCCACCAGCTCGGCAGGCACAGGTCGAGCCGCCCGTCGCGATCGAAATCGGCGCTCGGCCCGGGCGCGAAGTACATGATCTTCCGCTCGGCGAGCATCTTCCGGAAGAACGCCCCGCTGCCCATCGGCGCGCGGTCCTCCTCCGCCGGGAAGTCATTGACCGCCAAGCAGTCCTCGCGAAAGCGCACGCGCCCATCTCCGCCGCCGAGATTCCGGTAGATCAACGGGTGGACGTCCGCGCCGTCGAACTTCACCACGCTCGTGTACAGATCCGGCCGGCCGTCGTTGTCGAAATCCTGAAGCTCGACGTGCGGCGCCTTCATCGGGAGCTTCTTCAGGCCCGCGGCCTCCGTGACGTCCTCGAACGCCGGCGCCCCCCGGCCGCCCCGGTTCAAGAACAGCCGGACGGGCTCGGGCGCGCGCCACGGGTGATCGAAATGCTGTCCTATCGCGACATCGAGCCGGCCGTCGCAGTCCACGTCGCCAAGGCACGCGCCGCACGGCATGTCGTCGCCGTCCTCGGTCCGAATCGCGAAGACCGTCGCCGCGCCGAGCGCTTCCGCGAAGCGACCCCGCGCATCGTTGAGGAAGAGCCGGTTCCCGCCCTTCCCGACGATCAGGAGATCGGGCCAGGTGTCGTTGTCGAGGTCGCCCGCGGCGACGCTGTTGCTGTTGAGCGCGGCAGGCAGACCGGCCGCGGCCGTGACGTCTTCGAACCTCAGGCCGCCCTTGTTGCGAAAGAGCCGCGCGCCCTGCACCCCGTCTTCGGTCACGAGCATGTCGAGCAACCCGTCGCCGTCGAAATCCAGCACCGTGGCGCTCCGGCCGTTAAAGTCCCCCGGACACGCGCCGCTCTCCTTCGAGACATCGCTGAAGCGCCCGCCGCCTTCATTGCGAAGGAGCACGTTGAGGCCCCCCTGCGGCGTTCCCGCATGGCCCCTGGCGTTATTCGAGAGGTAGAAATCGAGGTCCCCGTCGTTGTCGAGATCGGCGAAGAAGCCGCCGCTTGCCCGGCCGGAGGATGCGAAGACCTCCTGAGCATCGGGCGCGAATCCGCCTCCCGCGTTGCGGAAGAAGACGCCCGGTTTCGCGCCGCTCTTGTTGAACGTCCCGACGTAGAGCTCCGGCCGGCCGTCACCGTCCGTGTCGCCCCACGCCGCCGAGTGCGCGATCACGCCTTCAAGCGCCGGCAAAAGCCCCAGCGCAGCGGCCGCGTTCTTGAACGTGAAGGGCGCCTCGCCGGCCGCCAGGCCTGCCGCGAAACCGGCGGCGAGGAGCACGCTCGCGCGGCGGATCGGACGTCGTTTCATGCCTGCAACCTCCCGGCTTCGCGCCCCGTCACGGCCGGCGCTCCGATTCGGGGATATGGATGACCGTCAGGGCGCAGCAGTCCCATCCCTTCGGCACGGCCGGCCGCCGCACGTTCCAGGTGATGTACAAGGTCTCGCCTTTCGCATCCAGCGCGGTGCTGAAGGTCCCCTCGAACTCGCACCCGGCCCGGTCCTTGATGGCGCGCAGAAACGCGAGGACCTTGGGGCGCTTCGCCTTCACGTCGAACTGGACAACCGGCGAGCCGTCCGCCGAGCCGCCGCCGTGCGCGCCGGGGACGTAGTAGAGGTACCGGCCGGTCGGATCCACATCGATGGATGTCGTGTACGTGCACGCGCCCACGGCGCCGTTGCCGAGAAGCGTTGTCTCCGCGGTCTTGACGTTGAAGGCCCAGATCAGGCAGTCCCGGCCCGACGTTCCGTAGACGATGCCATCGGCGGTCTCCGCGGTCGCCGAGCGCACGTGCGGAACGCCGGGGCACGGCGAGACGCCGTTCGTCGCCGGATCGTAGACCTTGCCTTCGCCCGCCTCCTTGTCCGCCGCGTCCTTCTCCCCGCCCTCCGCCGTCCGCCAGAAGACCTTTCCGCTCGAGCGTGCGAATATCGCGCAGCGGTCGAACCCGCCCGGTTCCACCTTCAGGACCCTGCGGTTCCCGAGGTCGTAGGCCAGAAACTGCACCCCCTTCGTCTCAGCGTCCGCGCTGTCGGCCGTGCCCGCATAGAAGATGAGCCGCTCGGGGTCGAGCACCGCGGCGGGCAGGCAATGCTTGGGCACCGGGAACGCGGCCGCAACACCGCACTCGGCCGCGTTCTTCCCGCCGCCCGGCAAGGCGCGAAGAATCCAGTCGCCGCGATAGCCGAATGCGTCCGTCGTGGTCCTCGTGCTGCCGCGGTGGGTCGAGAAGTACAGCGCGCCGTCGCTGCCGAAGCCGAGGGGCGCGTGGATCTTCCCCGGCAGGTAATTCATGTCGGACGGGAGGGCGCCGGAAGATTCGAGGATGCGCGCGACATCGGCCGTGAGACGCAGCGCCTTCGCCCGCGCATCGTACGCGAAGATCCGCGCGTTGCCCTTCGGCGACAGGTGGTCGCCGATGGCGGAGTAGTACGTCCCCTCGTGAACGCAGCCGTCGCTCCAGTTCGACCACGGCTTGCCCGGGTAATCCTGTCCCGGGTAGTAGAGCACCTCGACGAGCGGCGGCGTCCGGGCGACGGCAACGCCTTCGCGCAAGGCGGCCCCCGGCGGTTGCAGGAGCGCGGGAGACGAGACGCTCAGGACGGCGGCGCCGCCGGGCAGCGCCGGAGGCCACTCAAGCGCGGCCTCTCCTCCGGCCGCGCGAACCGCGGCCGAAAGAA
>DHGK01000162.1 GCA_002402755.1 Planctomycetes bacterium UBA4800
CATGTCTGTGCATCCGAGCACGGCGAGAAACCGTGAACGGTTACGAAAAGACTGTGGTTGTGTGTGATGATAATATGGCCGTCACAAAGGAGGCGATTTCGACGACATGGTTGCGAATCGCACGCGCTATGAAAGAAGGCTCAAGCCGCCCGAATCGAGCTTCTTTCTCTTCGGCATGCGCGGCGTTGGAAAGTCGATCTGGGCGAACGCGCGCTGCGCCTCGAGAACGGCATCGAGGTGATCCCCTTCGACCGTTTCCTCGCGGAGCTGGACGCAGGGCTTTGACGGGCATGTCCCGGCCTCGGGCGGCCGCCCTGCGGCGTTGATCCGGCGCGCCCCCCGGGGTACCATCGCCGCCGGCAGGCGGATGGAGGCCGCCCATCGAAATGCGGCGTTTCACGGTCACGGGAACTCTCGTCGTGTCGCTCGGTTTCCCGGCCCTCGCGGCCCGGGGCGCCGCCGGGGAAACGGAGCCGGCCCCGGGCGCGATTGTCGGACGCACGGGCGGCAACGAGCGCGACTGCGTCCTCTTCGCGCGCGGACGGGGCGCGGTCGCCTTTGCAGTTACCTACGGCGAAGGGGACTTCCGATTCGACGGCCTCGCGCCGGGCGAGTACATGGCGCTCTCCGCGGGCCGGGTCGCCTCCCGCATTCCGGTGCGGGCGGGCGCGACGACGCGCCTAGACTTCGGCGAGGACGCCTGCGTCGCGATCCCTGCGGAGACCTGGTCGGCGGCGCGGCTCCGCTTCGGGCAGACCTTCGTCGCCGACGCGAGCCGGATCGAGTCGCTCTCGTTCTGGATCCCGGCCGGGCGGCATCGCCTCGCGATCGAGTTCCGCGAGGACGGACCCTCGGGCCGGCGGATCGCCGCGCGCGAGATCGGGAAGCCGGCGGTCTGGGTCGTCTCGGAGCGCTTCCGCGAGGGCGAGGTCGTGGTGGCGCCGGGACGGCGGTACTTCGTCGAGATCGCGAGCCTCGACGGCACACCGTGGCAGATCGGGACCCCCGGCCGCGGCGATGCCTACCCCGGCGGCGAGGCGTGGTACGACGGGGAGCCCATGCTCGACGCCGATCTCGGCATCACGATCGGAAGCGATGCGTCGGGCCTCGTCGAGACGGCCGCGGCGCGCGACGGGCTCGGTTTCGTCGCGGAGGGGCCGGGTTCGGGCCTGTCGCGCGAGGCGGGCCAGACCTTCGTCGCGACCACGCGCACCATCATAGCCGCCTACGCGAACGCCGGCTGGGGCGCGCGGCCCGATCCGAAGCTCCTGTTCGAGTTCTCGCTGCGCGCGGGCGGTCCCGAGGGCCGATGCGTCGCGGGTCCGACGCGCCTTCCGATGATCTCCGACTGGGGAGCGACCGCCGTCTGGTTTCCCGGCGAGGCGGCGGTCGTGCCGGGGGAAACGTACTACCTCTCGCTGCGCCGCGCCGACGGCGAGCCGTTCTACGCATATCTCTCGCGCGATGTCCATCCCCGGGGCTGTGCGTGGCGCGACGGCAAACCCCTGGAGGAATTCGACCTGACCTTCAGCGTGCGCGGCGAGAGGGCCCCCGGCACGCTTGCCTATCCCTTCAACGTCGTGTGGGAGGCGCGTGGAAACGGCGTCGCCGTCGCATGGGAGACGAGTTTTCCGTGCGTGTCGGAGCTTCTCCTCGATCCGGCCGCCGCGGGCGCGCGCGCGATCCCCGGCTCGCGCGCGGCGGCCTCGACGCACGCGTTCGAGATCGCGGGTCTCCCGCGTGGAACCGATTACGAGGCGGTCGGTGTCTCGCGGCCGTTCGGTCCGGAAGGCGCGGGTTTTCCCGTGCGGACGGCGGCGTTCCGGTTCCGGACGGACGGCGCCGCCGCGTTCGACGCGCCTTCGTCGTCCGCCGGCGCGATCGCTCTTGCGAACCCCGGCTTCGAGGATGCGCTCCGCGCGGACAAGAAGGACGGCGCGCGCGGGTGGACCGTCTCGGGCAACCTCGGCGCCGGCGCGACGGGCGCCGAGGGCGGCATCTCGCCGCCCGAAGGCGCGCGCATGTTCGGCTACGTGCGCGTCCCCGCCGCCGGCGAGGAGATCCCGCGCAAGATCGATCCGGCCGAGCGGTCGCTGCTCCTCCAGGAAGTCGCGGTCGTGCCCGGCGAGACGTACGTGCTCTCGGCGCTCGTGCTCGCGCGGGAGAAGGACGGCGGGTGGCAGCGCAACAACCGCGCGCGGCTCCTGGCGCTCTCCGCGGAGCCGGGCGCGGTCGAGGGCGCGGCGCTCCGGCGTCTTGCCGCGGACGCAGCGCTCCGCGAGGCTCGAGCCACCCAGTGGTACTCGACCGACGGGAAGTGGCGGCGCGTGCGGCTCAAGTTCCGCGCGGCGGGCGCGCGAGCCGCCGTCGGCGTCGAGCTGTACCGCTGGTGGGCGCTCGCGGAGGATGCGGTGTTCGTCGATGCGGTGCGCCTCGAGCCGCTCCGCCGCGGGCCGATCGCGGAACTCCCGCGCGAGGACGAAGCCGCCCGGGCGGCGAGGCACGCGCGCGTCGCCGAGCGCCGCAAGGGGACGCCGGTCCTCGTGCACCGGGGCGCCTCGCGGTTCGCGCCGGAGAACTCCCTTCAGGCCTTCAACGCGGCCATGGATTGCGGGGCCGACGGCTTCGAGATCGACATCCGGCGCTCGGCGGACGGCGTGCTCTACCTGCTCCACGACGACACGCTCGACCGGACGGCGGCGTGCTCGGGAAGCGCGCGGGGTCTGACCTATCGCGAGCTCCTGGCGTGTCCTCTCAAGGGATCGGAGGCGAAGATTCCGACGCTCGTCTCCGTCCTGGAACTCGCCCGCCGGCGCGCCGCGCTTCTCCACCTCGACGTCAAGGAGCCGGGGCTCCAGGACGACATCGCGCGCCTCCTCGATGCGGCCGGCATGTGGGACCACCTCGTCGAGGTGAACGCGGGCAACGCCGAGCGCATCCGCGCATCCGCCACGACGCATCTCCTCAGGTACAAGGGGTGGCTGCCCGACGACGACGCGCACGTGCGCGGGTTCCTCGAACGCGAGGGGGAGATGGTTTTCGTCAAGGAGGATCCGGCACGCGCCCTCGCGGCGCTCGGCCGCGGCGCGGTCGAGGCCGTCCCGCTGCCTCCGGATCTCGAACAGGACTGGTGAGCGCCGGAAGGCCGTCGGCGAGGCCGCCGGCACGCGCCCGCTCTTGCCCGCCGGCCGCGCGCGGGTACGATTGCTTCCGCACTGAAGGGAGCCGCGGCGCGCGCGCCGGAAAGTCGCCGCCCGATGCGGCAGCCGGTCCCCGAACGCGAACAGCAGGAAACCCGAGGACATGGAGCAGCCGCAGGCGCCGACGCCATCCGCTTCCCCGACGCTCGCGCGCACGGCCTGGCTCGTCGTCGGCCTGCTGATGCCGGTGGCGCTGCTCAACTACCTCGACCGCCAGATGCTCGCGTCGATGAAGTACTCCGTGATGGGCGACATTCCCAGCATCGGCACGGAGGAGAACTGGGGCTTCATGCTCGGGCAGTTCAAGTGGGTGTACGCCTTCCTGAGCCCGATCGGGGGCTACGTGGCGGACCGGTTCAGCCGGCGCTTTACCATCTGCGGGAGCCTGTTCGTGTGGTCGGCCGTGACGTGGTGGACCGGGCACGTCGGGAGCTACACGGAGCTTCTCTGGGCCCGCTCGCTCATGGGAATCAGCGAGGCGTTCTACATCCCGGCGGCGCTCGCGCTCATCGCGGACTACCACATCGGCAGAACGCGTTCGCGCGCCGTGGGGCTGCACCAGATGGCGATCTACGGCGGCGTGATCGCCGGCGGCTTCGGCGGTTACATGGCCGACGCGCCCGCGCTGGGCTGGCGGTTCGCCTTCGATGCCTGCGGCGTGTTCGGCATGCTGTACGCGGTGCCGCTCGTCCTGCTCCTGCGCGATGCGCCCGGATCGGCGACCGCTGCGACGGCGCCGAAGATCTCGCCCGCGCACGCCGCGCGGCAGCTCCTCACCAACGTCTTCTTCGTCCTGCTCGTCCTGTACTTCACGCTGCCGGCGCTCGCGGGCTGGGTCGTGCGCGACTGGATGCCGGCCATCCTCAAGCAGCAGTTCGCCATCGGCCAGGGCAAGGCCGGCGTGGCGGCCACGTTGTACTGGCAGGTCGCCGCGATCGCCGGCGCGCTCGGCGGCGGCTGGCTCGCGGACCGCTGGATGCGGCGGCGCGACCGCGGGCGCATCTACGTGAGCGCCATCGGCATGAGCCTCATCGTTCCCGCGATATTCGGGGTGGGCAACGCCGGCTCGCTCGCGACGGCCGTGGCGTTCCTGCTCCTGTTCGGCCTCGGCTGGGGCTTCTTCGACTGCAACAACATGCCGATCCTGTGCCAGATCGTGCGGCCGGAATTGCGCGCCACCGGCTACGGCATCATGAACATGGTGAGCATAAGCTGCGGCGGGCTCGCCGACTGGGGCTTCGGCGTCCTGCGCGACCGGCAGGTCCCGATCAACGTGATCTTCGGCATGTTCGCCGGCGTCGCGATTCTCTCGGTCGTACTCGTGCTGCTTATACGGCCGCGCAAGGAGCTGGTCGCCGGGGAGCGGGGTCTGTAGCGGCGCGTCCGGCGCCGGCCCGACCGCCGCGGCGCACGGGCCCGCGTGCGCGCCGCCTTGTCCGTCCGCCCGCGCCCGCGCTACAATGCCGTCTTCACCGTGTCCGGTTCCGGCGGCCGCACCGTTTGAAAGGAGCGCGATCATGGTCCGAGCCTGCGTGCTTTCGTTCCTCGTCTTCGCGGGATGCTGCGCGACCTGTCCCCTGGCGCCATCGGTCGATTCCCCGGCGGCCTCGTTCGTGCACGAGCCCTACCTGATCGATGCGCCCGTCGCGAGCCGCTCGATCTCCTACGAGAACCCGACGGGCGAGCCCGGCAAGGGCGGCACGGCGGCGAGCAAGCTCGGCGTGGGGCGCAAGGGGGCGCCCGCCAAGACGCTGCAGCCCGGCGAGATGTCGGTCCTGTGCGACATCGCGGGCCCGGGCGTCATCCGCCACATCTGGGTGACGACGCGCGGCGAGCCCGTCAACCTCCGCAGCATGGTCATCCGCGCCCGGTGGGAGGATCAGGCGCACTGGTCCATCGAGTGCCCGCTCGCGGACTTCATGGGCATCGCGCACGGCCAGGTGCGCGCCTACCAGTCGGCGGTCCACTCGGTCGGCCAGACGGCCGGCATGAACATCTGGCTGCCCATGCCCTTCACGACGCGCGCGTACATCACGATGACCAACGAAGGGGAGAAGGCGCAGCCCCTCTTCTACCAGATCGACTACACGATCGGCGATGCGCTCCCCGCGAACGCCGGCAGGCTGCACGTCCTCTTCAGGCGCGAGAACCCGACGGCGCTGACGAAGGACTTCGAGCTGCTCCCGGCGCGCGGCGCGCCGGGCCGCTTCATCGGATCGATCATCGGGATCCGGGGGCTCACGCCCGGCTGGTGGGGCGAGGGCGAGATCAAGGTCTACATGGACGGCGACGCCGAGTTCCCGACGATCTGCGGCACGGGAAGCGAGGATTACGTGGGGCTGGCGTGGGGCATCCAGCAGACGCCGTTCCTCTACAACGGGTGCAGCCTCAACGAGAAGGACTTCGTGTGCATGTACAGGTGGCACCTGCCCGACCCGATCCTCTGGAAGAAGGAGGCGCGGATCACGATCCAGCAGATCGGCTGGAGCCAGGGGCTCTACGAGCGGCAGGACGACTGGAGCTGCGCCACCTTCTGGTACGAGGCGACGCCGAGCGCGCCGCTGCCGCCCTTCCCCGACGTGAAGGCGCGCACCGCGGATATCGTGCCCGAGAAGAAGTAGGGCGGGAATCCGCGCGCACCGCCGTACCCCCTTGCGTATTCCGAAGGCATGGATTAAAATCCGTACCCATGAACCGGGGTTCAACTGGTTCATCACAGACGGTGGATTTCGCAGACCCGCGTGTACACGGCGGGAAAACATGCCCGTGGGCAGGCTCGATCGGCGCCGAGGCGCCAGAGGAGAAGGTATGCTGCGTTCTTTCCACCGTCCTGGTCGCTCTTCGTGGCAAGCGTTGAGGCTCCTCGTTCTCGCGGTCGTCATCCTCGAGCTGACGGTCTCGGCCGCGCCCAAGAACATCATCTTGTTGATCGGCGACGGCATGGGGCCCGAGCAGGTCAAGGCCGCCGGCATGTACGCGACCGGCATCGCCGGATCCCTCGACTTCGAGGGCCTGCCTTTCAAGGGCGTCGTGACGACATACTCGGCCAACAACGCGGTGACCGACTCGGCCGCGGCGGGCACGGCGATCGCGACGGGCGTCAAGGTCAACAACTACGTCATCAGCATGGCCTCCCCCGGCGACGGGAGCGAGCTTCAGACGCTGCTTGAGTACTTCCGCGACCGGGGGAAGATGACCGGCCTCGTCACGACGACCTACGCGACCCACGCGACGCCGGCCGCGTTCGGGGCTCATGAGCCGGACAGGAACAACACGGCCAACATCGCGGGCGACTACCTGACCCAGACGAGGCCGAACGTGCTCCTCGGCGGCGGCGGCAACGGCCTCACGCCGGAGAACGCGCAGGCAGCCGGCTACACGGTGGTCACGGACCGCACGGGGCTCCTGGGGATCGAAACGGAGACGGCGACCTACGTCTCGGGCCAGTTCGGCACGACCTTCTTTCCCTACGAGTACGACGGCCTCGGCTCGCTGCCGCATCTCTCGGAGATGGCGGCGAGCGCCCTCAACATCCTCGACAACGATCCCGACGGCTTCTTCCTCATGGTCGAGGGCGGGATGATCGACCAGGCCTGCCATGCCAACGACCTGGCAAGGACCATCGGCGAGACCATCGAGTTCGACAACGCCTTCGCCGCGGTCATGGCGTGGGCGCAGGGGCGCGACGACACGCTCGTCATCGTCACGGCCGACCACGAGACGGGCGGCCTCACGGTGACGGCCAACAACGGCGCCGGGGCGTTTCCCACGGTCACGTGGTCGACCGGCAGCCACACCGGGGTGAACGTTCCCGTCTATGCCTGGGGTCCCGGCGCCGAGCGCGTCGCGGGCATCCTCGACAACACGGACTTCTTCGAGATCTGCACGGCCCCGTCGGTCGAGCTCGTCTCGCCGCCGGACAAGAGCACGCTGGCGGACGTGTCGGCGGCATTTACGGTGCGAGCCTACGACGACGCCGGCCTTTCGAGCGCCGCGCTGTACGTCGGGACGCCGCAAGCCGTCCTGACGTTCTCGGGTCCGGCGCAGACCGATGACGCGGAGTTGCGGGCCGACAACGCCACTACGTGGTACGGCTCGGCGGCGACGTTCAAGATCGACGGGGCGTCGCCCCACTCGCACTCCGTCATGAAGTTCTCGAACCTGATCGGGGACGGCCCCGGTCAGGTGCCCGCCGGATCGACGATCGCATCCGCGACCCTGAAAGCGAACTGCACGAACGCCGGCAACGCCGTGACCATGTACCGGCTTCTGGAGGACTGGTCCGAGACGAGCGTCACGTGGAACTCGCCGTGGACCAATCCCGGCGCCGACGGATCGAGCTCGCGCGCGAGCACGGGTATCACGGCGACGTGCTCGGCGACGGGCTGGGTGACGTTCGACCTCACGTTCTTCGTCCAGGAATGGGCGAACGGCGCCGCGAATTACGGGCTCGTCTTCCTCGATGGCGGGACGGACGGCGTCGATCTCGATTCGAGCGAATCGGCGAATCCGCCCGTCCTCACGGTGAGCCTGGCCTCGGACTGGCAGCAGGTCGACGAGGTGACCGGGCTCTCGGGCACGGAAGCGACGATCTCGTTCACGCCGCAGGCGATCGCGAGCGGAGAGAACCGCAGTTGGAACGTCGTCGTCACGAGCGCCGCCGGGGCGCAAGGGTCGGCTCCCGCCGACTTCAGCTTCGCCGCCGACGCGGCCACGACGGTTCCCGCCCTGCCCGCGCTCGCCGGACCTGCGGACGGCGCGGCCGGCATAGGCCTTGCCCCCGCCCTGACGGTGACGGTGAGCGATCCGGACAGCGCGACCGTCGATGTCATCTTCTTCGGCCGGGGCAACGCGGTCCCCGCCGATTTCGAGCTCGTGGTGCTTCCCGACACGCAGTTCTATTCCCGGGACTACCCCGCCATCTTCACGAGCCAGACCCAGTGGATCGCCGGCAACGCCGTTGCCCGGGGCATCGCGTTCATGACGCACCTGGGCGACATCGTCGACACGTGGGACAGCACGGCGCAGTGGGCCAACGCGAATACCAGCCTGAGCCTGCTCGACGGAGTCGTGCCGTACGGCCTGGGCATGGGCAACCACGACATGTCGACCGCGCGCGACTCGACCTATTTCAATCAGACGTTCCCGTACACGCGGTACAATACCGAGTCGTGGTACGGCGGCAGCTACCCCGCCGGCGCCAACGACAACAGCTACCAGCTCATCACCGCCGGCGGAGAGGACTGGCTCTTCCTGCACCTGGCCTACGACCCGCCGGCTGACGCGCGGGCCTGGGCCGACACGGTCCTGAAGGCGCACCCGAGCCGCAAGGCCGTCATCACGACGCATTCCTTCCTGGATTCGGCCACGGCGAGAAGCGCCGCCGGCACGAACGTCTGGACCGATCTGGTCGTTCCCAACGACAACGTGATCGCGGTCCTGTGCGGCCACATCTCCGCGGAGGCGTGCCGGACGGACTACATCGGCGGCCGCGCCGTCCATCAGATTCTCTCGGACTACCAGGGCCGCACGAACGGCGGCAACGGGTGGCTTCGGATACTCGGCTTCTCGCCGGCGCGCGGTCAGTTCTTCGTCGAGACCTACTCGACGACGCTCGGCCAGTACGAACGGGACCCGAACAGCCAGTTCTCGCTGGGCTATCCCGCGAGCGGCTTCACGGTGATCGGGCAGGCGGCGGGCGTCTCCGCCGCGGGCGGCAGCGCGTCGCTCGTCTGGCCGAGCCTCGACGTCTTCACGCGCCACGAGTGGTACGTCAAGGTCGTCGACGGCGACGGCAACACGCAGGTCGGCCCGATCTGGCGCTTCACGACGGGCGCCGGCGACACGACGCCGCCGGTCATTGCCGAGGTCGGCGTCCAGAGCCTGACCGACCACGCGGTCGTCATCGTATGGACCACCGACGAGCCGGCCGACTCGCGGGTCGACTACGGCCTGGACGCGAGCTACGGCGCCGCCGAGTCGGACCCGGGGCTCGTGACCGCGCATGCGATCACGCTGACCGGCCTTGCGGCCGCCACGGAATATCACTTCACGGTCGCGTCGAAGGACGGCTCCGGCAACGCGTCGTCGAGCGAGGACGGCACGTTCACGACGGCGGCGGAGCAGCCGCCCGCCGCCCCGGCGGACCTGACCGCCTCGGCCGGCGACGGCACGGTCGCCCTGAACTGGGCCGACAATACCGAGCCCGACCTTGACGGGTACAACGTGTACCGATCGGAAGTCTCGGAGGGGCCTTACGACCTCCTGACGGCGGCGGGCCCGGTCGATGAGAGCGGCTACAGCGACACGACGGTCACGAACGGCACCGCGTACTACTACGTCGTCACCGCGGTGGACACGGCCGGCGTCGAATCCTCCGGCTCGAACGAGGCCTCGGCGACGCCGACCGATCTGACGCCGCCGGCGGCGCCGTCCGGACTCGCCGCGTCGGCGGGCGACGGCCAGGTCGTCCTTGACTGGGATGACAACGTCTCCGATCCCGACCTCGCGGGCTACGAGGTCTACCGGTCGGCGGCCGAGGGCGGGCCGTACTCCTCGATCGCGAGCACGAACGCGCTCGCGAGCGCGTACACGGACACGGGCCTGGAGAACGGCACGACGTACTGGTACGCCGTCACCGCGTTCGACCTGAACCTCAACGAGAGCGCGCAGTCGGCGCCGGCATCGGCGACGCCCGTCGACACGACGCCGCCCGCGGCGCCGACCGGTCTCGGCGCGACGGCCGGCGACGGCTTCGTCAACCTGAGCTGGGCTCCCAACGGCGAGACCGACCTGGCCGGCTACGACGTGTACCGCGGAACGGCCTCGGGCTCGCATCCCGACAAGCGGAATGCCGCGTTGATCGCGGGGACTTCGTTCACGGACACGGCCATCGTCAACGGCGTGACGTACTACTACGTTGTCCGCGCGGTCGACACGTCGTCGAACCCAAGCGGCGACTCGAACGAGGCGAGCGCGACGCCCATCGACGTCACGGCGCCGCCCGTGCCCGCGAACCTCACGGCGCAGGCGGGCGACGGCGAGGCGGCGCTCGACTGGGACGACAGCCCGGATGCCGTCGCGTACAGCGTCTACCGGTCGACGACATCGGGAAGCGGCTATGAGCTCGTCGCCGGCGGGCTCGCCGCGAGCGCGCACGTGGACACGGGTCTCACGAACGGCGTCACGTACTACTACGTCGTGACGGCGACCGACGCGAGCAGCAACGAGTCCGGATACTCGAGCGAGGCCTCGGCGACGCCGGCGGACATGACGGCGCCGGCAGTGCCCGCGGGGCTCGCCGCGACGGCGGGCGACGGCCAGGTCGTCCTGGACTGGAATGACAACGTCTCCGATCCCGACCTTGCGGGCTACAAGGTCTACCGATCGGCGGCGGCGGGCGGCCCGTACTCCTGGATCGCGGACACGAACGCCGCGACGAGCGAGTACACGGACGCGGGTCTCGCCAACGGCGCGACCTACTGGTACGCCGTCACCGCGTTCGACCTGAACCTCAACGAGAGCACGTACTCGGCGCCGGCCTCGGCGACGCCGCTGGACGCGACGCCGCCCGTCGCGCCGAGCGATCTCGCCGCGACGGCCGGCGATGGTTCTGTGCAGTTGACCTGGGCTCCCAACGGCGAGGCCGACCTGGCGGGCTACGACGTGTACCGCGGGACGGCGGCGGGATCGCATCCCGACAAGCTGAACGGCGTCCTGATTGCGGGGACGTCGTTCACGGACGCGAGCGTCGCCAACGGCACGACGTACTACTACGTTGTCCGCGCGGTCGACACCGCAGCGAACGCGAGCGGCGACTCGAACGAGGCGAGCGCGACTCCGGCCGATGTCACGGCGCCTCCCGCGCCTGCGAACCTGACGGCGCAGGCGGGCGCCGGCCAGGCGACGCTCGACTGGGATGACAGCGCGACTCCGGACATCGCCGGCTACAACGTCTACCGGTCGACGACATCGGGAAGCGGCTACGCGCTCGTTGCGGGTGGCCTGACTGCCAGCGCCCACGTCGACACGGGTCTCACGAACGGCGTCGCGTACTACTACGTCGTAACGGCGGTCGATACGAGCAGCAACGAATCCGGCTGGTCGAACGAGGCCTCGGCCACGCCGGTCGATACGGCGTTCGACGCTTACGCGAGCGCCGATCCCGCGGTGACCTACGGTGCGCTCGGCGGCAACGGCTGGCAGGGCACGACCGCGGCGGGCGACGGGCTCGTCCAGACGGTCATGGAAGCGCCGAACGGCATCGCGGGGCAGGTCAGCCTGCTCGTCGAGTACACGCTGGCGACGACCGCGGCGCCGGCGGACATCACGGCCATGGAGCTCAACGCGGCAGTCGCCTGGACGAACTACGATGCCGCCGATTTCCTGAAGATCTCGGTCCTGAACGTGACGAGCGGCCTGTGGGAGGACATCACGGCCGACGTTGCGGCCGACGGGCTCTTCGCGCCGGCCGCGCCGCAGAGCTACGTCGGCGCCGGGGGCGCGATCCGCGTCAGGTTCGCGGACACGGCGGCGGTCAAGAAGGAGATCAAGGACATCCTGACGGTGGATCTCCTGTACGCGCACATCGCCGCCGGGCCCGTCAATCAGGCGCCCTCGGCGAATCCCGATGTCTACGTGACGCAGGAGGACGCGGTGCTCGAGGTCGCCGCGCCCGGCGTCCTCTGGAACGACACGGATCCTGAGGGCAGTCCGCTTTCGGCCGTGCTTGCAAGCGGGCCGGCGAGCGGTGCCGTGAACCTGAACCCCGACGGATCGTTCACGTACACCCCGGCGGCGGACTTCTCCGGTACGGACTCCTTCACGTACAGGGCCGGCGACGGGTCGGCCCAGAGCGCGCCGGCGACGGTAACGATCGAGGTCGGCGCGGTCAACGACGCGCCGGTCGCGGCGGACGATGCCTACACGACGGCGAAGAACANNGTGCCGGCGCCCGGCGTCCTCGGCAACGACACGGATGCCGACGGCAATGCGCTCGCGGCGGTGCTCGCCGGCACGGGACCTGTGTACGGCGTCCTGGCCCTGAACGCCGACGGTTCCTTCA
>DHGK01000183.1 GCA_002402755.1 Planctomycetes bacterium UBA4800
CGGACGTGTTCATTGCACGTTTCGATGGGCGGGTTCACATCATCTCTACTCTCTGTAATCCTGCGGCTCACCGCCCCCGCGCCGCGCCGGGCCACAAGACCTTGTGAAGCTGCACGTTGAGCCTGACGTCCAGGCCGTCATCGAGGATCCACTCGGCAAGCTCTGCCGCGGCGAGCGCGCCCTGCACCGGGCTCAGATTCACGGTGCACCGTGCCAGCCTGCGGTCGCGCGCGA
This sequence comes from Planctomycetes bacterium UBA4800, assembly GCA_002402755.1. GTDB lineage: Bacteria > Planctomycetota > UBA8108 > UBA8890 > UBA8898 > UBA8898. The sequence goes on from DHGK01000183.1 coordinate 235, forward strand.
GAAGCGCCGCGGCCCATGCGTAATCGTCGCGGCCGGCGATCACGATCTTCACCTCATCGCGGGGCGTGAGGAGCTCGAGGTTGGGCCAGTGCATCCTCTCCGTCTCGCCGCTGGAGGGCGGCTTGAGGTCGACCATCCGCGAGGCGCGCGCGTCGATGGCATCGATCGGGAGCGAGCCGTTGGTCTCGACCGCCACGAGGCGCCCGCCGTCGAGCAGGGCGCGCACGAGCGCGGGCGTTTCCTCCTGGAGCAGCGGCTCCCCGCCCGTGATGCACACGCGCCGCGGCCCGCCGTCCACGGCGGCGATCAGGTCGTCGAGCGCCCGCGCGCGGCCCGCCTCGCGCGCGTAACGGGTGTCGCACCAGCGACAGTCCAGATTGCAGCCCGCCAGACGGATGAAGCAGGACGGGCGGCCGGCCAGCGTCGTCTCGCCCTGGATGCTCCGGAAAACCTCGATGACGTTCAGCATGCGGCGCCTCCGCGCGAACGGCGAACAGATCCCTCGACCCTGTTATAATAGTGTGGCCGCCCGCGGCGCGTAAGGCCCCGCGCGGCCGTACCATGGAGGATCCGCATGCGCATGGCATTCACGACGGCCGTCCTGGCCGCGGCTCTGTTCGGCGCCGAGGACGAGATCGGCCCGCCGCTTCCGCCGGCCCCGCTCCGGAACCCGCGGGCGGTGTGCCCCGAGCCCAACTTCAACTGGGGCACGGTGTTCACCGGCCAGGCGGTCACGCACACGTACATCATCCGGAATACCGGCGACGCCGAGCTCGCGATCAAGGACGTCCAGGAAAGCTGCAAGTGCACGACCGTCGATTTCACGAGGAGCATCCCGCCCGGCGGCGAGGGCGGCGTGACGCTCAAGGTGGAAACCAAGGACTTCCAGGGCCCCACCCTGAAGCAGGCGACGGTCTTCACGAACGACCCCGCCGCGCCGAAGGTCATGCTCCAGTTCGGCGGCATCGTGCGCGATGCGGTGCGCCTCGCGCCGCGCTTCCCGGCGCTGCAGGGCATTCTCGGCGGCCTGCCCGTGAGCACGGAGTTCTCGATCGTCAAGGCGACGGAGGTGCCGATCGACGCGCTCACGCTGTCGGCGCCCGTTCCGCGCGTGACCGTCGCCATCGAGGAAGCCGTGAAGGGCGCCGAGTACAAGGTGCGGCTGACCACCGTCCCCGGCCTCGCGACCCCCAACGCAATCGAGGAGATCGTGTTCAACGCCGCGGCGGGCGGCGTCACGGTCCCCGTGACGGTCAAGGCGCACATCACGCTCAAGCCGCGCGTCTTCACCGCCCCCCAGTGGATCATCGTGCGCCACCGCGAGATCGAGGAATGGGAGAAGAATCCCGCGCAGCCGCTCGTGCGCACCCTGAAGGTGCTCGGCGCCGAGGGCGTCACGTTCAAGGTGGAGAAGCTCGTCGCCCGGGGTGGATTCTTCACGGCCGAGCTGTCCGAGACCGCGCCGGGCCGCGAGTACGCCGTGAACGTCGCCATCGCCGGGCGGCCGGCCGGCGCGGTCCAGCCGGCGCGGGGCGCGATCGAGATCCACACGGACGACCCGGCCGCGCCGAAGATCGAGGTCAGCGTGATGGCCTTCTTTCCGGTGAAGTAAGGGGCCGCGCCCGGCGCCGGGAGCGCATCCGCTCCCGGCCTCTCAGTAATCGAGAATCTCCGCGCCCGACACGCGCGCTCCGTCCGGAAGATGCGGCAGGAGCGCCGTCTTGGGCGCCCCGCCGCCCGCCTTCAGCTCCTCGAGCACGCGCGGCAGGTCCGCGAGCGGCCGGCCTTCCCGCACGATGGCCAGCGCCGGGACCCGCTCGTCCGCGATCAGCTCGAGCGCCGTTCTGATCGTCCGCGGCGTGTGGTGGAACGATGCGAGCAGCGTCACCTCCTCGTAGTGCAGGCGCGCGGTGTCGACGCGCAGCTCGCTGCCGTTCGGGCAGCCGCCGAAGAGGTTGATCCTGCCGCCGGGCCGGACGAGCGGCACGGCTCCGTTCCACGTCTCCTGCCTGCCAATCGCCTCGAAGACGCAGTCAAAGCCGAGGCCGTGCGCGGTCCGCGCCTTCAGCACGTCCGCGGTCTCGGGCGTGAGCGCCGCCTCGACCGTGTGCGCCGCGCCCAGTTCGCGCGCCGCCGCGAGGCGCGCGGGCTGCGCGTCGAGCGATGTCACCTCGGCGCCCGCCAGCACGCACATGCGCGCGAGCAGCAGGCCGAGGGGCCCGGCGCCGATGACGAGCACGCGCTCGCCGGCCGCGACGCGCGCGTCTTCGACGCCCTTCACGGCGCAGGCGAGCGGCTCGACCAGGGCCGCCTTCGCCGCCGGCACGCCGTCCGGAATCCGCAGGCAGTTCTTGGCGACGATCCTGGCCGGCACCCGCACGTACTCGGCGTACGCGCCGTTCATGAAGAGGAGGTCCCGGCAGAGATTCGGCTTGCCGATCTCGCAGAACACGCACGCGCCGCAGGGCGCCGAGTTCGCGGCCACGACGCGCGTCCCCACAGGAAAGCGCGCATCGCGGCTGGCGGCGACCTCGCCCGCCCATTCGTGGCCGAACACGGCGGGCGGGACGATCATGCGCGCGTGGTAGCCGCGCAGGAACACCTTGAGGTCCGTGCCGCAGGTCAGCGCCGCGCGCACGCGGACGAGCAGCTCTCCCTCCCCGGGCACGGGCACGGGGACCTCCTCCACGCGCACGTCCTCCCGGCCGTGGAGCACGCACGCCCGCATGGTCGCGGGAAGCTGCGAGGTCGCCATCGCTCAGGTCTCCGCCGTCACCGCGATCTTGAGGGAGCCGTCGCGCGGCCGCCGCGCGAGCGCGAGCGCCGCGTTGATGTCCTCGAGGGGGAAGACGTGCGTGACGAGCCGTTCCCACGGAACGCGCGCATCGCACAGGGCCTCGACCGCCGCGCCGTTCAGCTCGATCGACGAGGAGTAGCTCCCCGCGATGCGCTTCTCCTGCATCCCGATCTCCCCGCCGTCGACCGTGAGCGGCTGCCCGCGCCGCGTATGCGCGAACAGGATCAGCGTGCCGCCGGGTCTGAGCGCCGCGAGGCCGGCGCCGATCGCGGCCTCCGCGTCCGTGGCCGCGATGACGCCGTCGGGGCCGTCCGGCGCGCAGCGCGCCTTGAGCCTGCCGGCGAGGTCATCGACAGGCGCGAAGACCTCGACGGCGCCGAACGCCCCGGCGAGGACCTGCCGCTCCGGGACCGGCTCCACCGCCAGCACGTGCCAGCCGTCGCGCGCCGCCAGCGCCGCGAGCATGAGCCCGATCGGCCCCAGGCCGAGGACGACGACCGTGCCCGGGGGCGGCGGCAGGCAGCGCACGCAGCGCAGGCACGTGTTGACGGGCTCCATGAGGATCGCGACCGCGCGCGGCATGCCCTCGGGCGCCGCCACGACGCCGCCGCCATCGACGATCCACGGCATGACCTTGACGTACTCGGCCCAGCCGCCGCCCGCGGGCGCGAAGCCCGCCGTGGCGCCGGTGCGCTTGTAGCCCGCGCACTGGCTGTAGAGCCTGAGCTCGCAAAGCCGGCACTCGCGGCACGGCACGTGGTGGTAGACGGCGACGCGGCGGCCGAGCCACTCCCCGCGCCCCTCGCCCGCGACGACGACGGTGCCCGCCGTCTCGTGGCCGAGGATCACGGGCGGCGCGCACAGCGCGCGATCGATCTTCTTGATGTCGGTCGGGCACAGTCCGCAGGCCTCGACGCGCACGAGCAGCTCCCCCGGGCCGACGGCCGGCACCGGCACGCGCTCGACCGCAAGCTCGGCGCCGCCGCGCCACACCGCGGCCCGCATGTCGGGGGGAACCGCAAACGTCACCTGGAATCCTCCGCCGGAAGGCGGCGATGATACCGTATCTGAGGCGGGGCAGCCCGTTCCGCCGCGGCGCCGCGCGCGCCCGCGCACCCGCTCACGGGCACCGGAACCGCTCGCAGCCGAGGACGCTTCCCTCGGGCGCGGGCCCGCAGGCGCCGGCGGGCGCCGGAATGGCCGCTCCGGCCCGGAAAAGGTACGCCAGCGCGTACGAGGCGTCGCTCACGGTGAGCTGGCCGTCGTCGTTGACATCGGCCGAGGCCTGGCAGGCCTCGATCAGGGCGAGCTTCGAGCCCCCGCCGAAGAGCGCGCGCAGGATCGCCACCGCATCGGCGAGGTTGACCTTGCCGTCCTGGTTGGCATCGCCGCGAATGAAGTCCGCGGCAATCGGCTCGGAGGACACCCTCAGTGCGACCGCGTCCCCGAGGAGCGGCGACCGGCTCTCGCCCGCGACATCGACCAGGATCTCGACCGGCGGCTCGCCGAGCGCGCTCGACAGCTCGACGGTCGCCGTCACATCCCCCTCTTCGGCGGCGAGCGCGAAGTGCGCGACGGCGACCTGCTGTCCCACGGTGAAGGCGGGCAGCACGCGGAAGACGCCGCCTTCGGGCTCCAGGTCGAGCACGCAGCCGACCGTCGCGCCCTTGCCGTCGATGACCGCCGCGCGCCAGTAATCCGCGCCCCCCGCCGCCTCGACGGCCGCGCCGGGAACGAGATCGGCGACCTTGACGTCGGCGGTGTCGTGCGCGAGGCCGAACGAGAAGCCGTTCGCGCTTTCCCCGGACGGCGTGTCGAGCAGCACCTCGACGGCCTCCCTGCCCTGCGCCCCGGTCGTCGCGAGGCGCAGCGTCAGGTCCGGGTACGGCCGCCCGAGCTTCTCCTGCACGGCCGGCGCTATGCTGTGGCCGCCCACGACGAAGATGACATCGGTCGCCGGCACGCCCAGCGTGCCGCAGAACTCGAGGTTCAGCCAGGGCGCGTACAGGTCGTACTCGATCCTCAGCATCTCCGTGCGCGCGCTCCTGAGCAGCGTCAGCACCTGCATGAAATCGATCACGACGCCCTGCGTGATGCCGCCGGCGTGGACGTTCACGGTGTTGAAGTCCGGCGGATTGCCGTTCTTGATCGCCTGCATGTCCGCGGGGCAGGCGAGATGCGCGCACACCCCGCCGCACACATCGGTCACGGCGTATGATTGCCCGACGCAGTCCCCGAGCGACGCATGCTCGGGGTCGTGGCACACGCCGTACGACCAGCCCTGAACGCCGTCGATCGTCCAGCTTCCGACGACGACCGCCCCCGTCGTTCCCACCGGCTCGATCTTCAAGGCGAAGTCCTCGGGACTCTGCGCGCCGAGAACGCCCGCAACACCCATCATGACAAGCACGAATCTTCTCGCCGCGCGCATGGCAACCACTCCCTCGTCACGACGCCGGAGCTTCAGGAACCACCGCCTCCATCGTAGGCGAAGGAGCCGCCGGAGGCAACCCATCGCGCCGCACTGACACCCGCCAGGCGGCCGCTCGCGAACGCCCACTGGAGGTTCCAGCCGCCGCACGGTCCGTCGACATCGAGCACCTCGCCGGCGAAGAAGAGCCCGCGCACGACGCGGCTCGACAGCGTGCGCGCATCGACGTCGCACAGCGCCACGCCGCCGCGCGTCGCCATGGCCTTCTCGAAGCCCTCCGTCCCGACGGCGGTGAGCGGCAGCGCGGCGATCGCCCCGGCCAGGCGCTCGCGGCTCTCGCGCGTGATGTGCGCGCAGGCGGCATCGCGCGCGAGCCCGGCGGCGGACGCCACGCGCTCGGCCAGCGCGTGCGGCATCGCTGCGCCCAGCATGGTGCGCACGCGCTTGCGGCCCGCCGTCCTCCGCCACTCCTCGCAGCGGCGCACCCACGCCTCGCGCGATGTGCCCGGCGCCAGGTCGACCGCGAGGGGCACCGCGCCGCGCAGGAGGAGCGCCGCCGCGACATCTCCGGAGAGATCGAGCGCCGCCGGCCCCGAGATGCCTCGATGCGTGAAGAGCAGCTCTCCTCGCCGCCGCGTGCCGCCGGGCTCGGCAATGCCGATCTCGACGTCCGGCAGCACGATGCCGGCGCACTCGCCGGCCCATGCCTCGCCGAGCGCGATGCCGGCGAGCGCGGGCACGGGCGGCACCAGCCCGTGGCCGAGCGCCGCAGCGAGCTCGTAGCCCGCATCGGTCCCGCCGAGGCCGGGATAGCTCTTGCCGCCGGCGGCCAGCACGACGGCGCGCGCGCTCCATGCGCCCGCGGCGGCGGCGACGCCGCGGGCGCGGCCGTCCGCAACCTCGATCCGCACGACGCTGACGTGCGTGCGGATCTCGACGCCGCGCTCCCCAAGCAGCGCGGCGAGCGCATCGGCGACGCTGTGCGCCGAGCCGCTCGAGGGAAACACGTGCACGCCGTCGGAGCTCTCGGTCGGCACGCCGCGCCCGGCCAGGAACGCGCGCAGCGCCGCGCCATCGAACGCGGCGATGGCCGGGCGGACGAAGCGGCGCTTCTCCCCGAAGGCTTCCAGGAACGCATCCCGGTCGCGCGTGTTCGTGAGATTGCATCGCCCGCCGCCCGTCGCGCGCAGCTTCCTGCCCAGGTCGTCGAGCCGTTCCAGAAGGACGACCCGCGCGCCGCGCTCCGCGGCGAAGATCGCGGCCATCATCCCGGCCGGGCCCCCGCCCACGACCGCGACGTCGAATGATTCGCGCGCGCCGCCCGCCATGATCACCTCCCCGGCGGCAGGCACAGCTTCCCGAGCACCGGCGCCCCCCGGCAGCCGGTCGTGCCCGGGAACGAGGCCGGAACGCCCCACACGAACGCCGCGGCGAGCAGCGCGAACGCCGCGCCCTCGCGCGCCTCCTCCGGCCAGCCTATGTCGGCGCTCGCCACGATCGGCAGCGGGGCGAGGCGCCGCCTGAGCGCGCCCAGAATCGCCGGGTTGCGAACGCCGCCGCCGGCCGCGACGACGTCGGCCGGCCGCAGCGGCAGGGCCTCGATGCCGCGCGCGATCGTCTCGACCGTGAAGGCGGTCAGCGTCGCGAGGAGATCCTCGGGCGCGCGGGGCGTGCGGAGAATCCGCGCGAGGAACTCCGCGCCGAACAGCTCGCGGCCGGTCGACTTGGGCGGCGGCTCCCCGAAATACGGATGCGCGAGCAGCCGCGCGAGTAGCCGCCGGTCGACAGCGCCGCGCGCGGCCAGGCGGCCGCCGCGATCCATGGCGAGCCTGCCGCCGCTCGCCGCCGCGGCCGCGGCGTCGAGCAACATCACCCCGGGCCCCGTGTCGAACGCGAGCACCGGCGCGCCCGCGCCGTCGAGCAGCGTCACGTTGGCGATGCCGCCGATGTTGAGGCAGGCGCGCGGGCGGCCGCGCGGGCGAAAGAGAATGCCGTCGGCGAACGGCACGAGCGGCGCGCCTTCCCCGCCCGCCGCGACATCGGCGGGCCTGAAGTCGGCGACGACGGGCGCCCGCAACGCCGCCGCGATCTCGGCGGGCTCGCCGATCTGCCAGGAGACGGGAAGATCTCCGCCGAGCGCACGCGCGCCGCGCCGGGCGTCCGCCCGCGGCCGGTGCCACAGCGAATGGCCGTGCGAGCCGATGAGATCGACCCGCGCGATCCGCGCGGCGGCGAGGTGGCGCTGCACGCTCGCCGCGAAGCGCCTCCCGAGAAGGACGTGCAGGCCGGCGAGCTCGGGCACGGACAGGGAGGCCGCGCGCAGCAGGAGCGCCCTGAGCGCCGCCGGATACGCCTCATCGCGGTGCGACAGGAACCGCGCCGAAAGCGCCGCGCCACGGCGCGCGACCTCGATGATCACGGTCGAGACGCCGTTGCACGACGTCCCGGACATGATTCCCGCCGCGGTCAGGGTGCGGCGCGCCTGGATCGCGATCACCATGGGTTCGCATTATACTACAGGAACGGACACGGCTCTGGGAGGAGCCTTCGATGCACACGGCACTCGGCGCCATGCTGGCGGCGCTCGCGCTCGCGGGAGCGGAGTCCGACGACTACCGCGCGACCGTCGAGGCCGACTGGGCGCGACAGGAAGCGCGCCGCGGGCGCGCCGGCGATTCGCCCGCGGCGGTCGCGGAGGCGCTCGCCATGGCGCAGCGGCTCGTCGCGAATGCTGCCGGCGGCGGCGCCGAGGCCCTCGCCGCGCTCCGCGGGCGGGCCGCGCGACTCGACGAGCTCGATGCCCCCGCGCGCCGGCAACTCTACCGCGATATCCGCTGGGTCGCGCGCGACGCCGCGCTCCGGAGCGCGCTCCCGGCCGGAACGCCCATCGCCTTCCTGGAGCGCAAGCGCTTCATCTGCCAGATGCTCCACGAGTACCTCGGGTACTACTACGACTACGCCGGCATCGCCGGCGGCGGCGTGTTCGTCCTGGAGCGGCCCGGCGCATCGTTCGCCGCCCGCGACCTGACGGGCGGCCGTCTCGGGCGCGGCAACTTCACGACGCTCTCCCTTTCCTACGACGCGCGGACCGTCTACTTCGCCTTCTGTCCGCGCGCCGACGAGAAGCCCGACTACTACTCGCCCGGCCGGCGCTGCTTCCACATCTTCGCCATGGGCATCGACGGCGGCGGCCTCAGGCAGCTCACGGACGGCCCCGATGACGACTTCGACCCGTGCGAGCTCCCCGGCGGCGGCATCGCCTTCATGTCGACGCGGCGGGGCGGCTTCGGCCGCTGCCACAACCCCTGGGAGCCGCTCCCGGCGTACACGCTGCACCGCATGGACCGCGACGGCGGCAACGTGCGCACCTTGTCGTTTCACGAGACCAACGAGTGGCACCCGAGCGTGCTCGGCGACGGCCGCATCGTCTACAGCCGCTGGGATTACGTGGACCGCTCGGCCGCCCACTTCCACGGCCTGTGGACGAGCAACCCCGACGGCACCAACCCCATGGAGATCTTCGGCAGCTACACGCAGGAGATCAACGCGTGCTTCCAGCCACGGGCCGTCCCGGGGTCGAACAAGATCCTGTTCGTGGCCGGCGCGCATCACGCGGCCGTCGGCGGCTCGCTCGTCATGGTCGACCCGGACCGCGCGGCGCTCGACCCCGCGACCGGCGAGACGAGCCTCGATGCGATCGAGCGCGTGACGCCCGAGGTCTGCTTCCCCGAGGCGCCCGGCTGGCCGGCGAGCTACTTCCACGCGCCGTGGCCGCTCTCGGAGCGCTGGTTTCTGGTCGGCTTCAGCTTCGACCCGCTGCCCGGCATGGGCCCCGGCGTCAAGGAGGACACGGAAACCGGCCTGTATCTCCTCGACCGCTCGGGGTGCCTCGAGCTCCTCTTTCGCCGCCCGGGGATCTCCGCCATGTACCCGATCCCCTGCGCGCCGCGGCCCGTGCCGCCCGCCGTTGCCGGCGCGTGCGACCCCGCGCTCGGCGACGAGGGCGAGTTCTTCCTGCGCGATGTGCGCCTGAGCCACTTCCCGCTGCCCGCCTCGCGCCCGGTTCGCGCCTTGCGCGTCTTCCAGGTGCTCCCGAAGAGCGAGACGCACGTCGCCAACCGCCCGCGCCTCGGCTACGCGAACGCCGAGTCGGCGCGCATGCTCCTCGGGACGGTGCCCGTCGAGCCGGACGGCTCGGCCTGCTTCCGCGCACCGGCGCGAAAACCGCTCTACTTCCAGGCGGTCGACGGCGAGGGCCGGGCGGTTCAGGGCATGCGCAGCATCACGTACCTCCAGCCGGGCGAGCGACGCGGCTGCGTCGGGTGCCACGAGCGGCGCCACTCCTCGCCGCCCGAGGCGCGGGCGGCGGCGCTCGGCCGCCCGCCGTCGCGCATCGAGCCCGGCCCCGACGGCACGCGGCCCTGGAGCTACGCGCGCCTCGTGCAGCCGCTCCTCGACGCGCGCTGCGTGCGCTGCCACGACGGCGGCGAGGGCGCGCCCGCGCCGGCGCTCACCGGCGCGCCGCGCGGCGAGTTCACGGTGTCGTACGAGGAACTCAAGCCCTACGCGCGCTGGTACGAATGGGGCGAGGGCATTCCCGGCTTCGTCACCAGGCCGGGCCGGATGCCCGCGGACGAAAGCCCCCTCTGCCGCATCATCGCGGACGATCGCCACAAGGAGCTTCTGAGCGGCGAGGAGCGCCGGGCGATCTACCTGTGGCTGGACGGCAACGCGCCGTTCTACGGCGCGTACGCCGAGGAGGCGCGGGCGGCGCAGCGCCGCGGCGCGGCGGTGCCGCCGCCCGAACTGCAGTAGAGGTGTACATGACGGAATCGATGCCGGAGACGCTCACCGGGGCCCAGCGGCGGCGCCTGCGCGCC
>DHGK01000166.1 GCA_002402755.1 Planctomycetes bacterium UBA4800
TGTGGTTTCTTTTCCGTCAGATGCCACATGTCTGTGCATCCGAGCACGGCGAGAAAACCGTGAACGGTTACCAAACGGCTAACATCCGAAGCGCCCAGGTCCTGAACGCCGCCTCGTCCGCGCGGGCGCGATCGAGCAGCGCCCGCGGGATGCTTATGGGTACGACCGCGACCTCCCCGCAGTATTCCGGGCCCTGCCCGCGCACCAGGCCGGGCTTGGCCGCCGCGAACGTGGCCGTCAGGGCCGCGCGCACGGCGATGCCCAGGACCGCGCCCGTCTCGGCGTGGAGGCCGGACGGTATGTCCACCGCGAGCACCGGCGCCCCCGAGCGGTTGACGGCGCTGAAGACGCTGATCAAGAAACCGTCCACGAGACGGTCCAGGCCGGTGCCGAACACGGCATCGACGATGCAGCCGGCGCCGCAGATCGCATCCTTGAGCGCCGGCGAGAACTCGCGCTCGACGCGAACGGGAACGCCGGTCCCGCGCGCCGCGTCGAGGTTCACGCGCGCGTCGCTGCCGGGCGCGAGCTTCTCCTCGCGTCCGAGAAGGATGACGCTCGCCGCATGGCCCATGTTGCACAGATGCCGGGCGATCACGAAGCCGTCGCCGCCGTTGTTGCCGGGCCCGGAGAGGACGAGGACCGGCGTTCGCCACTGCCCGGACGCAAGGCGTTCCGCAAGCAGCGCGGCGGCGCCGCCGCCCGCGTTCTCCATGAGGAGCAGGCCGGGAATGCCGAGCTTCTCGATCGCCAGCCGGTCGAGAAGCCGGACCGTGTCGCGCGAGAGAACCGAGAGCGTCATGTGTTGACAGGCTGTAGGCTGTAGGTTGGAGGCTGCAAGTTCTATAGTCTATCCTACGAGCTTCTCTACAAGCTTCCCAGGTATCTTGGCCGCACCCGATAGTACACCTCCAGCGTCAGCACCGCGATGGCGGTCGCGTAGACCCTCCCTCCGGTCTGGCCGATCCAGTTCGGATCGGGGTCCCAGCTTCCCGCGCGGTGCCCCTCGCCGCGCTGCAGCTTGAGCAGCACGTCCTTCATCGCCGGGTTCCACTCCTTCCACCAGGACCCGCCCATGTGGAAGAGCGCCAGCGTCCCATAGTACCAGTAGTACAGCGACTGCCCGGTCTCCTGCCAGCGCGCCCGGCCGAGCGCCCCGGGCAACAGGCGCACGGTCGCGTCCGCCAGGACGCGGGCCTGGGGATCGCCGACCGGCCGGCCGCACAGGAGCAGCCCGAGGAGTGCGACGGGCGTGAGGCCCGGCCGCGTTTCATCGCGGCCGAGCCCCCTGTCCGCGTAGACGACGAACCCGGAGCCGGCCCCATGCATGCGCGCGACCATCGCGAGGGTGGGAGCCGGGTCGGGCACGTCCAGCCCGGCGTCCCGGCAGGCATCAAACGCGAGAACCTGCCAGCTCGTGATCGAGAGATCGTTGCGGCCCGTCGCATGGCTCGTGTAATCCCAGCCGCCGCCCGACTGGCGCGACTGCACGGCGAAGGCAAGCGCGCGCGAGAGCGCGGCGTGCAGCTCCGGAGACGGGTGCGACGCATGGGCCTTCGCGAGGCTGTACACGGCAATGGCCTGGTTGTACATGAAGCTCGCGTCCTCGGGGCCGAAGTTGCCCCGCGCCTGCTGGGTCCTCAGGAGGTACTCGCGAGCCCGGTCGGCCCCGGCCCTCCATTCGGCCGGCGGCGACTCGCCCTGCGCCAGGAAGGCGGCGAGCGCCAGCGCCGTGACGCCGACGTCATACTGGGGGTGGCCGCGGCCGGAGCACCGATCATCGGGCGGGCAGCAGGCATCGAAACCATCGCAGTCCCACCGCCCGTCGCTGCTTTGATGGCCCGCGAGCCAGAGAAGGCCGCGCCTGACCGACTCCTCGGTCTCGCGCGACCCGCCGAATTCCTCCAGCAGGACGCCGCGGCCCGCGGTCCCCGCGCCGCCGCCGCCGCCGCCGCCCTGCGAATGCCCCGCGCTGCCCGGACCGATTCCGAGCACTCCCGGCGGGGCGGCCGGCGCCGGCTCGATGTCCGCCGAAAACGGCCCGGGAGCAGGCTCCTCCTGCGGGTCCTTGATCTGCGCCAGCGGTTCCACCGGGGGAAGCGGCTGCGGCGGATCGGCAGCCGCAGGCGAAGGCGGGGGGATGCGCACCGTCAGGGACAGTTCGGTCGCCGGCGGGGGAGGCTCCGGCGCCGGCACATGAAAGATGCTCCCCCGCGAGAGGTACACCCCGACCGCGTGCGCGCCCAGCGACAGAACCACGAAGCCGATCCACGCCAGCCGCAGTCTGCGGGGCCGGCCGACCACGGCGGCCAAGCGCTTCAGAAACCGGCCCTCGATCATGAAGACCCTGCGCGCGAAGCGCCGGGCCTGGATGCCGGAGAGCCTGAGCTTGGCGAAAAACATGCGCATTGGCCACCAAGAGCGATTATAGCAGAGTTGACTGTCCTCGGGCCTCCCTTTATAATCGCAGCAAGAGATAAATCAGGCCTCTCTGCTGCGTATCGCGCGAACGGCGCGCGTGTGGATACATGAAGACCATCCTGTAAAGCATGTGTTACACGCGCAGCGACGTACATAAAAGGAGAAAGTGGTTTGTGATCAGCTTCTCGCGGGTCCTTGAGGCTGGGCGCGAGGTCATGGTCGTCGTACGCGGAGATGGCATGCGAATTGCTTGACGTTCCTGCGTGCGTACAGGCGATGCCGAGCATGGATCGCCGCACCGGTCGCGCGCGGAATGCGGGCATCGAATCCTGAGAGAGCGTGCTCCAAGGAGGCTATGGTGAAGCAAGAGTGCAAGGGACGGAATGGAACGAAGGCGCTGGGCGTGCTGGGTCTGGCGGCTTGCGCCTTGCTTGCGGGCTGCAATCCGGGCGATCCGAGCACGTCCCAGGTCCCCTCGGTTCCGACATCGACCGAGGAGCGAACGCGCGTGCTGTCGCTGCAGCCGTCCGAGCTGGTGCCCGGCAACCTCGTCGAGATCAACGGCCGCGGCTTCCCGACCTCGCTCGCCGATGTCTCCGTGAGGTTCAAATCGGTGCAGGATCAGGGATTCGGCGTCGCGGGCCTTCCCATCCGGCTCACCCCGAACCTCATCACGGTCGTGGTGCCCACGGGCGTGCCGACCGGACTCGTGACCGTCACCGTGCGCGAGGCAAGCGGCCGGAAGATCTCGCTGGCGCCCAAGACGGCGACCGGCGCGCCGATGCTCGCCGGCTACTACGTGCCGAATGCGGTGCGCGTTCCAGGCGTTGTCGAGGGCAACCAGTTCAAGCTGGAAACGCCCACGCTGATCGTGTACGGCAACAACATCGACGCGAGCGTCTCCTCGGCGGAGCTGCGCGTCCTGTCGCCCGACCGGCAGAACGTGATCATGACCTCCAACGTGACGGTCTCGGCCGACGGCCGCGGCATCGCGGTGCCGGGCGTCGATGACTCGCAGATTCGCGGCTTGAGGATCGCGCTTCCGGTCTCGCTCGGCAGCGGGTTCGCGGTCGAGGGCGTCACGTACATGGAAGTGCTCGTGCGCAGCGGCACCCTCGTGAGCAACGTGCTGCAGGTGCCCGCCATCAACAGCGGCTGGACGCTCCCGACCGTCTACGACGTGCCGATGCCCGCGTTCATCAGCGGGTGCTGGGTGAACCCCGGCGTGCAGGGGGATATGCTCGAGATCTTCTACACCGTGTTCCAGCCGGTCGTCCGCTTCAAGTGGACGCCGCTCGTCGAAGCGTCGACCGGCGGGACCTGGGAGCCCGTGCCGGTCGATGCCCTGCTTGCGCCCCCCAGAGCGAACGATTTCGGGACGGGCGATTACCAGCCTTCGTTCATCATCGCCGGCGACAAGAACCAGAAGCAGGACAAGAGCACCTTCGCGGGCCCGGGCATGACGTACCGGATGCTCGTCAACGTGCGCGCGCTGTGGACGGGCACGGGGCAGGCCAAGCTCCGCATGCAGCTCGCGTCCGAGACGGTGAGCCACGGCGAGCTGGGCTCGAACACCACGCCGATTGTGGGCCGACTTCTCGGCAACCGCGTCGAATTTCCGCACTTCGCGGTCTCCAACGCGCTCACGTGGCCCGATGAAGTCCAGGGGGCCATCACGGAGGAGTTCTTCGACAGGACGATGGCGCTCGATCGGGACACGTACACGAACCTGGACTCGACGGGAGCCTGGGGGGCGGGCGCCGGTGTCGCGCGCGGTCTTGTCGAAGGCGCCGCGGCGACGGGCCTCGGTGCGGCGCCGCTCGACGAGACGATCCTCACGGCCGGGTCACGCTACCTCTTCGATACGAACACGGGCCAGTTGTACCTGTTTCCCGCGGGGGTGACCGACGGCGTCATCGCCGGCATCCGGGCTCAGACGACCGATCCCACCGCGCAGGGCCTCGTTCGGATATTCGAGGGGCGGAATCCCGGCGCCTCCAGAGGCGAGCTGCACGTGTCGCGTCTCGTCGTTCCGGCGGGCGTGAAGATCTACGGCCGCGGCAGCCGGGCGCTCGTGATCCGCGTGAGCGGCACGGCGGGCGGGCTTGCCGCCCAGATCGACGGCGAGATCATTGCCGACGGGCTCGACGCGACCGAGGGAACCGCCGACAGCGACACCGGGATCGTGCGTGCGGAAGCGGGCAAGGGCGGCGCCGGCGGCCCCGGCGGCGGCAAGGGCGGCGCCGGCGGCGTCGTGCGCGTGCGCTCCATCGGCAGCAATCTGGACGTGGGCGAGACGAGCTACGCCCAGGCGGGCGAATGGGGCGGCGGCGCGGGGCAGACGATCGCGTACGTGCTGCCCGAGGATTCGGCCTCGGGCGGGGTCGCGCAGCCGAAGTGCTTCATATACGGCGGCCCCGGCAGCGGCGGCGGTTTCGGAATGGCCGGCGGCAAGGGCCGTCCGAGCAACCGCACGCTCGGCGACAACAAGAACAACACCTCGGGCAACTCGTGGTCGGCGTACGGCGAGATCCTTCGCGTCGTGGGCGCCCCCGGCCCGGCGCGGGGCACGGAGGATCTGCTCCCGCTCATCGGCGGCGCCGGCGGCGGCGGCGGCGGCGGCTGGCTCGCGCGCGCCACGTTCGGCACGGGCACGAGCGCGATCACGCGCATCTTCGGCGTCGGCGGCGGCGCCGGCGGCGGTGGCGGCGGCATCGTACACATCGTCGCCCGCGGTTCGGTCGAGATCGGTGGACGGCTGTCCTCGTGCGGCGGCAAGGGCAGTCCGGGACGCGGCAAGCCGCTCGGCGTCGGCACGAGCGCGCAGTACGGCGAATGGTCCGGAGCGTGCGGCGGCGGCGGCAGCGGCGGCGCGTTGCTCGTGCAGGTCACCGACGCGCTCATCTTCAAGCCGGGCGCCGAGCTCGATGTGACGGGCGGACTGGGCGGCCGTCCCGGCACGACCACGGATCCCAACGTGCTCAACCACATCGGATACCCGATCGGCGGCGACGGCGGCAAGGGGCGCATCCGCCTCGAGGCCGGCCGCGGCGTCAACCTGCCGAGCAGCGTCGACACGACCGGCATCGCGCCGGCGATCGCCGACGACTCGCCCTCCAGCGTGGGTCCGATTCTCAAGTCCGTGAACGGCGGCAGCGGTGTCCACGGGCCGCTGGATCTTGCATCCTTCCCCGATGCGCCCGACAACACGTTCTACATCGGCGTCGAGACCGGCAACACGCCGGTCGTCTACTACCTGGACGGGGATGGAGATCGCGTCGAGGTCATCCGCTGGATCGCCGGCCTGGGCGAGTTCAACTTCACGACGCTCACGATTCCGGAAGGCGTCACGCTGAAGGGATTCGGCACCGCGCCGCTCGTCATTCGCGTGCAGGGGCGCGCGGCGGTGTACGGCACGATCGATGTCTCGGGTGCGGACGGCGGGCCGGTCGAGATCGTGAGCGACCAGCCGATCGCCGGCGCCGGCGGCAACGGCGGGCCGGGCGGCGGCGATGGCGGGCTGGGAGGGCTCGCGGTGCGCTCGACCGCGGCGAGCACGGAATGGGAGACGACGGTCGGCGAGGACGGCCGGTTCCCGGCCGGCGTCGCGGCTTCCTCGGGCGGCGGGTATCTGCCCGGCGATTCCTGGAACGATCCTTCCCCCTCGGGCACGGTGCTTCCGGCCGAGGGCGGCTTTACGTTCATGCCGGCATTGTGCGCCGACGGCTGCGTCTCGATCACGACGCATCAGGGCGGCGGCGGCGGCGGCGGCGGATTCGGCGCCGCCGGCACCAAGGGCATTCCGGCGCCCGGGGTGCTGTTCGACAACGGCGCGGGCGGGCTGGCGTACGGGAACGACTGGTTCCTCAATGACGAGTCGACGCCGTACTACGGCGGCTCGGGCGGCGGCGGCGGCGGCGCGAGTACGAGCGGCTCGGCCGGCACGATCGGCTACCCCGGCTCGGGCGGCGGCGGCGGCGGCGGCGGCCTGGTCGTCGCCGTGCTGGGCGATCTGCGCATCGGCCCGGTCGCGAGAATCAACGCGAACGGCGGCAACGCGTTCAAGGCCGTGCGGACGGGCGGGAACGGCGGCGGCGGCTCGGGCGGCGCGATCTTCCTGAAGGTGAACGGCAACCTGACCATCGAAACCGGCGCGATTCTCACGGCGCTCGGCGGCCAGGGGAACCTGGATCCGGCGGTGCCGTATCCGGCGCAGTTCCCCGCCTCGACGGTGAACAACGGCGGCAACGGCGCGGTGGGGCGCATCCGGATCGAGTTCCCGGGCGGGAGCATGGATTCGGGCAGCGCCGTGCTCGTGACGATCAAGCCGCTCGGCACCGCCGTCTCGGTGGGGACGTCCTTCCAGGGCAACGAGATCGTGTCGTGGGTGTGGTCGAAGCCCATCCCGCTCGGCCTGGGCCCGGGGGACGGCCTCATGCTGACCGACGGTGTCGTGTATCCGACGCGCGCGATCGCGACCCTCCTCCAGGCGAGCTTCAGGAGCCCGATCGTGCGGTGGTCGCTCCTGGTCGACGGCAGCGAAGCCAAGTGCTCGTCGCGGGGCATCGGAGACCGGTTCTTCGGGCCGATGGTCGACTTCGGCGACATCAACGCCGTCGGCCTGAAGCCGAGCTACATGCGCTTCATGCTCGCCTTCGTCTCCAGCGTGCAGACGAGCGAGACCGTGCAGGTCGACCGGATCTCGATACCGTGGGAGCCGATCGACTACGCGCCGCCGGTGGTGCCGCCGCCTCCGTAGCAGCCGGCCGGGCGTGCGCGGCGGGCCCGCGGCGCAGCGTCGTATCGGCGCGCGCCGCGGGCTCGTTCACGTGAAGAGCGCCTGCACGTATTTCTCGGTCGAGAACTCGGCGATGTCCGCGACCTTCTCGCCCAGGCCCACGAACTTGACCGGGATCCGGAAGCGGTTGTGGAGCGTGACCAGGATGCCGCCCTTGGCGGTGCCGTCGAGCTTGGCCATGATGAGGCCCGTGAGCGCGACCGCGCGGTTGAAGGCGTCGGCCTGATTCACGGCGTTCTGGCCGGTCGTCGCATCGAGGACCAGCAGCGTTTCATGCGGGGCGCCGGGGATGCGGCCCGCGATCACGCGTCTGATCTTCTCAAGCTCGCGCATGAGGTTGGCCTGCGTGTGCAGCCTGCCCGCGGTGTCGACGACGAGGTAGTCGGCCTGCTCCGCGATCGCGCGCTCGCACGCGCTGTACGCCACCGAGGCGGGGTCGCTCCCGGCGCCGCCCGTGACGAGCGGCAGGCCGATGCGCTGGCTCCAGACCTGGAGCTGCTCCGTCGCCGCGGCGCGGAAGGTGTCGCCCGCGGCGAGGATGACCTTGTCGCCGCGGGCGGCAAGCCAGTGCGAGAGCTTCGCGATCGAGGTCGTCTTGCCGGTCCCGTTGACGCCGCAGACCAGGACCACGGTCGGGCCGCTCGGCGCGCGGGCGAGCTGCGTGTCCTTGTCCGCGAGCTGCGCGCGCAGGCTTTCCTGGAGGAAGGGGGCGATCTGGTCGGATTCCCGCAGCGTCTCCGCCTTCCATGCCGCCCGCACGGCGGCGAGGAGCGCCGTGACGGTGTCGGGGCCGAAGTCGGCCTCGTACATCTTGACCTCGAGGTCGGCGAGGAACGCCTCGTCGATGGCGCGCCTGAGGCCGAGGATCTGCTTGAGCCCGGCGGCGGTCTTCTTCAATCCGCGCGCCAGGAGGGAGAGGGCGCCGCCGTCGCCCTCCTCGCGCGCGGACGCCGAAGCATCGGAAGGCGTTTCCGGAAGCGCCTGGTCTTCTCCGAGCGAAGGCGACCCGCCATCCGACGGCGCGCCGTTCCGCTCGGGGGACTCTTCCGTCTTCTTCCGAAACGGCCACCAGCTCATCGCGCCTCTCCTCGGTGCGTCGCGCGGATCCGGTCGAGGATGCCGTTCACGAACGGCCCGGACTTGTCCGTGCTGTACTTCTTGGCGAGCTCGATCGCCTCGTTGATGACGACGCCGGCGGGCAGCTCCTTCACTCGGACGATCTCGTAGGCCGCCATGCGGAGGATGGCGCGGTCGATTGCGGCCAGGCGCGCCAGGTCCCAGTGGTCGAGCGTCGCGGCGATGATCGCGTCGATGGCGTCCCGCTCGGCGAGACAGCCCTCGATGAGCCGCCGCGCGTAGTCGATCGCGGAACGTCTGAGGTGCTGCTCGGCCAGGAGGGCGTCGATGTCGGCCGGCAGCGGGGCCTCGCGCAGCATGTCCGCGCGGTACAGGACCTTGAGCGCGGCCTCGCGCGCACGGGAAAGGACGTGCTTCATGACGGGTGGGGGCCTTCCGGGGACGGCGCCGCCGGGCGTCTCACGAGCGCTTCCTGATCTGCGCGTACAGATCGATCATCTCCAGCGCGGCGAGCGCCGCATCGGCGCCGCGGTTGCCGGCCTTCGTGCCCGCGCGTTCCACGGCCTGCTCGATGGTCTCCGCGGTGAGGATGCCGAAGATCACCGGCACGCCGGTCGTCGCCGCCGCGCGCGCGATGCCCTTGGCCGCCTCGCCCGCCACGTACTCGAAGTGAGGCGTGTCCCCGCGGATGACGCAGCCCAGGCACACGACGGCGTCGTAGCTCTCGCTCTCGGCGAGCATCTGCGCCACCGGCGGGATCTCGAAGGCGCCCGGCACGCGCACGACGGCGATGTCATCATCCCTGGCGCCGTGGCGGACCAGGCAGTCGACCGCGCCCTTGATGAGGCTCTGCACGAGAAAATCGTTGAACCGGCCGGCGACGATGGCGACCTTCCTGCCGGCGCCGACGAACGCACCCTGGAGCGTCTTCACCACTTCCTCCTTGCCCGTTCCTGCACGTTCATGAACGGGTCTTCGTACGAGAACATGCTGTGGACGCCGCCCTCGCGCTGCGCCGACGGGCTCCTGAGCTCGAAGCGCAGCCGCCCGTCGGCCAGGGCCGCGTGCAGCTCCGGAATCGAGCGCACGCCGAGGTCCTGGAACGAGTACCGCAGCCCCTGTGTGAGGTACGGGATGAAGTCCATCAGCGAACCCTTGTCCACGACGTACCCTGCAACGCCCTGCGGCACCTTGACCGCCGCCTCGTCCATGAAGTACCGCTTGCCGCCGCCGGCCTCCATCGCCTCGATCGAGGCCATGCCGCGGTACCGCTTGAGGCGCACGCCGTCCTTGTAGTAGTAGTCGCCCGGCGCCTCCTGCGTGCCGGCGAGCAAGCCGCCCATCATGGCGACGCTGCCGCCGACGGCCAGCGACTTGACGAGATAGGCGAGGTTCGAGATGCCGCCATCGGCAATTATCGGCACGCCGAACTCGTTGGCGCAGCGCGAGCAGTCGTACACGGCGGTCGCCTGCGCCCGCCCGACGGCCATGGTCTCCTGCGTGATGCAGATCGAGCCCGGGCCCATGCCGACCCTGAGGCCGTCCGCGCCGGCGTCTATGAGCGCCCGGCACTGCGTCTTCGTGACGACGTTGCCGCCCACGACCTGGAGGTCGCGGCTGCGCTCCTTGGCGTGCGTGATCATGGCGACCTGGAAGGTCGAGTCGCCCTGGGCCGAGTCGATGACGACCACGTCGACGCCCGCGGCGACGAGCGCGTCGAGCCGCTCGCGGTCATCCTTGCGCGTCGACACCGCGGCGCCCACGAGGAGCTGCTTGTGCTCGTTCTTGGACGCGCCCGGAAAGTCGCGGTTCTTCACCAGATCCGTTCGCGTGACCATGGCGACCAGGCGGCCCTGCGCGTCGACGATCGGGAGCTTGCCCTTCTTGCTCTCCCTGAGGATGCGGTTGGCCTCGGCGAGCGGCGTGCCCTTCGGCGCCGTGACGAGGTCCCTGGTCATGACCTCCCGGAGCGGCGTCCCGAGATCTTTCCGGAACTCGATGTCGCGGTTGGTGACGATGCCGATCAGGCGCGTCGCGCGGGTGCCGTCCTCGGTGATCGGGATCGAGGAGAACCCGTCCCTGGCCTTGATCGCGTTGACGTCCGCGATGGTGTTGTCCGGCCCCAGGACGATAGGGTCCATGATGAAGCCGTTTTCGAAGCGCTTCACCTTGCGGACTTCCTCGACCTGCTCGTCGATCTCGTTGTTGTAGTGAATGAAGCCGATGCCGCCCAGGAGCGCCATGTACGCGGCCATGCGCCAGCCCGTCACGGTGTCCATGGGCGAGCTGGCCATGGGCGTGCGCAGGCGGATCCCGCGGGTGAGGCGCGTGTCCAGCTCGACCGCGTCGATCCCGAAGTCAATGCGGCCGGGCAGCAGGATGAAGTCGTTGTAGGTGATTCCGTAGCCCTTGTTGAAGAGCGTTTCGGCCGTCTCGCCGTCGCGTGCTTCGGGGTTGGGCGCTGCCACGGGAGCTCCTTTCGTACGGGAATCCGGGCGGGGCGGGAGGCGCGCCGCCCCCCGCCGGTGCGTGAAGAGTTATTGTGCGTCGTGATGCGGCGCGCGTCAAGATGCGAGCGCCTCGGTCGCGACTGCCGCGGCCGTGCACGCCGGAGTCCGCGGGAAAGCTGATGCGCCGCAAGGCCGCGAAGGCACGACGAACCACGGCGGAAGGAACCACAGAGGCACAGAGGCCGCAGAGAAGACAGCGGAGGTAACCGTTCACGGTTTTCTCGCCGTATTCGGGCGTACAGACACGTCTCAACTGACGGAAAAGAAACCACAGAGGCACAGAG
>DHGK01000094.1:0-167 GCA_002402755.1 Planctomycetes bacterium UBA4800
AGCTCGTTCCAGCGCAGCTCCTTCTTGAAGCTCGAGAGCTGCGTTGCGCCGTCGATCGCGACGAACTCGATGCCGGCCATGTCGGCGAAGTCCTCCAAGTGCTCGGCGGTGATGGCGAGGGAGTAGCCCGTGTGGTGCGCCCCTCCGGCGAGGATCCAGGCCGTCGC
>DHGK01000094.1:276-401 GCA_002402755.1 Planctomycetes bacterium UBA4800
TCCTTGCCGCCGATGCCGAGCGGATGGATCTCGCACGAGGGCTTCCCCGCCGCGACGGACTCGCAGATCTCGAGCATGTGCGCGCCCAGAACGCTCGATCCGCCGGGGTGGAAATGGTAGGTGTA
>DHGK01000094.1:558-4645 GCA_002402755.1 Planctomycetes bacterium UBA4800
CGGTCAGGAATGCCCGCAGGCCGAGTTCGGTCCTCGCGGCGTATCGCAGCGACGCGCGCCGCTCGCCGTTCGGGCGCAGCGCGGGGGCGACCTGGTAGCGCGCGTCGTACTCGGCGCACAGCGTGTCGATCTCGGCGTCCGTGACGGCATCGATGTAACGCAGCACATCCCCGACGGCATAGCCGTTCACGGCGTAGCCGAGGCGGATCTGCGCCTCGACCTTGTCTCCCTCGGTGACCGCCACCTCGCGCATGTTGTCGCCGATACGGGCGATCCTCCCGCCCTGCGCATCGTGCCAGGCGCAGGCCGCGCGCGCCCAGACGCCGAGCTTGGCGCGGACGCCGTCGTCCTCCCACGGGCCGGCGATGACCTTGCGGTTCTGCCTGAGGCGCGTGCAGATGAAGCCGAACTCGCGGTCGCCGTGGGCGGCCTGGTTCAGGTTCATGAAGTCCATGTCGATGGTCGCCCACGGGATCTCGCGGTTGAACTGCGTGTGGAGGTGCGCGTAGGGCTTGGCGAGGGTCCGCAGCCCCGCGATCCACATCTTGGCGGGCGAGAAGGTGTGCATCCACGCGACGAGCCCGACGCACTTGGCCGCGGAGTTGGCCTCCAGGCACAGGTTCTTGATGGCCTGCGGGGTCGTCAGGACGGACTTGAAGACCACGCGGACCGGCACCTGGCCGGCGGCATCGAGCGCCTGGGCGATCTTCTTCGCGTTGGCCTCGACCTTGGCGAGCGTCTCGGCGCCGTAGAGATCCTGGCTGCCCGCGACGAACCAGATTTCGTATTGCTTGAGGTCGTTCATGAAACCGTCTCCTGTCTGCTGGGGGCATGCGCCGGGTCGCCGCGGCGCCTCTCTTGAATCAAAGAGTATAGGGCGGGCCGGCGCCGATAGGCAAGAGCGCGGCGGGTTCGCCCGGCGCCGGCGCCGCCCGCGGTCGCCGGCACGCAGGCCCCATGCCGCGGGCGGGCGGACCGCAAGATTAACAAGAATTCTCCGGCCCCGGTTGACGTTTAAACAAACATTTGTTTAAATTGTGAAGAGGAGGTCTGACGATAAGCAGTAGTGGATCCCTTGCACGGGCGTGAATGCCGCGGTGCTATGCCCGGCACCGGCGCGCTCGCGCACGAACCGCTCACGGAGGCATGCCATGACAACGACCGGCGGCACGGTCTCGACGCAGGACACGCGCGAGCGGCTGCTTGCCGCCGCGTGCAGCCGCTTCGCCGCGCACGGCTTCCGGGGCGTCAGCGTGCGCGACATCTGCGCCGATGCCAGGGCCAACGTCGCCGCCGTGAGCTACCACTTCGGCAACAAGGAAGGGCTGTACCTCGAGGCGCTGCGCCATTCCTTTCGCGTCCTCCACACGCCGTTCCCCGGACTTGCCGAAGGGCGCGATGCGCTCGGGGCGCTCGAGGAATGGATTCACGCGAGCGTCGTCAGGAATCTCGCGCCTTCCCAGCCGCGCTGGCCGGCGCAGCTTCTCTGGCGCGAGATGCTCGACCCGACCGAGGCGATGGACGCCCTCGTCCGCGAGGTCATGGCCCCCACGATGAAGGACTTCCAGAAGCTCCTCCAGACCCTCGCGCCGTCGCTGGCGGACGAGGAGAGCCTGCTCTGGAGCTTCACGATCATGGGCCAGATCGTGCTGCACGACTTCGGGCGGACGCCCACGCTCGCGCTGATGGGCGCGCGGGAGTACACGGAGGAGAACATGGCGCGGATCGCCGCGCATCTCACGAACGTCGTCGTCATGGGGCTCGGCATCGACGGGAAGCGCCGGGAGCGATGAACAAGCAAGGCGCGCAGCGCGCGCATCGATTTCAGGGAGAACTGGGATGGACAGCTCGAACGCAACCCGCCGCGAATTGCCGCGGCTGATCGCCGTCTCGATCGTCATCTGCTGCGGCGTCTCGCCGTCCGGCTGCGGCCCCAAGCCGCAACCGCCGCCGCCGCCCCTCGTGCCGGAGGTGGCCGTGGTGACGGTGGCGCCCGAGGCGGTCGAGCTCGCGACCGAGCTGCCGGGCCGCACGGCTCCCTATCTCATCGCGGAGATCCGGCCCCAGGTCGGCGGCATCATCCAGAAGCGTCTCTTCCAGGAAGGCTCGAGCGTCAAGGCCGGCGATGTGCTCTACCGGATCGAGCCGGCGCCGTTCCAGGCGGCGTTCGACAACGCCAAGGCCTCGCTCGCGAGGTCCGAGGCCAACCTGCCGGCGATCCGGTCGCGGGTCGAGCGCTACAAGGAGCTGCTTGCCGACAAGGCGGTGAGCCTGCAGGACCACGACGATGCCCAGGCGGCCCTGAAGCAGGCCGAGGCCGATGTCGCGTACTGGAAGGCGGCGCTCGACGCCGCCCGCATCAACCTCGAGTACACCCGGGTCGTCGCGCCGATCTCCGGCCGCATCGGCAGGTCGAGCGTGACGGACGGCGCCCTGGTGACGGCGCATCAGCCCGCGGCGCTGGCGACGATCCAGCAACTCGATCCCATCTACGTCGATGTTCCCCAGTCGACCGCCGAGCTCCTTCGGCTGAAGCGCCGCCTGCAGGACGGCCGCCTCGACCGGGAAGGCGTGAACGAGGAAGAGGTGAGAATCATCCTCGAGGACGGCACGCCGTACGAGCTGCCCGGCACGCTGCAGTTTCAGGACGTCACCGTCGACCCGACGACGGGGTCGGTCATCCTGCGGGTCGTCGTCCGGAATCCCGGCGGGGTGCTCCTGCCCGGCATGTTCGTCCGGGCCGTGGTGAAGGAAGGCGTGAACAAGAACGCCGTTCTGATTCCCCAGCAGTCCGTGTCGCGCGACCCCAAGGGGAACCCGATCGCGCTCATCGTGAACGCCGAGGACGAGGTCGAGCAGCGCGCGCTCGTCCTGGACCGCGCCATCGGCGACAGGTGGCTGGTCGCATCGGGGCTTGCGGCCGGTGACCGCGTGATCGCCGAGGGCATGCAGAAGGTCAGGCCCGAGGCCTCCGTGACGGTCGTTCCGTTCACGCCCGCGGAATCGAAGTAACGGAGGCGCGCATGCTGTCCAGGTTCTTCCTCGATCGCCCGGTCTTCGCCTGGGTCATCGCCATCGTCATGATGGCGGCGGGCTGCCTGGCGATCTACAACCTGCCGGTCTCGCAGTATCCTCCCATCGCGCCGCCCTCCATCGCCATCCAGTCCTTCTATCCGGGCGCGTCGGCGGAGACGGTCGAGAACAGCGTGACGCAGATCATCGAGCAGAAGATGACCGGCTTCGACAAGATGCTGTACCTGTCCGCGAGCAGCGATTCGGCCGGCGCGTCCCGCATCGAGCTGACCTTCGCGCCCGGGACCGATCCCGATCTGGCCTGGGCGCAGGTGCAGAACAAGCTCCAGCTCGCCATGGCAAGCCTGCCCGAGGTCGTCCAGCGCACGGGCGTCAGGGTGTCCAAGTCCACCCGCAACTGGCTGCTGATCGTGGGCTTGACCTGCGACGACGGCAGTCTGGACGGCAACGACCTTCGGGACTACGCCCAGTCCAACCTGGAGAAGGTGCTCTCGCGCGTGCCGGGCGTGGGCGAGGTGGAGATCTTCGGCAGCCAGTACGCCATGCGCGTGTGGCTGGACCCCGACAAGCTGACAAGCTACCGCATGACGGTCGGGGACGTGATCCTGGCGCTCCAGGCCTACAACGCGGAGGTGTCGGCGGGCCAGTTCGGCGGCACGCCCGCCGTCGAGGGCCAGCGCCTGAACGCCACCATCATCGTCCAGAGCCTGCTCAAGACGCCCGAGGAGTTCGCGGCCGTGCCGATCCGCACCAACCCGGACGGCTCCGTCGTGCGGGTCTCGGACGTGGGGCGGACGGAGCTCGGAACCGAGTCCTACGACATCCAGGCCTACTATAACGGCAAGCCCGCCGCCGGCATGGCCATCCGCCAGGCGGCCGGCGCCAACGCCCTGGGCACGGCCGATGCGGTCAGGGCGAAGATGGCGGAGATGAGCCGCTACTTCCCCGCCGGCATGCGGGTCGTGTATCCCTACGACACGACGCCCTTCGTCAAGGTGGCCATCGAGGAAGTGGTCAAGACGCTGCTGGAGGCGATCCTGCTCGTCTTCCTGGT
>DHGK01000246.1:0-10933 GCA_002402755.1 Planctomycetes bacterium UBA4800
TTTCGAACGGACGCTGATCCGTTCCTGGACAAGGACCCGTCCGCCGTCACTTCAAGGGGCGCGGTCCCGCCCGTCGGTCCGACTTTCAGCGCAGCTCTCGGCGCGTCCATGATGTAGATGGACTCGTACTCCATCTCGCCGCTCACGGTTACCAGTCCAAAATAAGTGCCTCCCATGCCGACGGTGACCGTATTCTCGGGCGCCCTGAGGAGCGGCTCAGCCGGCAGGTCCTCCCCCTCGTCCGGGCGCCAGACACGAAGCCACAGTTCGCTCCCGGTGAAGTCGTGCTGGAGGGCAAGCCATTCTCCCGATAACGGCGGCGGGTTGAGAAGCCCCTGTGCGGTGTAGGTATCTGTCCAGTTGGATTTGTGGCCGATGTTGACATTCCCCGTGTTGTAGCCTACGGAACCCCAGTTGAGTTTCCCGCCGCACCACGAATCCGTCATGACGGCCCCGACATAGCCTAGCTCTGCTTCCGTCATCGCGACCAGCCGAACAGCGCTGGCGACAGGGGCATACACTTCGACGGCGGTCGCGACCATGTCGCCGGCGACGTCGCCGAGAATGAGCTTGCCGTCCTCGCAGCGCCAAGTGCCGCCACCGCACGTCCCCGGCGGCTCGAATTTCCAGACGGCCGGATTCCCATCGAGTGGATCGTCGTCCTCGAAATCATCGAGAATTTCGTTGATCTCACCCGTCGCCTCGATCGAGATGAAGTCGTAGGACGCCTCGCCGCCCGCCGCCTGTACCACGGTGAATACTCCGGCTGCTCCGCTTCGAAATGAGCCGTCGACATGGCGGAGAAGCGGTTCGTCCGGCATGGCTTCGCCGCTGTCCGGAAACCAGACCCGAAGCTGCAGCTCGCCCGCCGTGTACTCGAACTTGAGCTCGACCGCCTCTCCAATCTGCGGCCTCCGGGGTAGATGGGCGGTCCGCCACTCAGCATTGTTCCCGCCTATCCCTATGGTTCCGGAACCGTACTCGACATACGCATAGTAAAGCTGCGGGTTGCAGTAGGGTCGGGCGTTGAGAAACGGCGTGACTCTTCCGTTGTGGTTGCAGCTCGCCCGAAGCTGTACGGACACGTCGCCGGTCAGCGCCACCTCGATCCATGTCCCGACCCACGCATTCAGCCCCCCGCCGATGATCAGCTTGCCATCCTCAACCCGGTGGGTGCCCGGCACGCACGTGGGATGCTCCGCCCACTTGGCCGGAACGCCGTCGGTGGAGCACCCATCCTCGAAATCGTCGAGGCACTTGAACCCGGGCTCGTCAGCCGCCTGGACCGCCACCGCGAACACCGCCGCGAACACCGCCGCGAACACCATTGCCAATCGCACTCTGAACGTCATGCCGCACCTCCTTTTCCGTCTCTCCTTTCAACGTACCCGCTCGACCTCGATGGCGGAGATCTGCGGATCTCCCACGCGAGGGACAAGCACCACGTCGAGGAGACCGTCCTCGACGACCACGTTCCACGTCTTCATGTCCGGCGTCGCGAAGCCTGCGCCGGAAGGATCGTACGCCTTGACGACCTCCTCGCCCTCCAGGCGGATCGCGAACACGCGATGGCCCCCTCGCAGGAAATGCCGCTCGCAGAAGCGGAGGCTCAGGCGGTATTCCCCCGGGGGCAGAGGAATCCGGTAGCCGCGGGGGACATCGCCCCAGTTGACGGGCTTCCGCTGCCTGCTGTGGAGAGGACGGTCCTCCGGCGACCCGACCTTGAGCCGGTCGGCCACAGCCTCTCCGCCCAGAAAGAACCGATCCCGGCCCCACAGGTTCTCGGCGGAATCCCGGAAGTCGCCGCCGCCGCAGTTGATGCGAACCGAGCTGCCGGCATCGAGCTGCGCCAGGAGCCAGAGCACATCTCCTCCGTACCCGTCGATACTCTGCATGTCTTCGGGGCCGAAGTTCGACAGCATGTCCCGAGGCGAGCGCGCGAGGTCGACGGCGGCCGTCTCGAACCAGAGATCCCACACGTCACGCCGGTCGGGGAAACCGGGCAGGGCCGAGCGAAGACTGTCCTCGGCCTCTGCATGACGTCCCGCCGCGCGAAGCGCTCGGGCCAGGCGAATGTGCGGGAGGGGCTCGGCCGGATCAAGAGCCGCGACCTCCCGGAGCTTCTCTGCGGCCTCCGCAGAGTTCCCCGCAAGCTCGAGCACACGGCCCTCGACGTAGAGGCTTCGGACGCGGCCTTCCGGTCCCTGCGCCTCCGGGTTGAGCTTCTCGAGCAGCTCCTGCGCCCGGCGGAGGTCGGGCCGCAGGTTGCCGACGAGCATCGCATTCAAGAAGAAGCCCTGCCTGCCGGCCGGGTGATTCACGCCGTGAAGCGCGAGGCAGTTCCTGCCGGGGAGAAGCCGACCGCGATCGATCATGACAATACGCGGCATGGGTAAGGGGTAACCGGAAAAGGAAGGGCTCACCCTGTGAGTATCCCAATCGCCCTGCGGCTCCACGCCGGCGCGGCCCACCTCGATTCCGTTGAGGTACGCGACGAAACCGTCGTCCGCCCACACCTCGAGCCGCAGGTCCTGGAAGCCGCCGGGATCGGCGACCTCGAAGACCTTTCGCGCGTACACTGCGTCGTAGGCGCCGGGCATGTCCTCGATCTCCGTGGCGCAGAAGTAGGCGAGCCCGTAGCCGAGCGGACCCGGCCCGCGCTCCCAGCCGGGATCGTCGAGAGCGACGCCGGCCCACCCCTCGGCAGGCTGTACGCGCCCCCTGAGAAACTCCCATTCCGCCTCTTCCGGGACGAGGACCTCGAAGCCCCCGTCGCCGATGAGCGCATCCAGGGTCTCGTAGGCGGCCAGATGAGGCGGGACCGCTTTGCGACGAGCAGCAAGGATCGAACCGAGAGGGGCGCCCGCACCCGGCAGCGCCCATGCCTTCTCGAGCGTGGATACCGCCCCCAGGAGATCCCCCGATTCCTCCTGCACCTCGGCCAGACCGCACATGGCGCTCAGGTCTCTCTCCGCCGTTTTCTTCACCGCGAGGCGGGCACACTCCAGAGCCCGGCCGGCATCGCCCTTCGACGGATGGCGGACGAAGGCGAGCGCCATCGTTGTCAGTTGACGCGGATGCAAGTCCTCCACCTCCGGCGCGGCGAGGGGGGCACGCAGGACGGCATCCACGGCCTCCCAGAATCCGGGCGCGCGCTCCTGTCGAAAGAGAACCGCCAGGCGATCATGAATCCAGCCGTCGCCGGGCAGTTCCTCCAGAACCCTGCCGTACTGCTCCAGCGCTTCCGGGGGACGCCCCATGTGCTCGAGGAGCGCCCCGAAGTTCCTGTCGACGAGGTGGTCGCTCAGCCGCGACTTGATGCGGGGAGCCGGTGGCACGTACCTCGCGAAGAGCGCCTCGCCCTTCCGGAACTCGGCCTCCGCGTTCTCGCGCTCGCCCTCGAGGAAGAGCGTCTCCGCGAGGAACATATAGGCCGCAGCCGCCTCCGAGCAACGCAGGGACTTCCGGAGTTCATCTTGCGCGGAGTCGAGATTTCCCCGCGACGCGGAGAGCGCTCCGCGAACAAGCCACATCAAGGCGTAGCGCTCCTCGAGCGCGATGGCCTTGTTGACGAGAGTCTCGAAGGCTTCCCACTCTTCTTGGGCGATCCACGCCATGGCAAGATTCCCGCAAAACCGGGCATCGGACAGCCCCGCGGGCACCTTCTCCGCTTCGAGTATGGCTTCGACCGCTCGGCCCGAGAGGTAGAGGTGCGCGATCCGCGCCCGCGTTCGGACAACCTCGTCTTCGATGCGATCGGCCCACGCGAGGCCGTATTCGTTCTCGCCGTAGTGCCACAAGCGGGCCGAGATGCTCAGGGCCACCTCGTCCCTGCGTTGCGATTCGGCCTCCCGGTGGAAGGTCCGGAAGACCCCCTCCGCCGTTTCCCTCTCGCCCTTCGCCACGAGCGCCTCGCCCAGGAGAAGGACGGGGTCGAGCGCCTGGCGCCAGCGGGATCGAGCGACGCCGAAGTCGAGGATCGCATCCATCAGCCCTCGTTCGCCGCGTTTCATGTGGGCCATGCCGCGGCCCATGTGCATCTCCGCAATCGATCCGACATACCGTTCGCGTCCCCCCCTCTCGATCTCGCCGGTCTCCTCGGCGAGGACGGCGGTGAAGTATCGCGCCGCGGCTTCCCAGTCGAGCGCATCGACCGCACGGTACGCCGCGATCAGATTCGTGGCCCACGCGCTGCCCGCGGAGCGCTCGGCCTTCTCGAGCTCCTGCCGCGCGCGGTCCTGTTCCCCTTTCTTCTGGAAGATGGTGCCCCTGAGGACGAACGCCGGCACGAACTCGCTGTCGGCGGCGATTGCGCGGTCGAGGTCACGGAGAGCCTCCTCTTCCCTCTCGAGGAGCAGCAGCGCCCGGGCGCGGTGATAGAAGGCATCGGGCTCCCAGGGTACATCCTGGGTGAGCGTGTCGAGCACGGCCAGGACCTCCAGGAGCGCCGAGGCCGAGCCGGCCGGCGTTTCCTCGCCAATGAAGTATCCCCCCGGATCGAACCGCCGCGCCCTCTCGATTCCCATCCGCGTCGTGAGCATGCGAAAGTGCATGCGCTGGACGGCCTTGTCGACGCCCGGATAGTACATGCTCATCCTGAGGCGTCCGGCGGCGATCCGTTCCTTGACGAGCAGGCCGGCCGCGCAGGCGCCGAGGACAATCAGCGTCAGCGCGACGGCTATGGTGTGCCGGTGCGTCCGGATCCAGCGGGCAGTCCTCTCCCACTTCGACTGCGGCCTGGCCTCGATGGCATCGCCGCGGACGAAACGCCGGAGATCCTGGGAGAGCGCCTCGGCGGTGCCGTAGCGATCCGCCGGGTCCTTGCGCAGGCACTTCAGAACGATCGTCTCGAGATCCCGCGGGACCCGGGGATTGATCTTGCGCGGCTCGATCGGCGCGCGCTGGATTATCTGGGAGAGCGTGTCCTGGTGGCTCTTGCCCCTGAACGGCGGACACGAGGTGAGCGCCTCGTACAGCGTGGCGCCCAGAGAGTAGATGTCGGTGCGGTGGTCGATCGAAAGCTTGCGCACCTGCGCCTGCTCGGGGCTCATGTACTGCACGGTGCCGACGAGGTCGCCGCTCGCCGTGATGCTCTCCTGGCCTTCGAGGTGCGCCAGGCCGAAGTCGAGGATGCGCAGGCGCCCTTGCAGGTCGAGGATCAGGTTGGACGGCTTGATGTCGCGGTGAGTGACGCCTCGCGCGTGGGCGTGCTGGAGACCGTCGGCCACCTCGGCGAAAGCCTTGGCCACGTTCAAGTAGAACGCGACTTCCTCCCGCGAGGCCCCGAACGGCGTTGTTGCGGCAAGCTCGGCGTTTCTCGATCTCGCGAGAATCTGCGCCAGGGTCTCCCCCTCGACGAACTCCATGGCGTAGTAGGGCGTCTTCTCCGCGACGCCCATGGCGTGGACCTGAACGACGTTGGGGTGGTTGAGCTGGCCGGCGGTCCTCGCCTCGCGCATGAAGCGCAGAAACGTCCTGTTGTCGGCCGCGACCGCCATGGGGAGCACCTTCAATGCCACCCTTCTGTCCATGGAATGCTGCCAGGCGTCGTAGACGACGCCCATGCCGCCGCGGCCGACCTGCCGGCGGAGCGTGTAGTCGCCGAGCGTGCCGAGAGGTTGCGCGGCCGCACTGGAAGGATGGACGGCCATGAAGGCCTCGATCTCTTCGAGAAGCTCCGCGCCGCGAAACGGCTGCTCGGCGAGGATCTGGTGAGGATCCAGCCTCTCGCCCGCGTTCAGGCGGTCGACGTAATGCGCGAGGAGTTCCTCGATCTCTCGCTCGGGCTCGGGTGTCTCGTCCGGTGTCCGATCAGTCGCCATCGTCCGCTCCCCGCCCGCCGCTCAACTGCTTGTCCGGAAGGTGCAGGCTCTCGGTATCGCCGAAGGATGTCTTCAACTCCCGCAGGGCTCGCAAGAGGAGGCTCTTGACCGCACTCTCCGACCGCTGCATGCGCTGCGCCACTTCGCTGATCTTCAAGCCCTGAATGCGGCACAGGAGAATCACCTGCTGGTGGTCGGGGCTCAGGCGTTCCAGGGCTCCCTGCAAACGATCGAAGCGTTCGTTCCGCCGGGCGCCCCTGCTCGGCGAGATGTCGGACGCGGGAAGCCCCCGATCGAGCTGGAAGTCTCGCGGCGCCTTGGCGCCCCGTAGCGCGTCGCGGATCCGATGCTCCGCAATGGCTTCGAGCCACCTGCGGAAGGACCCGCCGCCGCGCCACGTGAAGTGGGCGATGGACCGGAAGCCGTGCAACAAGGTGTCCTGAAAGACATCCGCGGGATCGAGCCTTCCGCGCAGGTGGGCGCCGATGCGCCCCCGGATGTAGCCGTTGAGCTGCTCCTGGTGCTCGTTGACGACGGCCTCGAAGGCCTCGTGGTCTCCCTTTCGCGCCCTGGCGATGAGGCTCGCCACAGTTTCCTGGTCCACGACTGAAGCCCTCTCTCTACCTGTATAAGAGGACGCGAAGCCGAAAAGTCGCGCGAAATCCCGCCTCTCCTCCCACTTCTCTCGGTTTTCATTCTACGCCGGTCATCCACGTCAAGGAAAGAGGAGAACGCGCGGGCGCGAGGGGAGACGGGGCGCGATGCGCAAGACGGGGGCTGGAGGAATTCGGGGACAGTCACCGATTTCCGTCGAGGAGGAAATCGGGGCAGAATTCGGGGACAGTCACCGATTTCACTCTGACGCCGGCAATACGCTCATGCCGGCGGGGTGAAATCGGTGACTGTCCCCGAATTCCGCCCCCCGAATTCCGCCCGCGCGCGCGGACTCTTATGCGCGCTCCTTCTCGTACGGCCACATGGCGACGCCGCCGTCCATGACCTTCACATCCTTGAAGCCGGCGGCCCTGAGTATCAACGCCGCCTCGTAGCCCCGGAGCGACACCTGGCAGAAGGCGATGATCTCCTTGTCCCTGGGAAGCTCGGCGAGGCGCCCGCGCAAGGCGCCGAGCGGGATCAGCACGCTCTTGGGGAGCCGCACCTGGGCATACTCCTTCGGCGAGCGGACATCGAGAAAGACGAAATCGTCGCCCCGGTCGAGCTTCGCCTTCACATCCTGCGCGCTCACGCCGATCATGAGGCCCGCGCGCTTGTTGCGCGCCACGTTCGCGGCCGTGATCAGGTTGTCCATCGCCGGCGCGTACGGCGGCGCGTAGGAGAGGTCGAGGTTCGCGACGTCGTCCACGGTCATGCCGGCCGTGATGGCCGCCGCGGCGACATCGATGCGCTTGGCGCCATCGCCGGGGCCGGTCGCCTGCACGCCGAGCAGCCGGCCCGTCTTCGCATCGGCGACGAGCTTCATCAGAAGCGGTTTGGACTGGGGCATGTAGTGCGCCTTGTCGGGCCCCGGAGCCATCGCCGTGACGACCTCCATGCCGAGGGCGCGCGCGGCACGCTCGGTCAAGCCCGTGCGCGCGACGCAGAAATCGAAGACCTTGCAGACCGCGCTCCCCAGGACGCCGGGAAACGCCTCGTCGCCCCCGCAGATATTGACGGCGGCCGTGCGCCCCTGCTTGTTCGCGGTCGAGCCCAGGGGGACAAAGCACGAGCGCCCGGTCACGCGGTCGATGCACTCGACGCAGTCCCCCGCGGCGTAGATCGCGGGGTCGGAGGTCCGCATGCGATCGTCGACCTTGATCGCCCTGGTCGTCTCGCCGATCGCGAGACCGGCGGCACGCGCCAGGGCGACGTTCGGGCGCACGCCGATCGCCAGGATGACCATGTCGGCGGGAAGCTCGCCCTTGTCGGTCCTGACGTGCGTCACCGCTCCGCCGGCGCCGTCCCGGCTTTCGATCGCCAGCGCCTTCGTCCCGGTCATGACCTTGACGCCCTTCGACTCCATGTGCAGCTCGACCAGCCGCGCGATCTCCCAGTCGAGGATGCCGAGGATCTGCGGCAGCATCTCGACCACCGTCACCCGGCACGCGTGCGCCGCGAGCGCCTCGGTGGTCTCGACGCCGATGAGCCCGCCCCCGATGATGACGACATCCTCGGCCCGGCGCTCGGCTATCACCGCCTTGATGCCCTCGGCGTCGTGGACGCCGTGCAGCGTGAACACGTTCTTCCTGTCGACGCCCGGGATCGGCGGGATCACGGGCTCGGCGCCCGTTGCGAGCACCAGGTTGTCGTACGGAAGCCAGGATTCCGCCCCCGAGGCGAGCGTCTTGACGCGCACGCGCTTCCCGGCCCTGTCGATCTCCACGGCTTCGGTGCCGTTCAGGACCTTCAGGTTCTTGACCTTCTGAAAGAACACGGCGTCCCTGACGACGCCCGCCGGCGTCTCCATGAGGTGGTTCCGTTCCCGGACATCACCCGAAATGTAGTACGGAAGGCCGCAGCCGGCATAGGAGAGAAAGATGCCCTTCTCGACGATGGTGACCTCCGCGTCGGGCCGCATACGCATGATCTTGGACGCGGCCTTCGGCCCCGCCGCAACGCCGCCGATGATCACTACCTTCATGACGCCGCCTTTCTCTCAGAGCTTCGCTTGCTGCCGGGCTCGCCGCCCGGCCGCCCGTGCCCGCGCCGCGCGCGGGCAATTCCGGAGCGATAGTACCCAAGCCGCGGATTACGTTCAATCGCCCGCGGGCACTTGAAGCCTCCCGTGCGCGGCTGCGATACTGGAGAGAGCGCGCGATGCCTCGTTCAGCGCGGCATCGAATCGATCGCAACCGCACGAAAGGAGGAGTCATGGCCGCCGACCGCCGCACGTTCTTGAAGGGATCCCTCGGCGCCGGCCTCGCGTTCGCCGCGCCCGCAGTCTTGCGCGGCGCTGCGGGCCGGCAGTTTCGCACCGCCCTCATCGGATGCGGCTGGTGGGGCATGAACATCTGCCGCGCCGCCATCCAGTCGGGCCGCTGCACGCTCGCGGCCATGTGCGACGTCGACCGCGCCGCGCTGGATGCAGCCGCCGCGCAGGTCGAGAAGCTCACGGGAACCGCCCCCGCCAAGTACGACGACTTCCGGAACCTCCTCGCCGAGGCAAAGCCCGACATCGCCATAGTAGCCACGCCCGACCACTGGCATCCGCTCATCACGATCGCGGCGGTCGAGGCCGGCGCCCACGTCTACGTCGAGAAGCCGATCAGCCACACCGTGAAGGAAGGCCGCGCCATGGTGAACGCCGCCCGCGCCGCCGGCCGAGCGGTCCAGGCGGGCACGCACCGGCGCGTCTCCCCCCACAACGTCTCGGGCAGGGAGTTCCTGCGCTCGGGCAAGGCCGGCACGATCGGCATGGTGCGGGCGTTCGTCCACTACGGCGGCGGGCCGGAGAAGCCGCGGCGCAACGTCGAACCTCCCGCGGGCCTGAACTGGGACATGTGGTGCGGGCCGGGGCCGCTCCGGCCCTTCAACGGCGATCCCGCGAGCCCCTGGGGAGGCGGCATACACCCGCGCGGATTCCGCCAGTACCTGGACTACGCCAACGGCACCCTCGGGGACTGGGGCATTCACTGGCTCGATCAGATCCTGTGGATCATGGAGGAGAAGTGGCCGCGCACCGTGTTTTCGACAGGCGGGCGGCCGATCAAGGGGCCGCCGGTGCTGACGGCGGAGGAGCAGACGACCGATGCGCCCGACCATCAGGTCGCGACGTTCGCGTTCGAGCGCTTCACCGTCCAGTGGGAGCACCGCCAGTTCGCGGGCAACAACGCCGAGAAGGGCGAGAACGTCGGCTGCTACTTCTACGGCACGGCGGGCACGTTCCACATGGCCTGGCAGAAGGGCTGGACCTTCTATCCGGCGGACGGTCGCGCGCCCATTCTCAACCAGGCGCCCGCGCTCAACGAGCCCGACTCCCAGAACATCAAGGAGCTGTGGGACGACTTCCTCGCGGCGATCGAAACCGGGAAGCGGCCCGCCAGCGACATCGAGGAAGTCCACCGATCGACCGTGATGAGCCTCCTCGGCATGCTGTCCCTGAAGCTCGGGCGGAGCATCCGGTGGGACGGCGCGCGGGAGACGATCCCGGACGACCCCGAGGCCGCGGCGCTCCTCGCGCGCGAGTACCGGAAGCCCTGGAAGTACCCGGCGGCGTGATCGCCGGCCGCCTTCGAAGTGCGCGGAAACGCGGCGTATCTGCCGCCTGGAAGAAGTGCGTACACGGCGAGCGATTCCCCGTGAAGCCGAGACAACATGGAGCGCTCGGCCGCCTGACGGGACAGTCAGGCCCGCCGCCGACCTTTGATCTTCTCCCGGGCCAATCTCACGCCGGTGATGGCGGCAAGGAGCCCGAGCTGAAACAGAAGGCAGCCCACGATTCCGAAGCCGAGCCAGTAGGAAGCGCCCACCCAGAACAGGATGCTCAACGCGGGCCAGAGTACGCGCGGCGCCTTGTCGATCTGCGCAGCCTTGTAGAAGACGGCTGCGCATGCAAGCATCAGCAGCACACTGATCGTCGGGCTCATATCGTGACCTCCGAGGAGCAGCCGATATCCGGCGTCAAGCCATATCTTCTCATACGATAGCATGCCGAGGCCGGCGCGGAAAGGACGAAACCGCGCAGAGGGCGCCGGACAACACTTCGGTCACGCGGCGCACGGGGACAGAGGACAGCACCGGCGCTGCCACCCGGTCCCCCTCCGCCCGACACGCCGCCGCGCGCCGATCACCGTCCGAGAACGTACAGCGCGCTCACCTCGAGCGCCGCGCTTCGCTCCCTCGCGTTCATGCCGATCGAGAGCCGCGCGACCTTGTCCAGGTCGAGCCTGCCGTTCGGATCGGGATCGTTGGCGCCGCTCAGGGTCAGGCTCTTGAAATCGACGACGGCGACGTGCCACTCCCCGTCGGCGGGAATGATGGAACGCGAGGTCAGGTAGCCGACGTTCCGCTCTCCCTCCCAGAGGAAGACGCGCACATCGGCCGGGTTGAGGCACCGGGCGCGGAGCGCCAGGGCGCACCCAGTGCTCAGGTCGACACCCGCGGGCAGCGCGAAG
>DHGK01000246.1:11074-11575 GCA_002402755.1 Planctomycetes bacterium UBA4800
TCGCGCCGCCGTGCGCGCGCATCTCGAATCGAACGGCGTTCCACTCTCCCCGGGCGATGACGCGCCTGAGATCCGCCTCCCAGGCAACGTCGGCGTGACCCGCCGCGTCGAGCCGCACCGCGGCCGCGCTCTCCTTGCCGCCGAGAAGCGCAGCGCCCGACGGGAGAAGGACGCTCAGGACGCCTTCGAAGGGCATGCTCGATGCGTTGAAGGCGCGGACCCGAAGCGGCACCCGCCCGTTGCGGCCCTTCGCGACCTCGTAGCCGCCCGGCCTGGGTTTCAGCGCCGCGCGATCGAATTCGAACCTGAGAAACACCTCCGATGCGGGCGGCCGGGTCGCCGGCGGAGCTTTTCTTCCCGCACGCCAGAGCCGCATCGCCTCGGTGTCGCGCCGCAGGCGATCGCCGAGAGCCGTGCCTTTCAGCACGACATAGGTGAGGCCGTCGGGAATCGGGACCGCGCCGCCGGCGTCGAGTGCGAGCGCCCGCCCATCGATTCCCG
>DHGK01000087.1 GCA_002402755.1 Planctomycetes bacterium UBA4800
GCGCCGCACACCCGCGGCTCGTACTTGCAGGAGGCGGTGCTCGCGCTGCCCTACCTGTGCGACGAGGGCGCGGCCGGGAACCTGCGGCCCTTCATCGAGGAGGCGCGGGGCGTGCTCGCCGACGACAAGTCCGCCTACTATCTCAAGAACCTCCTGTGGGCGCTGGCGATCCTCGCGCCGCGCGACTCGCCCGAGGCATCCGAGCTGAAGGCGGTTCTCGGCGAGGCGCTGCTCCGGCCCCCTCCCGCGCCCGACAAGTCCCCCCGGCCGGGCGCGGCTTCCGTGCCGTCCGCGGCGCGCGCGCCGGCGTATCCCGCGGCCGTCCTCGAGCCCCTCGCGTTCCTGCTGCGCGTGCCGCTCGTCGCCGACAACGCGATCGCCGCCGCCCAGCTCAGGGCCGTCCTGACGGGCGCCCCTCCCCCCGCCGGCGCGGCCGCGCCCGACGTCCCGGCCGACGCGTACGAGTTCTCGTTCTGGACGCTGGTGCATTGCGACGACGCGACGGCCGTGCGGGATGCGCAGCACATCGCGCTACGCATGTACGAGACCGCGCGCTTCCGCGACGCGTTCGGGAACCTGCGCGTCATGGCGCTCGCGCCGGCGGCCCACACGCCCTACCAGAAGGACGCGTACGTCCAGCTCGTCACGCCGGGGAGCGTGCGGCCGGTGCGCGCGGGCGAGCCCTTCGTGACGACGATCTTCCCCGACAGCAGCGTGCGGACTGTGTCCTGCGGCTCGAACGACCTGTACGAGCGCTACGAACCGACGCCGATGTTCGCGCGCATGCTCGTGTGCGTGCGCCGCGGGGAGGACGCGCGCGGCCCCGTGCCCTGGGAGCAGGCGCTCGCCGACCTCACGGCGATGCTCGAATCGGACAGCCAGGCCTCGGTCGGGACCACGGCGCGGCTCCTCTCGGAGCTCAAGCTCAAGGAAACCGCGCCGGCGCTCCGCGCCCTGCTCGCGCGCCGTCCGTCGCTCGATGTCGCCGAGGCGCTCGCGGCGCTCGGAGACGCGGCGGGCGAGAAGCTGTTCGCGGCCGCCGTGCGGGGCAACCTGCGCCCGGAGAGAATCCGCGCGGTCACGCACTTCCTGTCGCGCGACCCCGCGCACGGCGAGGCCGTGGATACGCTCGAGGAGCTCCTGCGCACGGCGACGGGAAGCAATGAGAACGATGTCTACGCGCTGATGGCGCCCGTGCGCTCCGCGTTCGGCGCCGGAGAGCCGCAGCGGCGGCGGATCCTCGCGGCGCTCGGAGCGGTGCTCACGACCAGGAACGCCCCGATCCTCATCCAGCTCCTGCGCGAGGGCACGGGACAGGACTTCGGCTACGAGGAGGCGTCCCAGTCCGGGCTCGCTCCCGCGGAGCGCGAGGCCCGCCTGGCCCGCATCGTGGCCGCGTGGAAGGACGCGCTCGCGCCCCTCCCTACCGATAAGCGCGCCCCCGCCGCGCCGCGGCACGAATAAAACTTTTTGACATTCTTCCGGCCGGGCGCACAAGCCCCTTGCGCGGGAACCACTTATGGACCGGCCTCCGCGCCCGCCTCGCGGTCAATTCCGCCCGACGGCCCTGCCGATAGAACTTGCGGTCACGGGGAACGGCGCCGTGGGGGCCCTCGCGGGGCCGGCGGACGGCGCCGTTCGCGCGGCGTCCGGCATCGAGCGCGCGGACGCGCGCGCAGCGCGGCGGATGACCGCGCCGCGGGGCGGAGCGACGCCGCGGCGGCGGGCAGGAAGGAGAGCGACCCATTACTGCGAAAGAAGTCGGCCTCGAGACGTACTTCCGGGAGATCAACCGCATTCGCCTTCTCAACGCCAAGGAGGAACGCGACCTGGCGTGCCGGATCCGCGCGGGCGATTCGCACGCGCGCGACCTCATGATCAAGGCGAACCTCCGGCTGGTCGTCAGCATCGCGAAGAACTACGTCGACCGCGGGCTGTCGCTGCTCGACCTCATCGAGGAGGGCAACGTGGGCCTGCTGAAGGCGGTGGAACGCTTCGATCCCGCCGAGGAGTGCCGTTTCAGCACCTACGCGACGTGGTGGATCAAGCAGTCGATCAAGCGCGCGCTCATCGACACCGTGAAGACGGTGCGCATTCCCTCCTACATGGTCGAGATCATCGCCAAGTGGAAGAACGCTTCGGGCGATCTGGCGGTGAAGCTCGGGCGGCAGCCCACGTTCAACGAGATCGCGGAGGCGCTCGACATCCCGCCCGAGAACTGGAAGATCATCAGGACGGCGATCCGGGTCTCCAACTCATCGAGCCAGACGATCAGCATCGAGAACATGTGGACGCTCTCGGAGATCCTCGAGGACAAGAACTGCAAGTCGCCCGAGGAGCTGCTGCTGCAGGAGGTCGACGTCGAGCTGATCCAGAAGCTCCTCAACGTGATCGACGACCGCGACGCGCTGATCCTCAGGATGCGGTTCGGCCTGGACAACGGCGACCCCATGACGCTCAAGGAGATCGGCGAGCGCGTCAACCTGTCGCGCGAGCGCGTCCGGCAGATCGAGAGCGAGGCGCTGAAGAAGCTGTACTACATCCTGACGCACCACCGCCGGAGCCTGGAGCGCGGGGACTTCGATCCCGCGGTGCTGCGCAACGAGGCGGTGCCGCAGGCGTAGGGCCGCACGGTAACCGTTCACGGGGCATCCCAACACGTGAATCTCCCCCTTCAGTGAATCACATTCCGGCGTCCTTCGTGGTGCTCTTTCTGAT
>DHGK01000250.1 GCA_002402755.1 Planctomycetes bacterium UBA4800
CCTTCGACGGCCCCATGCCGCAGACCAGATTCGTGCTCAAGAAGGCGCTCGGCCACGGCCTCAAGCCCATCGTCGTCATCAACAAGGTGGATCGCCCCGACGCCCGGCCGCACGAGGTGCTCGAGGAGGTGTTCGATCTCTTCGTCGAGCTGGAGGCCACGAACGACCAGCTCGATTTTCCGGTGGTCTACACGAGCGCGACCCAGGGCTACGCCCGGCGCGAGATCGAGGACGACAACCGCGACCTCACGCCGCTCATGGACGCGATCTGCCGGCACATTCCGCCGCCGCGCGTCGATCGCGCGGGCCCCGCGGCCATGCAGGTCTGCGCGCTCGACTACAACGACTACGTGGGCCGCATCGGCATCGGCAGGGTCTTCTCGGGCTCGCTCCGCGCGGATGCGCCCCTCCTGCAGCGCGGCCGCGGCGGCGACCGGCCGGCGGCGCTCACGCAGCTCCTCGTCTTCGAGGGGCTCGGCCGCAGGGAGGTCGCGCAGGCCGACGCGGGCGACATCGTCGCCGTCGTGGGCGCGGAAGAGATCGACATCGGCGATGTCTTCACCGACCCCGAGCGTCCCGTGGCGCTCCCGCCGATCACGATCGACGAGCCGACCATCGCCATGGTGTTCTCGGCCAACACCTCGGCCTTCGCCGGACGCGAGGCGCGCTTCTCGACCGGCCGGCACCTGCGGGAGCGGCTGCACAAGGAGGCGAAGGCGAACATCACCGTCCGCGTCGAGGACCTGCCGGGCGAGGACGGCCTGCGGATCTCGGGCCGCGGCACGCTGCACCTCTCGATTCTCATCGAGACGATGCGCCGGGAGGGGTACGAGTTCGAGGTCGCGCGGCCCCAGATCATCTTCAAGGACGTGGGCGGGCGCGCGCACGAGCCTGTCGAGCACGTCGTCGTCGATGTGCCCGGCGACCACGCCGGCAAGGTCATCGAGCTCATGGGCGGCCGCTGCGGCGAGCTCCTCTCGATGACGGGGAAGGGCGGCATGACGCACTGCGAGTTCAGGGTCCCCTCGCGGGGTCTCATCGGCATGCGCACGAAGGTGATGAGCGCCACGCGGGGCGAGGCGGTCTTCTGCCACAACGTGTGCGGGTACGAGCCCTGCAAGGGGCCGATCGCCCAGCGCGTCAACGGCGTCATGGTGTCGATGTGCACGGCCTCGGCCGTGGCGTACGCGCTCGACGGCCTCCAGATGCGGGGCCGCATGTTCGTCGCGCCGGGCGATCCCGTCTACGAGGGCATGATCGTCGGCGAGCACGCCAAGCCGAACGACATCATCGTCAACGTCGCCAGGACCAAGCAGCTCACGAACATGCGCGCGGCCGGCTCGGACAAGAACATCATCCTGACCCCGCCCGTCGCGTTCTCGCTCGAGGAGGCCCTCGAGTACCTCAACGACGACGAGCTCCTGGAAGTCACCCCCAAGGCCTACCGCTTCCGAAAGCAGCTCCTGACGGACGTGGAGCGGCGGCGGCGGCGCCGCGCGGGGTGACGCCGCCCGTCGAGGGGAGCCCCGGCCTCACTGCGGCTGCGCCAGCACGTGGTAGCGGTTGATCGGCATGCTCCCGTACGTGACCGTGGCGCCGTTCGGCCAGCGCACCTCGAGGCTCGCGATCGCCGCGGCGGTCCCCAGGCCGAACACGTGCCGCCGGTCGCGCTGGGCGAGGTAGCTTCCGCCCGCAAAGATCTCGTGCGTCTGCGTCCTGCCGCCGGCCGTGAGGCGCAGCCGGGCCCCCACGGCATCGCGGTTGGGCGCGTTTCCCGCCGGCGCGAAACCGATCCAGTTTCCGCCCGCGGTGTCGTTCCGGAGGAGCACCGCCTCGCCGCCGAGCACCGTCACGAGAAGATCGATGTCTCCGTCGTTGTCGTAGTCGCCCGCGGCGCAGGCCCTGGCGATGACGCGCCGCCCGAAGAACTCGCCCGCGAACTGCGACACATCGGCGAAGCGGCCGCCCCGGTTCTCCAGCAGCAGGC
Source organism: Planctomycetes bacterium UBA4800 (assembly GCA_002402755.1). Taxonomy (GTDB): domain Bacteria; phylum Planctomycetota; class UBA8108; order UBA8890; family UBA8898; genus UBA8898. Next base: position 1,988 of record DHGK01000250.1, read on the forward strand.
TCCGCATGCCGTAGCGCTCCTCGAACGACGCGTCGGCGCCGGCCGCGGTCTTTCCCATCCGCACCTCGCCGCACGTGAAGAACAGGTCCTGGTCGCCATCGCGATCGTAGTCCAGGAACACCGGCGCGAAGCCCGTGAGGCCGCTCGTGGCCGCATCGATGCCCGCGGCCACGGAGTCCTCGCGGAACGAGCCACCCAGGTTCGTGAAGAGGTTGAACCCCTCGGTCCTGATGCACGGCACGGCAAGGTCGAGCAGCCCGTCGCCGTTGTAGTCGGCCGGCTCGACGCCCATGAAGCCCTCGACGCCGCCTTCCCAGTTGAAGGCCGCGCCCCTGACGAGCCCCTCCTCGGCGAAGCGCCCGCGGCCGTCGTTGACGAAGAAGAAGTTCGGCCGGGTGTCGTTGGTGACGACGATGTCGGGGGCGCCGTCGCCGGTGAAATCGGCGCACGCAAGTCCCATCCCGGTGCCGTCGGGCGCGACGATCCCGCTCGCGGCGGTCACGTCCTCGAAGGTGCCGTCGCCGCGGTTCCGGAACAGGCGGTCCTGCTGGCCGACGTAGCCGGAGGGACTGCAGTAGTCCAGGATGCGCGTCTCGCCGTACGTGATGTACCACGGCTCGTTGTCGGCGAGCGAGTAGACGAGGTAGCGCTGGACGTAGAGATCGAGCCAGCCATCGCCGTCGGCGTCGAAGAACGCGCACGACTGGCCCCACCCTTCGTCGAGGGGAACGCAGGCGGCGCGCTCGAACGTGCCATCGCCCTTGTTGCGGAAGAAGACATCGAGGCCGTAGTTCGTGACGTAGAGATCCTGGTCCCCGTCCCCGTCGCAGTCGGCCGCGGCGCAGCCCTGGCCGTAGCCGCTGTCGCCGGCGCCCGAGCGCGCCGTCACATCCG
>DHGK01000005.1:0-3541 GCA_002402755.1 Planctomycetes bacterium UBA4800
ATCAGTGACTGTCCCCGGACAGAACGTCCCCGGACAGAACCCTGATTTCCCTCAAGCCGCAATCTGCTACCTCAAGCCGCAACCTTCTCGCCGGAAATCAGTGACTGTCCCCGGACAGACAGACATAACTCTTTTCCGCGGAAAGATCTAGCCCCGCCCCCAACGGGAATCTTTGTCACCCCGAAGCGAGGTGCTATAATTACTGATTCACGGGGCAGGAACGGTCATAGAAAAGCAATCTGTCCGATACGGAGGAATACATGCTGCCCAAGATCGTGTGCGCCGGATTCATCTGCGCTGCATCCGTTCTTCTCGCTCAGGCCGCCGCGCTCGACGAGTACGGCCCGCCGCCGCCGCCGCCCGCGCCGCCGATCCCGAAGCTCGTGTGCCAGCAGGCCGACTTCAACTGGGGCGAGGTGCTCGAGGGCGATGTGCTCGAGCACGCGTTCGAGATCCTCAACCAGGGCGGCGCGCCGCTCCTCATCAGCGAGGTCAAGACGACCTGCGGCTGCACGAGCAGCAAGTTCGACAGGGAGATCGCGCCGGGGAGCGCGGGCGTCGTCGTGATCCAGCTCAGGACCCGGGGCTACACCGGTTCCGTCAAGAAGACCGCCCAGATCATCTCCAACGATCCGGCCGCCAAGCAGTACACGGTGTCCCTGAACGGCGCGATCCGTTCGGTCGTGCGATTCGACCCCGACAAGCCGGCCCTTGAGGGGCTGCGCGGCGAGCCGCTCGCGACCACGGTCAAGATCGTCCGCAACGTCGCGGACGACATCAAGATCGTCTCGGTCAAGGGCATGCCCGCGAGCCGCGTCACGCACGAGCTGGTCGAGACCAAGCCCGGCGAGGAGTTCGAGCTCAAGCTGTCGCTGGACGGCAGCGAGAAGACGGTGGCGACGTCGTCCTACGACCGCCTGACCGTGCTCGTCAAGTGCGGCGAGAAGACGATCGAGACCGGCCTGAGCCTCAGGATCAAGCTCGCTGACACGATCACCGCCATGCCGACGTACATCACGTTCCGCGCGTACGAGCTGGAGTCCTACCAGAAGAACCCCGCCTCGATCAAGCCCGCGCGCGAGGTGATCCTGAAGAGCTGGGGGAGCAAACCCTTCAACATCACCGCCCTCCAGCTCAAGGCCCGCCGCTTCACCGCGACGCCCACCGCCCAGGCCCAGGAGATCGAGCCGCCCATCGCGGCGGCGATCGAGGGCGACTGCGCGACCGGCGAATGCAAGGTCAGGGTCGAGCCGGTCACGTTCCAGGACGAGGAGAGCATGGGCCGCCCGGTTCGGTGCGAGCTCACGATCACGACGGACGATCCCGCGACGCCCCAGATCGTGATCCCCGTGACCGTGTACTTCCCGGTGAAGAACCAGCCGGCGGCGGCGGTTCCCGGCGTGGGCCCCTTCGCGCCGCGCGTGCCGGCCGCCAATCCGCCCGTGCAGCAGCCCGGCGCGCCTCCCGTGCTGTTCCCGCGGCCGAGCACGACCGCGGCGCCGCCGCAGGCGCCCGCCGCACCGCGGCCGAGCACGACCGCCGCGTCGCCGCGGGCCAAGTAAGAAGCGCCTCCCGGCGGGCGAAGGCGGCGCGCTCACTTCGGCGTGATCCGCAGCTCCTTGCGCTCGCGGTCCATGAGCACGTTGAAGTGCTTGAGGAAATTCAGGCCGAGCAGTCCGACCGCGCGCTCGCCCTGATTGTGCGGCAGGTCCAGGACGAGCGCATCGAGCGGACCGACGCTGAGCGGCCCCAGCGCCACCGCGTCCAGCGTGACCACCGGCGCCTCCATGATCCCCGAGGCCGTGGCGATCCTCACCCGCGGCGCGTTCTGCAGCGAGATGCCGAGCTGCGCGACGGCCCACGACGGCACCGCCGTGTAGGTCGCGCCGGTGTCGAGGATGCACGGAACGTCGAGCCGGCCGTTGCACCGCACCGTCGTCCGGATCGTCCCGGGGCCGTCCCCGAGCGGCATGATGACGGCGTTCTCCTCGGCCGCGATGCGGCGCTTCGCCTCCTCGATGAGCGCCGCGATGTCGGGCTCGGCGCGGATGGCGTAGGCCTCCTCCCACACCGCGATGGCATCGGCCCAGCGCCGTTCCTTGAAGAGAATGGCGCCGAGCTCGGCGCGGATGTTGACGCTCGCGGCCAGCTCCTCCGCGCCCTCGGCGAGCAGCGCGATCGCGTCGGCGGTCTTGAGCGCGGAGGCAAGCTGCAGGTAGCGCTCCTCCAGGAGCTGCCAGCGCTTCGCCCAGAGACCCTCATCGAGTGCGAGCGCGGCGCGCGTGTGCTCGAGCGCCGCCTCCAGGCGCCCCAGGGCGGCCTCCTCGCGGGCGAGCATCAGCAGGAGCTCCTTGCTCGCGGGAAGCAGCCGCAGGCCCTCGGCAAGCACGGCGCAGGCGTCCTCGAAGTCGCCCCGCGCGCCGCTCTCGCCCGCCCATTTCAAGTAGAGCTCGGCCAGCGCACCGCTCATGAGCGGGCCGGTCAGGATCGCACGAAACTCCTCGCGCTTCCTGATCGCCTCGCCGAACGCGCCGGCCGCCGCGGGCCAGTCGCCGGCCGCAAACGCCCGGCGTCCGGCGCAGAACGACTCGTACGGCGTCCCTTCCCAGACCTGCTCCCGCCACGCCGCGATCGCCACGCCCCGCGTGAGCCGATAGCCGGCCACTGACCCGAAAAGCTGGACCCCGGCCAGACCGCGCGTGTACCAGGCGACCCCCGCGACCGCATCGCCGTCGAGGACGAATCCGGCCTCGGCCGCCGTTCTGACGACGGTGACGGGCAGACGCTCGACGCCGTAGGCGTGGGGCGCCTCGACCACGGCGTTCACCCTGTGCTTCTCGTTCGACGCCAGCACGACATCTTCGCCCGGAACGACCGCACCCACCGCGAAGCCGGCGGCCTCCTCGTGCATGGGAAGGAGGCAGTAGCCGCGCTCCAGATCCCACCCCACGGTCTCGGTGACCGGGACGGCGCCGTTGCCCCACGCAACCTGCAGCACGTCGGCCGGCAACGCAAGCGCCTCGATCGCGCACAGGACCGTACCATCTTCCAGAACGACCGCGGGAAACGAGAAGCTCGCCTTGCCCGCCTCGTCGCGGCCGACGACCACGACCCATCGGGCGAGTTCGCCCTCCCCGATGACGGCGGCAGGGGCTTCCGCGGGCGGAATGCCGTCCTCGGGCGGCAGGACCGCCGCAGCGCCCGGGGCGGATGCGGGAGGACGAACGCCGGCGGGCGCCGTCCCCTTCGCGCCGGCCCCTTCGGCGGGCGTTGCGATACCGGGCGGCGCTTCACGCGGCTTCTCCGCGCCGGCGCGCAGGAACATCGCCGCGACGGCTGCGGCAACGAGGCCGGCGGCTCCCAACCAGAGAATCCGTGTTCCGCCGCGGGGGGGAGCGGCGCCCTTGAGCGGCGACCCGCACTGGTCGCAGAACACCGCCGCTTCTTCGTTGAAGCTGCCGCAGCGCGGGCACGCCGTACGGGCCATGCGATACCTCCGGGGTTATTATAGCAGCGCCCGTTAGTCCGGGGACAGTCACTG
>DHGK01000005.1:3561-3711 GCA_002402755.1 Planctomycetes bacterium UBA4800
TCCGGCGAGAAGGTTGCCGCTTGAGCGAGAAGATTGCCGCTTGAGGGAAATCAGTGACTGTCCCCGATCGGACGTTCTTAGTCCGGGGACAGTCACTGGTTTCCGGCGAGAAGATTGCCGCTTGAGCGAGAAGATTGCCGCTTGAGGGAA
>DHGK01000318.1 GCA_002402755.1 Planctomycetes bacterium UBA4800
TCGAAATCGTACGTACACAGGTCTCCCGGATTGGGATCCACGCTGTTCTCGACGATGAGCTGCACCGGAAGTTGCGTCACGACACCTCCGTCGGCGGGCGCCGCCAACACGGGTGCGCTCGGAGGCACATTCAGGCTCCCGCTGCCTGTGAGCGGAATGAGAACAAGCGGATGGTCCGGATCGTTGCTTTCGATGACCATCGTTCCCTCCGCCGGCCCCTCGACGCCGGGGCTGAACGTCACGCCGATCGTCGAGCTTGCCAGGCTCCCCAGCGTGAACGCCGCGCTTCCCGAGCTGATGGCGAAGCCGTTGCCCGCGCTCCCTTCCGCCAGCTCCACGCGGAGGATGGCGAGATCGGAATACCCCGCATTGAGGATCGTGATCTCCTGCTCGCGGCTGTGACCGATGTACGTATCGCCGAAGTCGAGCCGGCCGGGGTCGACTGCGATATCGCATTCGCCGGACAGCACCGTGAAGCTCGTGCTGCTGATGTCGCTGGGATCGAGGTCCGCCGCAAACGTCCTGGCGCTCACCGTGGCGCTTGCCGTCAAGACGAACGGAGCCGCGTAGAGCGGCGACGACAGAGACGGCGCGGACCCGTCCGTGGTGTAACGAATCTCCGCTCCCGTCGTGGTTGTCGCCAGAGTCACCTCGACCTGACTGATGAACGTGCCGCCGGCAGGTGTGATCGTCGGCGCGGCTGCCGCATGCCTTCCCTCGTAGATATCGAGAATCTGACTCGCCGTCAGCGGACGGTTGTATATCCGCAGCTCGTCGATCAAACCCTTGAAGCCTTCGCCCAGGGTCGTGGGCAAAGGACTGGCGCCGAACACTAAGGCGCCGGTCGCTGCGATACCCGTGTCGAACATGCCGTTGATATACGCTCGCATCTGCGTGCCGTCATACGTCATTGCAACGTGATACCAGACATCGTTCTCCAGGTAGAACGATCCCCGCCTGTAGTTCGTGTTCGACGTCCGTATGCCCCAGTTGATCGTCCTGTCCGGCGCGAGCTCCACCCTGAACGGGTACACGAAGGGGCTGCCTCTCTGCGCGGGGACGCCGACCGAGCCTCCCCGCAGGTTGAGCCAGAAGCACAGAGTCATCGCGTTCGACACATCCATGCCGAAGCGGGAGGTTCCCACGTCGACCCGGTCATCGAACCCGTCGAACGCCACCGCATTCCCCCGGATCCCGGCGTCCCGCGCCGCGCCGAGCAGGATTCCCACGTTGTTGTTGCCCGACGCATCGGCCGCCGCGCCGACGCCATCGTCTTCATCGAAATCCCAGGAGCCCATGAGCCCGGGCTGGACAACCGGCGGAACGAACACAAATGAAGGCTGCGCTCCGGCCGCGATGACATTCCCCGACAAATCCATGACGTTCCGTACGAGGAGGCTGTACGTCATGTCCGCGGAAAGCGCGGACGTCGTCAGGATGACCGTCGTCCCGTTCTTCTGCAGCGCCGCTGACAGAACGGAAACCTGCGGGCTTATCTCGTAGTTGCCGATCGCCGATGCCGTCGTCTCGGTGACTTGCTCATCGAAGCACACAATGACGTGCGTGGGATCGCCGACCGCCCCGACCGCGGCGATCTCCGGCGGAACGGTGTCGGCCACGACGCGGAACTCGGCGGACGAAACGCTGCTTGGTTCCGCGCCGGCCAGGAATCCCCTGGCCTTCACGGTCGCGCTGCTCGTCAGCACGAAGGGTTGAACGTAGACCGGAGAGGATGCATCGGGTGTGCTGCCATCCAGCGTGTAGTGAATCGAGGCGCCCCCCGTGACACACACCAGGGTCACGACGACCGAATCCCGGAAGCTGCCCTTGAACAGGTAGTCGTACTCGTCGTGGTCGGGCTCTATGATCGGGGCGGCAACGATGACCGGCGTGACCCGCTCCAGGACGACTTCTCCCCTGTCCGGCACCGCCTTGACCAGTGCGTACTTGCAGCCTTGGTGAAGAATCAAGCTCGCCTCGATCGGATTGCCCCCCTGCGTCGCGCTGATGGCATCCCAGTCGCCGGCGAGACAGACCTTGACCGTCAACGGATAGACGAAGACGCTATCCATCATCCGGTCTGCCAGCGAGAGCCGGATCGTCGCGTCCGTCACCGAGTTGACAGTGAGCGTGTGCGTGTCGCGCTCCTGCCCGTACATGGCAAGATCACGGTAGAGGGCCACCCAGAGATCCTCTTGCTTGCTCTTCACGTAGTCGAGCACGTACTCCACGGCCTCGTGCTGGGCCAACCTGTCGATCTCGGTCACGCCGGTGCCTACGAGATGCTTGAGAGGGCTGAGCCATCCCCGCCAGAACATGTTGGTCGGATCGAGCAGCATGTCGACGGAGCGCATGTCCAACGACCCTGCGTTCAGGTGCAGGTACGCGGTTCTGTTGGCGATATTCGGCGATCCATTCGTGCCGCGCGCGGAAATGAAATGCCGGGCGGCAATGACATCCTTGCCGTTGCTATAGTCTCCGCCCGGATAGGCGTACGTCGTGACCACGTTGCCGGGAATGAGGTCCTGCAACACTCCCTGGGTGAAGATGAGCTCGGCCTCGTACTGATCCGCCGGCAGCGCGTTTATGCCCAGCGTGCCGTGCCCCTGGACTCCGTGGCCGAGGTCGAACAGGCGCTGGAAGGTTGCCGCGGTGCCGAACGCCCCTTGGTTGGTCCCGGGGCTCATGTCGTAGTCGTACATGTACGGCCAGACGATGACGAACCACGTGAACCGCCATCCGTACCGTTCGCCGAGCGCTATCCACCAGTCATGTTCGGCGACAATATTGTCATCGATGCTGACCGATAACGCGGCCAGCTTGTCGTCCTCCCACACGCACACGTGCATCTGACCGTGTTGCGTGGGCCACAGCCGGTCCGTGAGCTGAAAGCGGTCGCTCGTGGGCTGCTCCGGGAGATTGAACGCCTGGTCCTGGCCCCGGGCAAACAACGGCGCAAGCAGAAGAACTGCTGCCGCGAATCTGCGACGCACAGGGAACATACCACGCTCCTTTATCGCTATCCTCGTCAGACACAAGCAGATACTGGAACTGTATCAGCGTTCACGCACGCCCGCAAGATGACCGCCGGCGCCGGGCTGCATCGTGCGTGAATGTCACTCGCCCCCGCCCTCTCGATGAAGGCCACGGCACCTTCACCGCGTGCAGAAGAACACAACCCCTGCCGAAGTTGTCCGCCATCCTCCAAGCCGCAACACAGATGCGGATACTATTATATGCATGCGGCTTAATCTGTCAAGGGGGAAACGTTCCGTCGGGATCAGAATCGTCGCGATGGGGCCGAACGCGCACCCTCCCGACAGGGTCGAGTCCGCTGGAAACGCGCAGATCCCTCCGGAATGTCCCTTGATCCAGCCCCTGCACCAGGAACGCGGCGCGTCTTCATTCTCCCTCGCTCGGCGGGCGTGGACCATGTTATTCTTGTTCGGAGGGTCAGTGCATACCCGCGTGGAAGAAATGTCCCGTTTCCCAACCGAAGGCATGACAACGCTGGAGTTGCGGTGAAGACCCCGGCCGGAGAACATTCGCCCGAGTTGCGCGTCGGCATGGTGGCGCTCTCGCACTACCCCAACGACCCCAGGATCAAGCGCGAGGCCGAGGCGCTGGGAGCACGCGGCATCGAAGTTGACGTATTCTGCCTGGGGGATCGAGACCAGGACCGCCGCGAACGTTTCGGGAACGTCACGGCCCATCGGCTGCTGCGCGCCGGCAAGGGAGACAAGGAGAGCCTCCCGGCATACCTGGCTCTTTCCCTGCGGTTCATGGCGAGCGCCTACCGGGCGCTTCGCGCCCGCATGCCTGAGCGCCGTTATGCCTTGCTTCAAGTCCACAATCTGCCCGACTATCTCGTGCTTGCGGCCCTCCCGTTCAGAATGCGTGGGGTCCCCGTCATCCTCGATCTCCACGATCTCATGACGGAACTATTCGAGTCCAAGTGGTCGCACGGTCACGCGCGCAGACTTCTTCCCATCGTCCGAGCGGTCGAGGCGCTCTGCTGGAAGAACGCCGATGCACTGATTGCAACAAGCGAGGGATTCAGGCACCGCATGCTTGCGCGCGGCGTCGATCCGGCCAAGGTGACGCTCGTCTTGAACTCGGCCGATGAGCGCATTTTCAAGCGGCGCCCTCGCGAGTTCCGCCCGATCGAACGCGGCGGGCGGCTTCTGTACCACGGCACGGTCGCCCGCCGTTTCGGCCTGCACACGCTGCTTGAGGCCGTGAAGCGGCTGCAGTCCACGGTTCCGGGAACGACGCTGCGCGTTCATGGGAATTACGACCCTTCGTATCTGCAGTTCCTCAGGCAACGCACCGCCGAGCTCGAGCTCGACCGCCTCGTCGTGTGGGACGGCTACCGGCCCGTCGAGGAGCTCGGCCGGGTCATGATGGACGCCGACATCGGAATCGTGCCTTATCTGAACGATCCGTTCATGGCCGTCGCGCTCTCCACGAAGGCTTTCGAGTACGTGGCCACGGGACTGCCGGTGGTTGCATCCCGGCTCCCATCGCTCACAACCATATTCGACGAGGACTGCCTGGCTTACTTCGCGCCGGGAGATCCCGAGAACCTGGCCGAGAAGATCCGGTTCTTGTGCTCGAATCCCGGCATCAGAAGCGCGCATTGCGAACGAGCGCTCGCGGCGTACCAGGGGGTCGCCTGGCCGGTCATGCGCGAGCGGTACTTATCGCTGGTGAAGCGGCTTGCGGCACGGCGCGCACGCAAGTAACCGGCAGCTTCCGCAGCACGCGGCCACGGAGACATCAACGGCCACGAGCGGCTTCATTCCTTCCGCCAGATCGTGATGTTCCGTCCCAGGAGACTGAACTTGCGGGCGGTGGCAACGCGGTTGAACCTTGTCTTTCGCAGCGCTTGGAGGCTCGGCCCGTTCCAGAGCTTGACCGTCATGTAGAACCTGCGCGCCCCCTCCTTCGCCAGAGACGCAACCACGTGCGCAGTCAGGGATCCCGCAAACCCCCGCCCGCGGAACTCCGAGAACGTCTCGATGTCAAACACGACAACATCGTTCGCGGTCAGGGGAACGTAGAAAGGACTCACCATGGCACCGCGGGTCGACCACACGAAACAGGCGATCCGATCGTTCACCTTTAACAGCCAGAGTTCCGCTCCCTTGATGAATCTGGCCTTCAGGTAGCGTTCCACGGCATCCCGGCCTCGATACCTGCCTCGTTGCGCGACGAGCGTTTCCGCATCGCTCTCGGAAAGTCCTTCACGCCGGCGGCATCGCACAACCGCGTGTCCCTCCGGCTGCCGGGGCGCGTCGCGCTCGTTCTCGGCCGGCTCATGGCAGAAGAGCGCGACCTTGCTCCCCAGCGTTGACCTCCACAGAATCTGCGCACACCTGCGCAGGAAACCTGCGAGGCCCTGAGCCTTCACGTACCTGCCCGTGCGACGGAGCTGAGAACCGATGCTCATGGACGGGATGCTCCGGTGACAATCGAACCCCGCGGGGCGCACCGTACCTGATACGCACCCCGGATGGATGATAGCACACGGGCGTCTGTTCCTCGTCTCTCGTGCCGCAGGCAACAAACGCACGCCGTGGCGCGCATGGCGGATTCCGGTCCCCCGCATGCTTCATTGCCGCTCGATGCGCGCCTCGACACGGGGTATAATACCTCGGCGTTACGCCGGGAAGGGGCTCTCCGCTGTGATCATGCCGATAACAAGCGAACACCGCCGCGGCGCGGCAAGGACCATGGAAGCAGGCGCGCTCCGAACGTCGACCGCGCAGGGCCGGCGGCCTTCCGCGGATTAGGTTCACGAAGAAACGCACACCGAGGATCAGACATGAAAGTGCTTCTCTCCGTCCCCATGAACCGCCCCGCGCGCGACCCGACGAGCGGCGTGAACATCAACGACAACGGCCTGGGGTATGTCGCCGCCGCGGCGGCCGCCGCGGGAGCGGACGTTTCGCTGTTCAGCTGGAACGTGAATCTCGATCTCGATGCGTTCCGCGCGCGGTTGCTCGAGCTGCGGCCCGGCCTCGTGGGTCTCAAGGTCTTCACCACGAATTTCCAGTATGCGCACGCGACGCTCGAGGTCGTCCGGCAGACGCTGCCCGAGGCGTTCACCGTCATCGGCGGTCCCCACCCATCGACGAGCGAGCCCGAGAACTTGTTTGCGGAATTCGATGGTCTTCTCGACTTCGCGATCGCAGGCGATGGAGAACTCGGCATGCGCGAACTGGTCGGCGTGCTTGCCGGCACGTCCGCGCCGCCTCCTGCGGCCGCGCTTGCGCGAGTCCCGGGGCTCGTGTATCGCGACGGCGCTGCCGTGATGGCCGGTGCGCCGGCGTTCGCCGAGGATCTGGAGAGCCTGCCGCCGCTCGACTGGGCGCTCCAGCCCCCTGCCGCATTCAAGCGCAAGCTCGTTGCAGGCGGCGTGGACGCGGGCTCGACGACGACGGACCTGCCGGACGGCGTCATCGAGGGCGCCCCCCCCGCCGAGGCGCGTGGGAAGCTCTCCGCGCTCGTCGCGGATTCGCGCGGCTGCCCGCGCGACTGCGGGCACTGTATGTCGTACCGCATCAACGGCGACCGCCCCCGCAAGCGCCGGATCGATGCGCTCCTGGCCGAGCTCGAGCTGCTGATCCACGCGCACGGCGTCAGAGCGCTCGAATTCACGGGTAACGCCTTTCTTCAGGATGTGGAGTACACCCGCAAGGTGTGCAAATGGCTGATCGCGCAGAAGATACCCGTCCAGTGGGGCTGCACGGGAGGACCCTACGTGCGCCATCTCTGCGATCGCGACCTGCTCGAGCTCATGCGGCAGGCCGGGTGTACGGTCATCCATTACGGAATCGAGACCGGCAGCCCGGCAGTCAACGAGCGGCAGCGCAAGCCGGCTTCCCTCGACGTGTACAGCGAGGCGGTGCTCAAGACCGAAGCGGCGGGAATCCGCGCCGAGGGCGGTTTCATGCTCGGCCATCCCGATGAGACCGTCGCCGAGATGGAGGAAAGCATCCGGTACGCGCTGTCGCTGCCGTTCAGCCGGTTCGGTTTCTGCATCTGCCTGCCGCTTCCCGGGACGACAGGCTACTACCGCGTCCTCGAGAAGCACGGCCTCGCGCGCATCGACTGGAGCACCTATGACTTCCTGAAACCCGAGCTCATGCCGTGCAGCACGTCCATCGCGCAGCTTCGCCGCATGTTCCTGAAGACGAAGCTCCTGCGGCGTTTCCCGACCGCCGCGGCAGTATACCGATGGGTGCACGGCGTCAAGCGTGCCAATTGACACCGGTCGCGTGCGGCGGGGGTCCAGCAAACCCCGCTACCCGAACAGCGTGCGGTATGTCCAATCGATCGTGCGCAATCGCTTTCTGGCCCATGCCAGCGATTCAACCAGCAGCCAGGTCGCAAGCGTCACAAGCGCGAGCGCTGTCAGGAAGCGTACGATCTTCGGCCAGCTCTCGGAAACGAATCCCATCCGCGCGAGCGCCTGGAAGAAACCGATCTGCGCGACGTAGGCAAACAGCGAGTACATTCCAATCCGCGCAACAAGCCGGCTCAACGACGCGTGGCGCGCAATTGCAAGTCCCAGCGAGTACAGAAGCGCCGCCGTCACAATCGTGTAGGCGACATACAGTGGATAGTAGAAACGGATGATCGCCGCGATGATTACCAGACCGGTAAACGCGCAGAGCACGAGAGGCACTCTGCGCAACAGCGCATCGACGCGTGTACGAGGGATGAAGCCCAGCGCAAAGCCGCACAACCCGATCGCCAGGAAACGCACGTTGTACCCGCCGCGCTGCTCGAGGAACGCCGCGGAACACCACGCGAGAAGCCCGAGCGCCGCGGCAGCGCTCAACCGGACTCCCCAGGCCCCGGCGCCGGCGCCAAGCGTCAGGACGCCGCACACCGCCACGGTATACGCGATCGGCAGGAGGATGTCGAACGCCGACTTGGCGGGGTCTCCGCTCACGAATACGGCATAGACGTCATCCATGCCGCGCGCACCGGCGCCTCCCGTCACTGCCGCGAGCAACAGGTTCAAGACAACGAAAAGAACGACAAGCCTGAATCCGCGCAGGAGGCATCTCCGCGCGGCCGCTCCGCGAACGGAGGCGTGCTTCCGGAGCGAGACGTTCGAGATGACGAATCCGGCAAGCAATGGGAACGCTCCCGTGACGAAACGCACGTAGCGGTGCAACGCCATGCCGGGAGCGAAGTAGTCCATCGCGTGATGGATCAGCATGCTCGCGACCAGAAGTCCCTTCGTGATGTCGAGGGCCGGATTGCGCGCCTGCCCCGGCGGTGAGGGTTTCTCATCTCCGCGTTCGAACGTCATTCGATTCTCCTCGACGTGAGTGCGGAGATGAACGCCACGTGCAGACTCTCCAGATAGACGAGCTGCGGGGCGAAGAACGACACGTTTGTCTTCATGAACACGAGCGCAAACAGGGCGATCATCGATAGCGACAGCATGTCCTTGTGCGGCGAGCCGCGAATGAGACTCCGGTATCCGCGCCCGAAAACGAGCCCGTACAGGAGAAGAAGCGTGAGAAACCCGAATACCCCGCGCTCGAAGAGAACGATGGCGAATTCCATGTCCCAGCTCGTGAAATCGCCGAAGTGGCCGCTTGAAAGCTCCACGGCGGCGAACTGCATGAAGAGATGGCTCCCGAAACCGTACCCGAACATGAACACAACGGGCGAATGGGCCTCCGAGAGCCTCGCAGTCGCGTTCTCCATTACCTGGAAACGCCAGCGAAAACTGCTGCCTTTCACGGTGGAGGGATCCCACGTGCTCTCATACAGCGCGGAGATGTTGCGCTGTATACCCGGATTCGCCGCCATAGCGACTCCTCCCAAGATCAGGCAGAGGAGGAGCCTCTTCACGTAGGGTCTGTGGCAAAGCAGGACGGCAACAACCGCCGACAGCAGGAAGGCCAGCCACGGCCCCCTGCTCTGCGAGTAGTACAACGCAAGCAGCACGATCGCGCTGAAGGCGAGATACACGGCCACCGCCCATTTCTTCTTTGCCTGGACCGACATGTGCAGCGCATGATGGGCGGCCACAGCCATTGCAACACCGAAGAGGATTCTGTGGCCGTAGGTCGAGGCCACGTCTCCGCCGCCGAAGCCGCTGCTCCGGGCAACGAATTCGGATTGGGCCCGCATCCCGAAGTACGAGGGGACAACGATGCCCGCCCGTTTCTCGAGCACGCCGCATACGGCAGCCCCGACGAGCGCCAGCGTCGCCGCCCGAACGAGCGCATCGATCGTCTCGCGCCGCCTGATGCTCGATGCAAGCACGAAGAAGAGCCAGATCGATTCGAACAGGAAGAAGGCCAGGCGCTTGACGCTGACCGTGAAGTTGCCCGAGAAGATCGTGGCGATCGTGCAGCCGAACAGCATCGCGAGATACAGGCCGCCGAACCTGACGCTCCATGCGCTGCGCCGAAGGTCGGGCCTGCGCAGCCACATGATGACCATGATGACAATCGTGACCCTGTGGATCGTCAACCCTGGAAGGCCGCTCACCCACATGCCGAGCTCGATGCTCAGGTTGCTCGGCGGAAGCAGCAGCAGGAAAATCGCGCAACTGAGCCCCTTGTCGTAGCCGCGGCGATAGACGGCGACCAACACGATCGACGCCATCAAGATGATCACGGCGTTGAGCGCCATTCATTCGGCTCCGTCAGACATCCTTGCCGGCGCCGGTCGCAAAACACCCCCGCAACGCACGATGCCTCTCCGCCGGCTTCGGGACACCCGCTCACGAATTGTACCCCGCGGGCGGGACTCGGGGTACACTCCTGCGGCCGGCATGGATCGTTCCGGTAATCCGACATGCCGCGCGGCATGTGCTCCGACCTGTTTCACAAGCGCACGATAGGCACCGTCCACGCGAACACCGCGGCGCCTTCGCGGCGATCGAATGGCGGCCTCGGCGCGGCGATCACCCCACTTGACACGCGAACGAGAATCGCGGATTCTACGTGATCGGCGCCACGACAGGAAGTGCGCCGTCGCACGGAGGAAGACGCCTGAAGCACAATGCCGGCGCGCACTCCCGCAGAAGCACGTTCCGGACCCAGGCGGGCGGCCTGATCCACCGGACCTGCGCGCGGCGCATCGACGATGCCGCCGCGCCGAGGGGAGCCACGCGATGAACAGCACGGGCCCGGGGATTCTCTGCGCACGAACAGGCGACGCGCGTGATTCCATCTGCGCGTTCGTCGTCGGATGTTCGTTTCTCGTCCTGTACGGCCGCTTGATCGCAACGGTGGTCGAACGCTGGTTCACGCGGCCGCATTCCTACGGCCACGGCGCCATCATCCTGGCGCTCAGCGCCTGGATGCTGTGGACGAAGCGCCGGCAGCTTCGCGCGCTGGACGTGCGCGCGGCGCCCTGGTCCGGCGCGACGATCCTCCTTGCCGGGTGCGCGGCAATGTTCCTGGCGACGATCACGCTCACGGACACCCTGGCCGAGCTCTCGCTTCTCGTCTCGCTCGCCGGCGCAGTCCTCCTCGTTGCTGGCCGGAAGGTGTTTCTTTGCGCGGCGTTTCCCCTCGCGTACCTCGTCTTCATGTTCCCGATCTTCGACATCTTCCTCGGCAGACACGTCATCGTCCTCCAGGAAACGACCGCGTACATCGCCTCCCTCGTTCTGGCCGCCTGCGGCTACCCGGTCCATCGCACAGGTCACGTGCTCGAGCTGCCCCACATCACCCTGAGCGTCGTCAAGGCCTGCAGCGGCACGAACCACATTGTCAGCCTGATGGCCGTGGCGTTTCCCCTCGGCTTCTTCACGCAGCGCACGAAACGCGGCATCGCCGTCCTCGCGGCGGCGGCGCTCGTCATCGGCATGGCCGCGAACGGAGTGCGGATCGCGCTCGTCGGCATCTGGACGGCCGTGCACCCCGAGAGCCAGGTCCACGGACCCGCCGACATGTTCCTGGTATCGTTCGTGTTCTCGGTGGGCCTCGTCCTGCTCGTCGTGCTCGCCTACCTCGTGAAGCCGGTGTTCGGCGCACATGGCGCCGCGCCCGCCGCGGACGCTCCCAACGCGCCGGCCGGAAAGACGGCCTGCTCCCGGGGAGCCGTCGCCGGAGCCGCGGCAATCCTGCTCGGCACCGCCGCCGGCATCTGGTTCTTCACGGCGCGGCCGGCAACGGCGGTTCCCGATTTCGGGGCTCTGCCGGCGACGTTCGGCTCCTGGCACGGGCGATCGGTCGAGTCCCTCGATGAGCCGTTCGAAGCCGTCCGGCCCGATGTCGCCGTCAAGAGAGTCTACGAGGACGAGTGCGGCGTACGCATCCACGTCTACGCGGCATGGTTCGCGCGCCAGGAGCCCGAGAGGGAACTCTTCGCCAGGCATTACAATTCGCTCCTGAGCAACGCCCACTCGACCGAGATCGAGCTGCCGGACGGAGAACGAGCCCGGGTCCTCGAGTTCAGATACGATGCCGGCGCCGGGCGGCGGCAAGGATTCGGTTGGTACGCGCTCGATGGACGGTTCCTTCCGGGCAGGCGTGAGACCAAGCTGCAGATCGTCTGGAGCACGCTCATGAAGCGCGCCAACGCGGGCGGCATCGTGCTGATCACCATGCCCGCGCAGGAGCCTCCGGCCGGGGAGAGGAACGCCGCGGCGCTGCGCGATCTGACGGCACGGATGTATGCCGCGTTCTCGCGGATCGCCGCGCAGGGCGCTGTCGCAGTCGCGCCGGGGCCGTCCAGGCCCTGACCGCGCGCCGGGACGAGGTCACGGCGTGTCCTGGGCGCCGAGCGGGAGATCCTTGCCGGCAAGCCGCGCAAGCAGCCAGCGAATGCATCTCAGCGACGCTCCGATCCGCCGCCGCGCGGCTTCTCGTGCGGCCTGCCCGCCGAGAAGCCGGAGCGCCCCCCCCGGCAGCCTGAGCAGGTGGTGAAGAAGCATGACCAGGACGAAAAAGAAGGCTCCCGCGGCGCCGTGGTGCTTCTCCCAGTACTGGCGGTTGGCGCGCAGCTTCTCGACCAGAAAACGTGCGGGCGCCTTGGATGAGCTTCCCTTGGCGTAGTGGATCACCTTCGCATCAGGGCAGAATGTGACCTTCCAGCCCGCGTCCCGGAAACGGCGGCAGAGATCCTTGTCCTCGCCGTAGATGAAGAAGCGCTCGTCAAGGAGCCCGACTGCATCCAAGGCCTCCCTGCGGATCATGAGGAAGCAACCGGGAAGGATATCCACGTCGCGCACGATATCGTGGCCGAAGTGCCTCATGAGGTTCTCGCCCAGGATGCGCGATCGCGGGAACAGACGGTGCAGGCAGAATGCCCCGCACAGCAGGTTCCAGAGGGTCGGAAACGTGCGGCAGTTGACCCTGAGGGACATGTCGCCGTTGAGCGTCTTCGGACCGAGGATTCCGCATTCAGGATGCGATTCCATGTACGCACCCATGGCATCGATGCTCCCGGGCAGCGCCTTGGTGTCCGAGTTCACCAGGCAGATGTACCGGCCCCGCGCGCGGCAGATCCCGATATTGTTGGCCCTGGAAAAGCCGAGGTTGGCTCCCGTGTCGATGACCGCGACATCCGGAAATGCGGCGGCGGTCGCAGCCTGCGAACCGTCGGTCGAGCCGTTGTCAACGACGATGATCTCCGTGCTGAAACGCGTCGCCTGGTCCTTCAGCGACGCGATCGTCTGCAGCAGGAGATCGCGCGTGTTCCAGTTGACGATGATGGAGGATATGTCGACCATGCCGGCACCTCGGCGGATGGCGCGTGCCGCGCCGGAAACGCGGAACTATACTATACTGTACACTATCGGCTTGGCGGCGGGAGCGCGTGCTCCGGCGTACGCCTTCCGATGCGGCTCCCCGCAAAGGAGACCACTGCCGTATGCCCATGACGACGGGACAAGGCCCCGTGCCGGCCGCCGCCGCGCTTGTCGACACGACGCCGGAGGCGGCATGGTCCGGTATTATCTCCCGCTTCGACGATGCCTGCGTGTACCAGACGTGGCCTTACGGACGCCGCCGGGGGGTATGCGCGCGGGCAAGCCACCTCGTCCTGGCCTCGGGCGATACTCCCATCGCCGCCGCGCAGGTTCGCATTCTGACGGTTCCGGTACTCGGCACGGGCTTCGCGCATGTCGCACGGGGCCCCCTGTGGCGGCGCCGCGGGGAGCCGAGCACCATCGAAGCGCTTCACGCGGCAGCGGCGGCGCTTCGTGACGAATACGCGCGCACGAGAGGGCTTCTGCTGCGGGTATCCCTGAACGAGGTGGACGACGGCACTCCCGGCCCGCGGGCGGCGATGGAGCGCGCGGGCTTCGTGTGCCTGTCGAATGCAGCCCCGTACCGCACGTTTCGCATCGATCTCCGGGCCTCGACGGACGAGATTCTTGCCGGCATGCACAAGAAGTGGCGCGAGAACCTGCGCCGCGCCTGGCGGCGGGGCCTCGCGATCAGGGAAGGCGGCGACGCGGACCTTTTCGTCGTGTTCGCCGGCCTTTATGGCCAGATGCGCAACCGCAAGCGGTTCGCCGAGTTGGTCGATATCGACGAATTCCGCCGCCTCCAGTCCGAGCTGCCGCCTGTTCTGAGGCCGCAGATATTCGTGTGTGAGTCCGCCGGCGCGCCCGTCGCGGCGCTCGTCGGCAGCGCGATCGGCGAGACGGGCACCATCCTTCTGAGCGCGACGAGCGCCGACGCGCTCAAGCTGGGAGCGGCCTATGCGCTCAGGTGGCGAATGCTCGAGTACTGCAAGGAAAAAGGGTGCCGCTGGCTCGACCAGGGAGGAGTCAATCCGCGGCGTAATCCCGGCGGTTATCAGTACAAGGCCGGCATGGGAGGCGAGGAGGTGCGGCACCACCCGCCTTTCGAACTCTGCGAGAAGCGCCTTGCCGGGTGGGTGGTGCACGCGGGCGAGGCCGCGCGGCGGCTCAAACGCAAGAGCGCCGACCTCCTTGTTCGGCTCGGGCGGAAAGGCACCCCGGCGGCACGGGTCGCAGGATCGAGCGAAGCCGCGACGCGGGCGTCTTCAACGAGAGTGGCACGAAACCCTTGAGGGTTATAGACTTGCGTGCTTGAATCTCGCGGATGCGCGAGAAGGAACCGGGCCGCTGCGGCGGGCCGGCGATGAGTGCGGGCGACAGCGCCCCGGGAGCGAGACCATGAGCGACCAGTCCGATTCGGCTGATTCCGGCGCGCCGCCTGAGGCGATCAACGATGCCCTGGAACCAATTGCGCGCCCCGAACCCGCACACGACCGCGAGCGCTACGGGCCGGGTGGAAGGGAGCGGCACGGCCTTGGCGGGCTTCTCCTGAAGCTCTACGGATTCGGGCGCCGCGGCACCCGCAACCTCATACGGCGGATCGCGATCCGCACGGAAGGGGGCGAGATGCGCTCCCTCACGCTGAGAAGGATCTTCACGCGCTACCACGGCGTGGATATCGGCGTGTACACGCAGGGCGCCTTTGTTCCCGGCAACATCCGCGCCGGCACGCGGATCGGACGCTACTGCTCCTTCACCACCACCGCCCGCACCTTCAACGCGAATCACCCCATGAATCTCATGTCGTCCCATGCCATGTTCGTGAACCCCAAGCTCGGGTACACGGACAAGGATCTCGTTCCCCGCGTGAAGCTCGCGATCGGGAACGATGTCTGGCTCGGCCACAACAGCATCATCCTCCCCTCGGTGACCTGCATCGGCGATGGCGCCGTCATCGGCGCCGGCACGGTCGTCCACAAGGATGTGCCCCCCTACGCCATAGTGATCGGACACCCTTGCCGCGTGGTGCGCTGGCGCTTCTCGCAGGCGGTGATCGACAGGCTGCTCGCATCGCGCTGGTGGGACACCGCGGTCGAGGAACTGGACTTCGCGGAGTTCCAGCGGCCGCTCGAAGGCGACGAGATACGATAGCCGCACCGCGATGAGACTCCTGCCCGCCGCCCTCGATCCTCTCCTCGCAAAGGCCAAGGAGCTCATCGACGGCTCGCACCTCAAGGCGCGCATCGCCCGCGGCGGGACATGGCTTGCGGTCGGAAGCGGGGTCGAGGAAATGCTGCGCCTTGCCCGCAACATGATCCTCACGCGCCTGATCGTGCCGGAGGCGTTCGGCATCGTGGCCACCGTCCTGGCTGTGAACGCCCTCATGGAGGCCTTCACGCAGATCGGACTCCGCGAGGCGATCGTGCAGCACCCCGAGGCCAGGTCGCGCACCTACCTCAACGGGGCGTGGTGGCTTGCCGTGACGCGCGGCCTCCTGCTCTACGCGGCGGGGTTCTTCCTCGCGCCCCTTGTCGCCGCCTTTTACGAGAAGCCCCAGATAGTCGACATGCTGCGCCTCGTCTTCCTGACCCTGATCTTCAACAGCGCCATCAGCCCGCGCGCGTACATCATGGTCAAGGAGATGCGCTTCAAGCTCGTGGTGGCGATCTATCAGCTTGGCGCCGCCATCGGCGTCGTGGCCGCGATACTGCTCGCGGTCTTTGCGTTCGCGAACGCGTACACGCTCATATTGGGGTTTCTCGCGGAATCCCTGGCGGTCTGCGTTCTCTCCCACATCGTGTGCCCGTTCCGCCCCGGCTTCGAGTTCACGCGCGAGCACGCCCGCGCGCTCTTCACGTACGTGCGGGGGATCTTCGGCCTGCCCATCCTGACGTTCATCTTCCTGCGCGCCGACATCTTCGTCCTCGGCAAGGTCGTACCCGATGCGCTGCTCGGCTTCTACAGCATGGCCGTCCACCTGGCGCAGATGGCGGACGTGTTCATCGCCAAGCTCCTCAATCCCGTCCTTCTGGCCGCCTTTGCGGAGATCCAGTCGGACAACGGTCGCATCAACCGGCTGATCCTTCGGTTCACGTCGCTGCTGGCGCTCGCCGGCGTGCCCGCGATGGCGTTCGCGGCGCTCTACGGCGGCACGCTCCTGGGGCTGCTCTACGGTCCCGGGTATGACAGCGTGGCCGCGGCGTTCGCCATCGCCTTTGTCGCCTACATGCTGAAAGGAATCGCCACGCCCGCCAACAACTTCTTCTTCGGCACCGGACGACCCAGGGATTTCAGGTTCTACGTGGCGGTAAGGGCCGCCGTCGTCGCGGCCATCATGTACCCGTTCGCGGCGCGGTGGCACGATGTCGGCGCTGCGGCGGCGGTGGCGACCGCACTCGTGATCGCCTTCGCCCTGCAGATCAAGCGCATGCACCGGCTGACCGGTCTGCGCGCGCGCGCGTATCTCTCGGTGTTTCGGGTGCCGCTGTGCGCATCCTCCGTGGTCGCCGCCGTGTGGGCGCTCTCGCGCATGTGGTCCCTGCCCCCGCTAATTGACCTCGCCATCGGAGGCATGGGATGTGCGGCCGCCATCGCCGCCGGCGCCCTCGTGCTTGCAAGAAGGCGCTTCGGCCCGTCCCCACCCCCACGGGAGGAGCAGGGATCATGAGCGATTCTCCAGAAGATCCGGGAAGGCCCGGCGACAGGCCGCTCGCGGTCGCCGTGATGGGCGCGTCCTTCGCCACGGGCAACCGGGGCGTGGCAGCGCTGATGGCCTCGCTCGTTCGGATCTTCCTGCTGCTGCGCCCGGACGCGCGCCTCTCCCTCTTCATCGGCGCACGCACTTCCGCTCCCCAGGAGTGCACGGTGGGCGGACGGCGTATTCGGATCGACGTCGTCAACTTCCGCCTCGCGCCGTGGTCGCGGCCGCGGGAGAACATGCTCTGGATCTTCCTTCTCGCGTGCGCGGCCCGGCTCCTGCCGCCGCTGCGCGCGAAGATCGTGCGCGTGAACGCCTGGCTCCGTGCCCTCGATCGCGCGGACCTCGTCGCCGACATACGCGGCGGCGACAGCTTCACCGACATGTACGGGATGGACAAGTTCCTTCTCGGCTCGCTCCCGCGGCTCGCCGCGGTGTGCATCGGCAAGCCGTTATACCTGCTGCCGCAGACATACGGGCCGTACCGGCGCCGGTTCACGCGCCGTATCGCGGCGTACATTCTCGGGCGCGCTTCCACGGTGATGTCACGGGATCACGCGGGCGCGGATGTCGTCCGCGAGCTGTTCGGCTCCTCCCGCCATGCCCCGCCCGTCGTGTTCTGCCCCGATGTGGCGTTCATGCTCGAACCGGTTGCGCCCGAGCGGTTCGCCGTGGAACCGCCGCTCACGGACGCGGGGGCCGCCTGCATGCTCGGATTCAATCCCAACGGGCTTCTCTACAACGGCGGCTACACTCGATCCAACATGTTCGACCTCAAGTTCGACTACCGTGCGTTCGTCCACGATCTCGTGGCGCGGATCCTCGCCGAAACCGAGGCACATATCATGCTCGTCCCGCACACGTACGGGGCGCCGGGCACGATCAACAGCGACCCTGACGCCTGCCAGGCGATTCTCGCCGATACTCCCGCCGGAGTGCGCGGCCGCCTGCACCTCGTGACCGGGGAATACAACCAGTCGGAAATCAAGCACGTGATCTCGCGCTGCGACTGTTTCATCGGCTCGCGCATGCACGCATGCATTGCGGCGCTGTCGCAGGGGCTGCCGACGCTCGCGATTGCGTACAGCCGGAAGTTTAAGGGAGTGTTCGATGCGGTGGGACTGGAAGGCAGCGTGCTCGATGCCAGGAACGTCGATCGTTCGGAGGCGCTCGACGCGACGTTGTCGTTCGTGAAACAATGCGTTCCGCGAACCCGGCGAGACGAGGAGACGGTCCGCGTCATACAGGAGAAGATCTTGAAGTCCTTCGCCGACCATATCCCGGCGTGCCGGGCGTGCGCCGGGCCGCACGGCGCATAGGAGGCGCCATGGAACTTGCGCTCACGGCCCTCGCAATCGCGTCAGGCCTGGCTTTCGCCTGTTTCCTGGCGTATATCGGCCTCCCCGCCTTGGCCAAGATCCGGCTGCGGCGGCGGTTTCTCGACCGGGTGAGACGCCGCGCGGAGGTCTTCCTCACCTTCGATGACGGACCGGACGAGGTTCACACCCCCCGCATCCTCGACATACTCGATGCCGCCCGCGTGAAGGCGACGTTTTTTCTCTGCGGCGCACATGCCGAGCGGCATCCCGACATCGTCCGGAGGATCATTGCCGCCGGGCACTCGATCGGCGAGCACGGTCATGCCCATCTCCACCCGTGGACAACGGGGCCGCGTCGGACGCTTCGCGATCTCAGGCGTGCGGCCGAGACGCTGACGCGGCTGGGCGCGCCACCCGGCCGGCGGCTCTTCCGGCCGCCGTACGGCAAGCTCAATCTGATGACGCTGCTCTTCATCGCCGCGACGCGACGCGCCGTCGTGTTCTGGAATGTCGACCCCCGCGACTACGCGCAGGCCGAACCCGGACCGGTGATCGAGGCCGTCATGCCGAAACTCGTGCCGGGCGCCGTGGTCCTGCTGCATGACGGCCGCCCGGACGATGGGGCCGGCGCGGCCTCGGTCACGGCCGAAGCCCTCGAGATGCTGCTGGCTCGCGTGGATCGAACACGGCTCAGGTTTGCGGGAATCGATAACTAGCCGGACCGCGAGGACTCTTCCCGCCGCACGAAATGGGGGGAGGACCGCGCCGGTATCCCCCCCGGGCCGCACGCGCTCCGTCCCTTGCCCGACCGTTCCTCCGCGACGCGCTCACCGGGCATCTGCGGTCGCCAGCTTCTTCTGCACGAATCCGGCCAGTTTCCCGATCGAATCGAGGTTATCGGCCGTCATCTCCTCGTCCTCGACCTTGATGCCGTACTTCTCTTCGATGAAAGTAACGACTTCGAGAATCCCCGTGGAGTCGAGCACCCGTTCGCTGAGCAGGGAATCGTCATCCGACAGACCGTTGCCGTCCTGCCCCAGAAGAAACGTCTCGACGACGAAAGCCCTTATTTCCCCGCTCAGGACGTTCTGTTCCACTCCCAAGGTCTCCTCCAGGATCGCAGAGCGCCGTATTCGGCACACGCCCCCCTGCTCCGTGCATGCTTCCGCGCGATTCACACACCGCGGCGCCCGAGCGGCACCGCGCGGAGAATCAGGACTCTTCAGTATAAGACATGGCAACCACGGCATGCAACCCCGCCGCAAGCGCGTGCGCGCCTCCGCAAGGAGGACTCGGCGCCTCAGTCGATGGACTCTTCGTTCCCTGCCGCGGTACGGGGATAACCGATAACCGTGCCGGGTGCATCCCGCTCGATGTGCGAACCGGGTGCTCTGCGGCGCGGTAATCCCCGAGTCGACGCCGGGTTGCCGGGCCTGCGAGGCGAGCCCCGCGGGTCCTCCCGATGGCGGGCCGTCGAATACTGTAGAATTACTCGACGAAAAGCATGCACCGGCGGCTCCCGGACCGAGCCGGCGGGAAGTGTGCATGGGAGGATGGTAACGCCTTGAACGTCGAGAAGTTCCTCGAGGAAAGCGCACGGCGCGTTCCTGAAAAGACGGCGGTCGTCTGCGGCAGCCTGCGGCGCACGTACCGCCAGATCGAGGATGATTGCAACCGCTTCGCCCGCGGACTCGCGGCGATGGGCATCCGGCGCGGCGACCGCGTCGTCGTGTACCTCGAGAACTCCATCGAGTCCGTGATCGCCGTGTTCGGCACGCTCAAGGCCGGCGGCGTCTTTGTCGTGATCAACCCGACGACGAAGTCCGAGAAGCTCACCTATCTGCTCAACGATTCCGGCGCCGCGGCCCTCGTGACGCATGTCGAGAAACTCCGCGGCATCGACGCCTGCCGGCCGCAGACGCCGCATCTCAAGAAGGTGATCGTCGCCGGCGGCGGCGCTCCCGCGGATGCCGGCGGCAAGAACCATGCGCGTTTCGAGGATCTCTGCTCCCCGAGCGCCGGGCCCGCGACACCGCCGCCCCAGGACGCAATCGACATCGATCTTGCCGCCTTGATCTACACGTCGGGATCGACGGGAACACCGAGGGGCGTCATGGCCACGCATGCGAACATCGCGGCGGCCGCAACATCGATCACGACCTACCTGGAGAACACGTCGGATGACATCATCCTGAACGTCCTGCCGCTGTCGTTCGACTACGGCCTGTACCAGGTGCTCATGGCCTTCAAGTTCGGCGGCACCGTGGTTCTCGAACGGACTTTCGCCTACGTGCACGACGTGCTCAACACCCTCGTCCGCGAGCAAGTGACCGGATTCCCCATCGTCCCGACGATATCGGCCCTGCTCCTGGACGTGGACCTCCGGAAGTACGATCTGTCCGGGCTTCGGTACATCACGAATACGGCCGCCGCGATCCCGACGACCCACATCGCCGAGCTCAGACGGATGCTTCCACATGTCAGGATCTTTTCGATGTACGGCCTCACCGAGTGCAAGCGGGTGTCCTATCTCCCTCCCGACCAGATAGATGCGCGCCCGACGTCCGTCGGCAAGGGCATGCCCAACGAAGAGGTGTACATCGTCGATGCACATGGCAGCCGCGTGGGCCCCGAGGTGGTGGGAGAGTTGGTTGTGCGCGGCGCCAACGTCACGAAAGGATACTGGGGCCTTCCCGAGGAAACGGCGGAGCGCTTCAGGCCGGGGCTTCTTCCCGGCGAGACCGTGCTCTACACGGGCGACCTTTTCAAGACCGACGCCGAGGGATACCTGTACTTCGTGGGAAGGACCGACGATATCATCAAGTCGCGCGGAGAGAAGGTCAGCCCGCGGGAGGTCGAGAACGTCCTCTTCGGTATCGAGGGCGTGGCAGAAGCGGCCGTCGTGGGCGTGCCCGACGATATCCTCGGCGAAGCGATCAAGGCGGTGGTCGCACCCCGGAACGGCGCCGCGCTCACGAAGGAGGCGGTGCTCAAGCACTGCAGGGAGCATCTCGAGAACTTCATGGTGCCTTCGATCGTGGAAGTCTGCAGTTCCCTGCCGCGCACCCCGAACGGCAAGATCGACCGGCGGATCCTCGCACAGGAGGAGTCCCGGACGCGCGCCGATTCGTTCAACGTGTAGACGAAGCCTCGCGCCGGCCCGCCGTCGGGCGCGCTCCCGCGCGGACCGTTCCGCGAGGGACGATCAATCGGCGGAGATGCCGTCCCAGCCCGCGATCCTGGCCAGCAGCCACCACGCGGCCTTGCCGAGCCGCAGCGCCCCGACCTCCCCGATGTGGTCGGCATCGGCATCATCTTTATCCGCGTCGCCGCCATCGAAATTGAGCATGTTGTCGGGATGGATCACCTGGTACTCGCGCACGTTGCCATCGGTGTCCGTCCACGTCCTGAGATACTCCTGGCCCGCATTGCTCCACGCCAGGATGTCCGCGTAATCAAACAAGAGGCGGCTCGGATCCGCGCGCACGAACTGCCGGATGTAGTCGTGCTTGATGTGGCGCTGTACGCCCGACTCGCCCGTGTAGTTGCCATCGAGCGGTCCCGTCGTGAAGAGCACCTTGGTCGTGTAGCCGCCGGCGGCGCAAAGGGCAATGTATTCGCTCGTTGCCCCAAGATAGGTATCCATGCACACGCTGTTGCCGGTGAGCGCAAAATCCTCCGCATCGAGGCCCCACCTGAGATTGCCTTCCGGTCCGTCGACGGAAGACCCCGCCCAGCGCACGCGATGCACGGGGTCCATCGTGCCCCCCGGGCTGTTATACCACGTCATGTCCCAGCACCAGCCGAAGCCGATCGCCGCAATGTGAAGGTCGTTGGTCTCACAGTAGGTGATATGGTTCTTGATCTGCGTCTTGCCCGCGCCGTTTGTGTACCACTCCTGCTCGCCGGTGCCGTACGACCAGTTGTTGTACTGATTCCGGAGCGCCCGGTTGGCGCGCAGGGCATCGGTTCGATACGGCGTGGGAGCGCCGGTCTCGACAATCACGGCCGAAAAGCGCGCATCGGCCTCGAACAGGTAGCGCAGGCCGTTGCGATACCCCCTCGAATGCGATTCCCCCTGCAAGTTGAACCACATCTTCTTCACTTCGTCGATGTACCGCTGCGGGATCGCCGCGTATCGCTCGACGATGGAGTGATCCGCGATGATCTGCGTTCCCGAGGGCACCCCGGTCGTGACGCTCGCCGTGCTCGTGTACGCGGAAGCCCCGGCGTCGTTGTACGCACAGACTCGGTAGAAGTATGTCGTCGATGCCGACAAGCCGCTCACATCCACGTGCGAGACCGCATTGGCGCCGGCTGCCGCCACGAGGGCGAATCCCGACGCAGCATCGAGACTGCGCTCGATCCTGAAGCCTGTCTCGTTCGAGGCGTTGTCCTTCCACTGGAGGCTGACCTGCAGCGCGCCCACCGCAGTCGCTCGCAGGTCGGTCGGCGCGGCCGGCGGCGCGGGTGGCGGCGTCCATGTGACGGCGGCGGCCTCGTTGGAGTACGGGGACAGTCCCTCTTCGTTGAACGCCGCCACGCGGTATACATACTCCGTCGCGGCCGCGAGGCTGGAACCGTCGGAGAAGTGATTCGTGCCGGCGGCAAGCGTGGCCACGACCCCGAAATTCGCGTCCCCGCCCCCACGGCGTTCAACATGAAATCCGGTTTCATTGTCGGACATGTCCTCCCAGGAAAGATCGATGCGATCGACCGCCATGGAAACCGCTTCCAGGTTGGCCGGCGCGGTTGGGACCGCCGGCGCGGGATCGCATACCGTGTAGGCGCCGCAACCGAGTCCGTCCGGCGTCGGATCCTCGCCGCAGGCGAAAGGCCCGGGAGGCGGGGGCATCTTGCCTTCTCTGAACAGATAACCGAGGACGAATATCGCGTCGGCTACATCGACGCCGCCCGAGTCATTCGCATCCGCTGCGTCGAGGCACGAGGGCGCGGTCGCTCCGCCGAAGAGATACGAGAGCGTTGTGATCGCATCGGAAATGTCCACTTTCCGGTCGGCATTCACGTCGCCGCGCCGGAAGAGCGCGTCATCCGCGCGGGCCACCGGCGACAGCGCCAAGGATACAAGCAGCACTTTCACGAGCATCCGCATCGCTGATTCCTCACGGGTCTTGCGGGAAACCGATTTCGCCCGTACCGGGACGCGCGGCAAGCGCCGCACGACCGTCTCACCACCCTCGCCGGAGGGAGGCTACTGTCCTCGCCCCTTCATCAAGTGTAGGGGCCGGCGGCGCCCCGAGCAACCTTTGCAGGAGGAAAAATCCCGGCGGACCCAACGCCGGAGCGCCATCGCCTGTTTCCGTTCAGGGTCTTCTCGCTGCGTGCGTCGGCGAGCGGTTCAGCGTCCCTCGCAAGGTTCATACGTGACGCATCTCTCACCCGCAGCCCTGGGGTCCGTCCCGCAACTCTCGAACGGCGCCGGCAGGGCCTCTTGCTGGCTGAAGAGATACCCGAGGATTCTGATCGCATCCGCGATGTCGATCCGGCCATCGCCGTTGGCATTGGCCGTCTCAAGGCACGTGGGCGCGCGGCCGTGCCGGAACAGGTAACTCAGGATCCAGACCGCATCGGCGATATCCAGCGCCCCA
>DHGK01000323.1 GCA_002402755.1 Planctomycetes bacterium UBA4800
GAAATCAGTGACTGTCCCCGGATAATCGCCCCTTGTTCTTGAACAGGTACAGCCCTTCCTTGCCGGGCGCGATGATGTCGAGCCAGCCGTTCCCGTCGATGTCCGCGACCCAGAAGTAGATGCCCGCGCCGCTCGCGTGGGTGGCCGGGCCGTAGTCGAGCGTGACGCGCTCCCACAGGCCGCCTCGGTTCTCGAAGTAGTACAAGCCGATCGGATCGTTCCCGCCCGGGTCGTGGCCGTTGTGCGCGCGATAGCGCTTCCCGGTGATGAGCTCGAGCTCCTTGTCGTTGTCAATATCGGCGAGCACAAGATCGTGGTACTGGGAGCGCGTGGCGTCGATGGAGTGCTTGACCCAGCTC
This sequence comes from Planctomycetes bacterium UBA4800, assembly GCA_002402755.1. Taxonomy (GTDB): domain Bacteria; phylum Planctomycetota; class UBA8108; order UBA8890; family UBA8898; genus UBA8898. Next base: position 360 of record DHGK01000323.1, read on the forward strand.
CGCGTCCCGTCCTTCAGGACCTGCTCGTACCAGTCCAGGCCGTAGTTGTGCGCCTGGCCCACGATGAGGTCCGCGCGGCCGTCGCCGTTCACATCGTGGACAAGGATGGGCACGCTGGCCGAGCCGAGCTTGAACTCCGGGTGGAAGGCCCACGCGCCCTTCGCGCGGTCCTCCGGCGCCTCGATCCAGCCGTCCGGGATGATGAAGTCCCCGCGGCCGTCGCCGTTCACGTCGCCGAACCCCAGGCCGTGGCCGCAGCCGTCCGGCTTGACGACGTGCTTCGTGAACTTGCCCGTGCCCTTGCCCGCCGCATCGCGGACGAGCGAGTAGTACGCGACGCGCCCGCCCGCGTTGGGCACGACGTCGACGTGCCCGTCGCCGTCCGCGTCCCAGAAGCGCACGGTCTCGACATTGCCGCAGGCATCGATGTCGTGAGTCGTCCAGAGCCCCGTGCCGCCCTTCGGGTTCTCGCGCCAGGCGAGCTTGGCGCAGAACCAGCCGCCCGTCACGATGTCGACGTACCCGTCGCCGTTCACATCCATCGGGTAATCCGAGAAGTCATCGTGGTACTCGGACTGGTAGGCGACATCGCAGATCTTGTGCGCGGCCTTGAAGTCGGGCCCCTGGAACCAGTACTCGCCCGAAACGATGTCGAGCACCCCGTCGTTGTTCACGTCGCAGGCCGATGCGGCCTCGTAGATCACCTTTGAATCACCGATGCGCGTGCGCTCGAACTTGAGCGCGGGCGCGTCGGCCGACTGGAGCGCACAGCTCACCAGCACGGCGTGCAGGAACATGGTCAGCCTCCTTGTGCACGGCGCATCGCGCGCCCGGTTACTCGAATCCCCGCGGCACCGGGGGAAGATCCTTCGTCAGCACGGCGGGACCCTTCCGTCCCGCCCGGGTGTAGTCGAACGGCGTGAAGCCGAGCTTCAAGGCCGGCGACTCCGCCTTCAGGCGCCAGTTGCCCGTGGCGGGATCGACGACCATCGGGTCCGCGATCAGCGAATGCGCGTCCTGGCGGCGCGTTGTCTGCCAGTCGGCCAGCGTCAGGCCGCCCGGGAACGTCACGGGCCTGCCCGCGGCGTTCCAGTAGACGTTGTAGTCGTTCCGGAAGTTGTCGTCCTTCCAGTTGCTCCCCAGGAGCGGGCTCTCGTTGTCCCAGAGGACCACGTTGCGCTCGAAGAAGAACGAGATGTGCTCCTCGGTGCGCGTCCGCTGGAGCTGCTGCTCGCCGCCGTACGCCAGTATGTTGTTCCGGACGATGTTCTCCCGGCCGTAGTGCTGGTGGAAGCACCCGCGCGAGCAGCGGTAGACCAGGTTGTTCTCCATGACGATGCCGGTCGAGCCCTCGTCGGTATACAGGCCCCAGCCGCCGTAGTCGAACGAGCGCACGTCGTGGAAGTGGTTGTCGTGAATTCGTGTTCCGGGCGATACGCCCAGGGTGTAGATCGCACCCATGTCCGAGAGCACGCCCTGGCCGATCGTGTGCACGTGGTTGTAACCGATGTCGTTGTGGTGAGCCTCGCTCTTCCCGTAGCCCCACACCCACCCGATCGAGAAGCCCGTGTAGTAGAAGTCGACGATGTCGTTGTGCTCGATCACGTTCCAGGGCGAGTGCCCGACCCACACGCCGACGGCCGCCGAGTGCAGCCGCCCGCCGTGGGCGATCAGGCAGTTCCGGATCGTGTGGTGGGAAACGAGCGCCTCCTCGCCCTCGGGCTGCCTCCCGACATCGTCCCAGGAGCCCGGCGCCGCATGGCCGATCTTGATGCCGCCGCCGCCAAGGTCGACGAGCTCGCAGTTCTCGACGCGGTTGTGCCGGCACCCCGGTCCGAACGCCGCGGCATACCCGCCCGTGTGCCGCACCGCGCACGTGTCGAGGACGAGCCCCCGCGCACCCATGGCGACGATCGCCGACCCGAGCCCTATCTCGGCTTGCGGGAACGACTGGCCTTCCGGCGGCAGGTTCCAGTTGGTGTGCGCGAAGGTGAGGCCGCGGAGCTGCACGTTCGTCACCCAGCGCCGCGCCGCGCCGTCGCCGACGAACGCGACGAGGCAGTCCAGGCGCGGCGCGATGACGGCGGCCTTCGCCGGGTCTTCTCCCGGCATGGGAATGTAGGTCAGGACTCCGGTCGGCCGGTCGAGATACCATTCGCCGGGCTCCGCCAGCGCTTCCTTGACGTTGATCGCGAGGTACCGGTGGCCCTTGATGAACTTCCCCCACCAGCCGTCGCTCCGCGTGCGGCCGGTGAAGCTCACGGCGCGCGCGGCCGCGTCGATGGCGGCGATGCGCATCCGCGACGCCGACCACTGGTGGAAGGCCAGGATCTCGACGTCGCCGAGATTCGCCCAGGCCGGCTCGATGTCCCCCTCCGCGAACGTGAAGCGGTCGTGCCCCTTGCCCGCCGCCTGCGGCGAGGGCGGCAATTCGCCCGCGATGAGGCGGTAGCCCTTCTTGGGGAGCTGCGGGCGCGATCGGCGCTGGTCGTTGACGAAGAGCTGCGAGAACGTCCAGGCGCCGCGTTTCACATCGTCGAGCGTCGTCTCCCATCTCCCGTCGCCGGCGACCTTCCAGCCGCGAAGCGCGACGCCGCCGCTCAGGACGGGACGCTCGCTCCCGTAGCTCTGGTACACGACGGGCGCCTTCTCCGTGCCGGAGTCCTCGGGCGTGAACGTCAAGGTCGCGGGAAGCTCGTAGAAGCCGCCTCGGATGAGGACGACGATCGGCGCGGCGCGGTCAGGCGCCGCGGCCTTGAGCGCGCGCACGGCCTGCCGCGCCTTGTCGATGCTCGCGAAGGGCCCGTCGGTCTTCTCGGCGCCGGGCGCGGCGAGACGACCGGACCAGGCATCGTTGCCGTCCGTTGCCACGAAGAAATCGGCCTTCGGCGGCTCGGCGGCCGCCGACAGGGCGGCGAGCACGGCGACAGAAACGACGAGCATCCACACGCGCGGCATCGTGTCCTCCTTGAGAGAGGCTGTAGGCTATAGGCTGTAGGTTGTAGGGTGCAATCGTCCATCATCCATTTCCAGCCGGCAGCTTCCGGCCTCAGGTTTCCACGAAGTCGGTTCGCCCCGCACGGCTCGCCGGGCGTATATGTAAGTGTACCTATGCGCGGCGGGGGGTGGAAGAGGGCGCGGACAGGCCCGGCGGCCTCACCGTCTCCCGATGCAGAAGAGGTGCGAGGCCGTCCGCAGGAAGATCGCGCCGTGCGCCACGGCCGGGCTCGCGAAGCACTTCTCGCTGAGCGGATTGCTCGCGATGACCTTGAACGTCGGGCCGACATCGAGCACGGTCGTCTCGCCCTTCTGGTTGACGACATAGATCCTGCCGTCGGCCCACACGGGCGATGCATAGTACTCGCCCCGCACTCGGGTGCGCCAGACGACCTTGCCGCTCGCCGCCTCCAGGCAGCGGAGCACGCCCGTGTCCGTGAGAACGAGAAGGTGCGGCCAGACACAGAGCATCGAGGGCACCATGGGCACGTCGCTCGAATCCTCCCACGCGATGTGGGTCGCCGTGACATCGCCCCGCCCGCCCGGTCGAACCGCGCGGATCGCGGGAGCGCCGAATCCCGATGCGCTGAAGACGAGGCCGCCGCCGCTCACGATCGATGGCACGACGCCCTCGCCCGAGCTGGCCGCTGTCCAGCGCAGGGCGCCGGTCGCCGGGTCGAAGCCCTGGACGACGTCGCCGGCGCCGCTCACGATCTCGTCGGCGCCGCCGCCGGCGGCGATGATGAGCGGCGTCACGTGCGCGATGCGCGACAGCCCGCGCCTCCCCTTCCACCTGACCCTGCCCGTCTCCTTCTCGACGGCGAGCACGACGGCCTGGTCCCACGGCTTCTGCCAGCCGACGGTGCGGTCGTCGCCGCCGCTGCTTCCGTCGAACGGCACGATCAAGAGATCCTTGTAGAGGATCGGCGAGACGCCGAGGCCGTGGTGTCCGAAGAACCTGTGCTCGCGGTTCGTCCAGAGAACGTCGCCCTCCGCGGACAGCGCCGCGATGCTCCCGTCGGCGGCAACCGCGAACACGCGATCGCCGTCGGTCGCGGGCGTCGACGTGGCGTAGGAGTTGTTGCCGTGTCGGTGCCCGGCATCCTGGACAACGACTTCGGCGTTCCAGAGGATCGTCCCGCGCGTGCGATCGATGCAGATGACACGGAAGGATGCGCCGCCATCCGTCGCCGTCGTCACCCAGACGCGGTCGCCCCACACGATCGGCGACGACCAGCCCTCGCCGGGGATGGGGGTCTTCCAGACCACGTGCTCGGCCGCGTTCCATGATGTCGGAACGCCCTTCTCCTCGGAGATCCCCTGGCCGGTGGGCCCGCGGAACCGGGGCCATTCCCCCGCATGGACGGCGAACGCCGCGATGAGCGCGACCGCCGTCGCGCGGCACGCACGACAACCGAGACCTGGGCGCATGGGAGCCTCCTTCGGCGCGAGAGAACCAGGCAAGTATAGAAGGGTGCCGCACGCGCCGCTACAATACGGCCGCATGCACATCATACACGGCAACGCACAGGAGCTCTGCGCGCGGGCGGCCGGCATCATCGCCGCGACCGCGCGCGCGATGCTCGCGGCGCGGGACCGCGTCGTCCTCGCCCTTCCCGGCGGGCGCAGCGCCGGCGGCGTGTTCGATGCGCTCGCGCGCGCCGAGCTCCCGTGGGAGCGGATTCACATCTTCATGGCCGACGAGCGCCTCGTACCGCTCGATCACCCCGACAGCAACTTCCGCCTGGTCAAGGAGCGCCTGGCGGCGCCGCTCGCCGCACGGAACGTCCTTCCCCCCGAGAACGTCCACCCATTCGCCGCCGATGCCGAGGACCCGCGCGCCGCGCTCGAGGCGTATTCGGCGACGCTCGCGCGCCACGGCGCGGCGCACGATATCGTGCTCCTGAGCGTCGGGGAGGACGGACACGTCGCGTCGCTCTTCCCGCGCGGCTCGGTGCTCGACGATGCGCCCATGCACGCCCTCGTCGCGAACGCCCCCAAGCCCCCGCCCCGGCGCATGACGATCTCGCGCGAGCTACTCCTCCGATCCCGCGCCGCGGTGCTGCTCTGCCTCGGGGAGGCGAAGCGCGAGGCCCTGGCGCGCCTGCGCGACCCGGCCGCCGACTGGCGCGACTGCCCGGCGAAACTCGCGGCGGGCCTGCCCGGCGCGTACCTGCTCACGGACATCGGCGCGTGAGACGCCGGGGGACGATCGGCCGCCGCTTTTTCGTTCCGACCCGGATTGACGACGCGGCCGGCAGCTCCTACAATCGTGAATCCTTTCACGACCCCGCGCGCCGGCCGCACGCCGCGGCGCGGGAGCGCGTGACGGAGAGAGTGCCGCGCGCGGCGGCGTCGTTCGCAGCATCGGCGTACGGAATGAGGCACTGCATGAACAAGAAGCTGCAGGCGGTCATACAGGGCATCTGCGCGAGGTGCGGGAAGGACCGCACGCGCATGATGGACATCGTCCGGGAGACCCAGGCGGCGCTGGGCTGCGTCTCCTCCGATGCGATGGACCTCATCGCCCGCGAGACGGGCACGCATCGGGTCGAGGTCGAGAGCGTCGTCTCCTTCTACGCGTTCCTGTCGTCCGCGCCCAAGGGCAAGGTCGTCATCCGACTCTGCAACGATGTCGTCGACAAGATGCAGGGCATGGAGCGCGTCGCCAAGGCGTTCGAGGACGCGCTCGGCATCGCCTTCGGACAGACGACGCCCGACGGCGCGATCACGATCGAGTACGCGCCCTGCATCGGCATGTCCGATCAGGCCCCGGCCGCGCTCGTCAACGATGTCGTCGTCACCAGCCTCTCCAGCGATGCCGCCCGCGAGATCGTCGCCGCGCTCAAGGAGCACGGCGATCCCTCGCGGCTGGTCCGGCAGCTCGGCGACGGCAACAACGGCCACCCTCTCGTCCGCGCCATGGTCCGCAACAACATTCGCGCCCGCGGTCCGGTGATCTTCGCCGACATGGAGCCGGGGGCCGCGCTCAAGGGCGCCCTGGCCATGACGCCGCAGGAGGTGATCCGCGACGTGAAGACCGCGCGCCTGCGCGGGCGCGGCGGCGCGGGCTTCCCGACCGGCATGAAGTGGGAGTTCACGCGCCAGGCCCCGGGAGCGCGCAGGTTCGTCCTGTGCAACGCGGATGAGGGCGAGCCCGGCACGTTCAAGGACCGCGTGATGCTGACCGAATGCCCCGACCTCCTCTTCGAGGGCATGACCGTGGCCGGCTACGCCATCGGCGCGGATACCGGCATCATGTACCTGCGCGCCGAGTACGCGTACCTCGCGCCGTTTCTCGAGGACGTGCTCGCGCAGCGCCGCGCGAAGCACCTGCTCGGCCCCGCCATCCTCGGCAAGCAGGGTTTCAACTTCGACATTCGAATTCAAATGGGCGCCGGCGCCTACATCTGCGGCGAGGAGACGGCCCTCATCAGCTCGTGCGAGGGCCTGCGCGGCGACCCCAAGAACAGGCCGCCGTTCCCCGCGCAGAAGGGCTACCTCGGGTTCCCGACCGTGGTCAACAACGTCGAGACCTTCTGCTGCGCCGCGCGCATCCTGGCCAAGGGGCCGGGGTGGTTCGCGGAGATGGGCTCCAAGGGCAGCGCGGGCACGAAGCTCCTCAGCGTGTCGGGCGATTGCAGAAGCCCCGGCGTCTACGAGGTCCCGTTCGGCGTCACGCTCGCCGACTTCCTCGCCATGGCCGGCGCGGAGGATGCGGCCGCCGTCCAGATCGGCGGCCCCTCGGGGCAGATGGTCGGCCGCAACGACTTCGGCCGCACGATCTGCTACGACGATCTGGCGACGGGCGGCTCGGTGATCGTCTTCGGGCCCAACCGCGATGTGCTCGGCGTGGCGCTCGAGTTCCTCGAGTTCTTCATCGACGAGAGCTGCGGCTACTGCACGCCGTGCCGCGTCGGCAACGTGCTCCTCAGGGAGCGGCTCCACGCAATCATCGCGGGCCGCGGCGAGCCGGCGGACCTCGAGTACCTGCAAAAGCTCGGCGAGACGATCAAGACGGCGAGCCGCTGCGGCCTGGGCCAGACCTCGGCCAACCCCGTGCTCGCGACGTTGAAGAACTTCAGGTCCGAGTACGAGAAGCGCGTCAAGGCGCGCGGCGACGGCCTGCAGCCCTCGTTCGATCTGCGCGCGGCCGTCGCCGATGCGGAGGCGATCACCGGACGGCCGTCCGTGCACGCCGCCAACCCCTGAGAACGCAAAGGGAGCTGCCATGAACGATAGATTCGCATTCACCATCGACGGCGTCGAGGTCCAGGGCCGCCCGGGTCAGACGATCATGCAGGCGGCCGACGAGGCGGGGATCTACATCCCGCGCCTCTGTTCCCACAAGGAGCTCGCGCCGCACGGAAGCTGCCGCGTGTGCACCGTGCTCGTCAACGGGAGGCCCCAGACGGCGTGCACGCAGCCGGCGGGGCCGGGCATCATCGTCGAGAACTCGTCCGAGGCGCTGCTCGCGATCCGGTGCAACCTGATCGAGATGCTCTTCATCGAGGGCAATCACTTCTGCATGTTCTGCGAGAAGAGCGGCAACTGCGAGCTGCAGGCCCTGGCCTACCGCTTCGGCATCATGGCGCCCAAGTACCCCTACCTCTTTCCGACGCGCGAGCTGGATGCGAGCCACCCGGACATCTTCATCGACCGCAACCGCTGCATCCTCTGCGGCCGCTGCGTCCGCGCGTCGCGCGACCTGGACGGCAAGAACGTCTTCCAGTTCGTCGGCCGGGGACCCCGCAAGCGGATCGCGGTCAACGCGAAGACGGCGCTCGCGGACACCGACGCCGCGCGCGCGGACAAGGCCGTGTCGGCGTGCCCGGTGGGCGCCATCCTCCGCAAGCGCGTGGGCTACGGCATTCCGATCGGGCAGCGCATGTACGACGCGGCGCCGATCGGCTCCGACATCGAGGCGGCGCGGGCGCACCCGCACAAGTGAGGAACGAGGCAATGGCGAAACCAAAGGTCGCGACCACATCCCTGGCGGGCTGCTTCGGCTGCCACATGTCCATACTGGATATCGATGACCGGATTCTGAAGCTCATCGAACTGGTCGACTTCGACAAGTCGCCGGTCAACGACATCAAGAAGTTCACGGGCCGCTGTCTCGTCGGGCTCATCGAGGGCGGCTGCTGCAACGAGGAGAACGTACGCGTGCTCCAGGACTTCCGGGCGCACTGCGATATCCTCATCTCCGTCGGAGACTGCGCGATCATGGGCGGCATTCCGGCGATGCGCAACACGATTCCGCTCAAGGAGTGCCTCGATGAGGCCTACCTGAACGGCCCGACCGTGTACAATCCTACCAAGACGATCCCGAACGACGAGGAGATTCCGCTGCTCCTCAACCGGGTCTACCCCGCGCACGAGGTCGTCACAATCGACTACTTCCTGCCGGGCTGCCCGCCGCCCGCGGACACGATCTGGGAGGCGCTCACCGCGCTCCTGAGCGGGAAACCGCTCACGCTCCCCTACCAGCTCATCAAGTACGATTGAACGGAGACGCCATGACGAAGCATACCGCCGGACAACGGATAGTGATCGAGCCCGTGACCCGCGTCGAGGGGCACGGCAAGGTGACGATTCTCCTGGACGAGCACCGCAAGGTGAAGCACGCCCGGCTCCACATCGTGGAGTTCCGCGGGTTCGAGCGCTTCATCCAGGGCCGGCCCTTCTGGGAGGTGCCGGTCCTCGTGCAGCGGCTCTGCGGCATCTGCCCCGTGAGCCACCACCTCGCGGCGGCGAAGGCGATGGACCGCATCGTCGGCGGCGAGAAGCTCACGCCGACGGCCGAGAAGGTGCGCCGCCTCATGCACTACGGCCAGTTCTTCCAGTCGCACGCGCTGCACTTCTTCCACCTCGTGTCGCCCGATCTCCTCTTCGGGTTCGACGCCGACCCCGCGATCAGGAACGTCATCGGGGTGGCCAAGAAGTTTCCCGAGCTGGCCGTCCAGGGCGTCATGATGCGCAAGTACGGCCAGGAGATCATCAGGATTACCGCCGGCAAGAAGATCCACGGCACGGGCGCCGTTCCGGGCGGCGTCAACAAGAACGTGTCGATCGAGGAGCGAGACTTCCTGCGCAAGGATCTCGACCAGATGGTCGCCTGGTCCCGCGCGGCGCTGAAGCTCTGCAAGGACTACACGGTCGAGCACCTCGAGGAGCTCGCGCCCTTCGGATCCTTCGACTCCAACCACCTGGCGCTCGTCCGCGAGGACGGGGCCATGGACCTGTACCACGGCAACCTGCGCGCCATCGACGCGGCCGGGAAGAAGATCTTCGACCAGGTCGACTACCAGAACTACGCCGAGTACATCGCCGAGGAGGTGCGGCCCTGGTCGTACATGAAGTTCCCCTTCATCAAGTCGCTCGGCCCGGCGAAGGGCTGGTACCGCGTGGGGCCGCTCGCGCGCGTCAACGTCTGCGACTGCATCGACACGCCGGAGGCCGAGGCGGCGCGCAAGGAGTTCATGGCGGTCACCAAGGGCGCCCCCAACAACATCTCGATGGCTTACCACTGGACGCGCATGATCGAGCTCCTGCACTCGATCGAGAAGATCAAGGAGCTGCTCCACGACCCCGACCTCCAGGGCGAGGACCTGGTCGTCAAGGGCGCGCGCCGCAGCGAGACGGTCGGCCTGATCGAGGCGCCGCGCGGGACGCTCTTCCACCACTACAAGGTCGATGACAACGACCAGGTCGTGATGGCGAACCTGATCGTCTCGACCACCAACAACAACGAGCCCATGAACCGGGCCGTCACCAAGGTCGCGGAGGACCACCTCTCGGGCGTCACGATCACCGAGGGGCTCCTCAACCGCATCGAGGTGGCGATCCGCGCCTACGACCCCTGCCTCTCGTGCGCGACGCACGCGCTCGGCGCCATGCCGCTTGTGGTCGAGCTCCGCGCGCACACGGGCGAGCTCGTCGACAGGAGGGTGCAGGCGTGACGGGCGCCGGCAACGTGCTCCTCATCGGCTACGGCAATCCCGGCCGGCGCGACGACGGCCTGGGCCCGGCGTTCGCCGAGGCCGTCGAGCGCATGCGCATTCCGGGCGTGACCGTCGACGCGGCCTACCAGCTCACGGTCGAGGATGCCGCCGAGATCGGCGCGCACGACGTCGTTCTGTTCGCCGATGCGGACCGCGCGGGGCCCCCGTTCGCGCTCACGCGGATCGAGCCGCGCGAGGACGGCCGCATCACGAGCCACTCGATCGAGCCCGGCGCGTTGCTCGCGCTCGCGGATGCGCTGTTCGGGGCGCGGCCCGAGAGCTATCTCCTCGCGCTGCGCGGCTACGATTTCGAGTCGTTCGAAGAATCCCTGACCGACGGCGCGGCCGCCAACCTGGAGGCCGCGCTGCGGTTCATGGCGCCGGTGTTACGTGAACGTTCCTTCCGCGCCGCGGCGTGCGAGTCCGCCCGGTTCGGCGCGGCCGCGGCGGCTCTCTGCAATGGGGATGGGCAATGCACAAAGGCAAGCCGGTAATTCTCTGTATCGACGATGACGATGATGTCCTCGCGACCCTGAGGATCGTGCTGGAGCGCAACAACTTCGTCTGCGTGGATGCGTCCACGGCCGAGGAGGGGCTGGCCAAGTTCAAGGAGCAGGCGCCCGACCTCATCATCGTGGACCTCATGATGGAGGAAGTCGACGCGGGCACGAGCTTCGTCAAGGAGATCAGGGCCGCGGGAAGCCAGGTCCCGATCTACATGCTGAGCTCGGTCGGGGACCAGCTCAATCTCAGCGCGGACTACGCCGCGCTGGGCCTGTCCGGCGTCTTCCAGAAGCCGGTCAACCCCGACGTCCTCCTGAAGACGCTCAGGACGAGGCTCGGGTAGCGCCGCGCCCCGGCGGGAATCCCCTCGGCGCCGGCCGCACGGCCGTTCCGTTGACCTCGCCGCTCCCCGGTGTAGACTAGCGGTAGTCCCCACGTGCGGATGACCGGATGATGACACTGCGCCGGAGCCACGCTCTTCTGCCCATCCTCGCCCTGCTCGCCTCGGGGCTCGGCGCCGATCCGTGCGTGGTCATCTCCGAGATCATGTATCACCCCGCCGATCCCGAGGAGGCCCTCGAGTTCGTCGAGCTTCACAACCCCGAGGCGCCGCGCGCCGACCTCTCCGACTGGAGAATCGAGGGCGAGATCGAGTACGCCTTCCCGCCCGGCACCGTGCTTCTCCCCGGCGAGTACCTCGTCGTGGCGCGCGCCCCGACACACCTCCAGAAGGCGTACGCGCTCGCGCGCCGGCCGCTCAGGTTCGACGGACGCCTGGGCAACAAGGGCGGCACGCTCAGGCTCATCAACTCGGCCGGCCGAACGGCATGCGCCGTCAGGTACGACGACCGCGACCCGTGGCCCGCGAGCGCGGACGGCGCCGGGCATTCCCTGGCGCTGCGCGACCCGGTCTTCGACCCGCGGGACCCCGCGAGCTGGGCGCAGAGCCCCGCGGTGGGCGGCACGCCCGCGGCGCCCAACGGCTTCGGACCGGGGCCGAGCCGCGTCGCGCTCGCGCCGCTTCCCGCCGTCAAGATCAACGAGATCGCCTGCGGGCCCGGCGGCTTCATCGAGCTTCTCAACGCGTCCGGGGACGCGATTCCGCTCGGCGGCTGGCTCGTCACGAACGACTTCGCGGCCCTTGCGAAGTACCGCATCCCCGACGGCGTCGTCCTGACCGCATACGGCTTCCTCACGCTCCCGGCCGAGGCCTTCGGCCCAGGCTTCGCGCTCGCGGCGCCGGACATCGAATGCGCGGTCTCGCTCCCCGGCGGCGCATGCGTGGTCGACGCGGTGCGCGCGGGCGGCCTGGCCGCCGGCACCGCGTGCGGCCGCGTTCCCGACGGCACCGGGGCGATCGCTCCGTGCGGCGCTCCCACGCCCGGCGCGGCCAACAAGCCTCTGTCCGTGCCCGATCTCGTCGTGAGCGAGATCATGTACCATCCCATCACCGAGGACGACCGCGACGAGTACCTGGAGATCTACAACCGGAGCTCCCGGACCGTCGATCTGGCCGGCTGCACGGTGCGGGGCTTCGGCTTCACGTTCCCGGCAAAGGCTCGCATCGGCCCCAAGTCATACATCGTCGTCGCGAAGGACCCGGCCCGCCTCGGCGCGCGCTACGGCATCAAGAGCACGATCCTCTTCGGCCCCTGTCAGGGCGCGCTCAGCGACGGCGGCGAAACGATCCGCCTGGAGACCCCCGAGGGCGTCTGCATCGACGAGGTGACGTACGGCGACCGCGATCCGTGGCCCGCGTGGGCCGACGGCCTCGGCGAGAGCCTCGAGCTCGTCGATGTGGAGGGCGAGAACGATCTGCCCGCCGCCTGGGGCGCGAGCGACAGTCGCGCCGGCGCCCAGTGGCAGACGTTCGAGTACGCAGGCATTCACCGCGCGTTCCGCGACATGAACCTCTCGGAGTTCCAGTTCCTGCTCCTCGGCGCGGGCGAATGCCTCATCGACAACGTCGTCCTTGCCTCCCAGGACGAGGCGCTTGTCAAGGAGGGCTTCGAGCGCGGCGACTTCGGCTGGAGCGCGCTCGGCACGCACGACCGCTCGGCCGTGACGGACGCGGCTGCGGCCGGGAAGGGCGCCTACCTGATCGTCGCCGACGGCCGCGGCGACCCGCGCCACAACTACGTGTCGGTGACCGTCCGCAGGAGCCTCGTGCCGGACAAGCGCTACTTCCTGAGGTTCCGCGCCAAGTGGCAGCGCGGCGCGGTGCAGCTCCTCACGCGCACGATCGGCCAGGGCGTCGCCAGGACGCACACGCTCTCGCCGCCCAGGAAGCTCGGTACGCCCGGCGCGCCGAACGGCATCGCGGCCTCGGGCGGCGCGCCCATCGTCGGCGTGCCCGCGCAGACGCCGATCGCGCCGGACGACAAGACGCCGGTCGCCGTTCGCGTGCGGATCGATGCGCGCGACGCCCCGGCGGGCGCCGACATCTGCTACCGCCGCGACGGCGAGACGGCGTGGAAGAAGGCCCCGCTCGCTCCCTGCGTACTTCCCGCGCGCCGCGGCTCGGCCCTCTGGTCGGGCGCGATCCCCGCCCAGGCCGCGGGGCTCGTCGAGTTCTACATCGAGGCGCGCAGCGCGGCCGGCGCGGCAAGGCGCTATCCCGCCGATGCGCCCGCGCGCACCGCGTGCTACCTCGTCGGGCTGACGTGCCACGAGCGGTTGCCGACGTACCACCTGCTCGCCCCCAAGGCCCAGTGGGATGCCCTGAAGGCGCGGCCGCGCCTTTCCAACCGCCCGGCCGATGCGACCTTCGTGTACGGCAACGCCGCGATCTTCTACAACGTCGCGTTCAGGGCGCGCGGCAGCCCCTACACGCGCGACATGAGCTTCAACTGGCGCATCCGCTTCGGGGAGCGCCGCCTCGGCGGAAGGAACGCGTACACGCTGGACGGCCAGAAGCAGGACGGCACGCGCCAGCACGAGCGCGCGGTGCACTGGCTGCTCGCGAACCTGCGCGTGCCGAGCCTCAGGCAGCGCTACGTGTTCGTCAACATTCCGGGCCGCGAGCAGGGCGTGTTCGAGGACGTCGAGCGCGTCGACGGGGAATTCATCGACCGCTGGTTCCCCGGCCAGGAACGCGGCAACCTCCACAAGATCGACGATTACTTCGAGCTGCTGCCCGGGCGCGGCGCCGAGCAGCAGCGCGTCGAGGCGGATTTCAAGTGGCAGGGCCCCGATCCCGAGCTGTACCGCTGGAACTTCGCCCCGCGCGCGACCGGCACGATCGAGGACTTCGGGCCGCTCCTCCGGCTGATCGCCCTCATGGACCCGGAGGCCACGAAGACCGGCTTCATGCCGCAGTTCGAGAAGGCGGCGAACGCCGATCAATGGCTGCGCACGTTCGCCGTGCGCACGATCTGCGACGACTGGGACACGATGGGCCGGGGGCGCGGCAAGAACGCTTACGTCTACCGCACTCCGGGGAAGGACGGCCTCTGGCACCTCCTGGTCTGGGATTCGGATCTCACGTTCAGGAACGTGCAGTCGCCGCTCTTTCCCGACAAGTTCGCGTCGTTCAAGCGGCTCCTGGCCGAACCCTTCTACCGCCGGCAGTTTCTGAGCTATCTGGGCTACATGGCGCGCGGGCCGTTCCTCCAGGACCTGCCGGTGATTCTCGGCGACACATCGAAGGCCTGCGGCGGGGACGCTGCCTCGATACTCCGGTTCGCGCAGGCGCGCTCCGCGTTCGTCCTGAGCCAGATCCCCGAGGGGCCGCGCTTCGCGGTCGAGCAGGCGCGGCGCGTGTCGCGGCAAGGCAAGCCCGACGTCGTTCAGGCCGCGGGCAAGGCGCCGACGCTCGCCGGCCGTTTCACGCTCGACGGCCGGCCGGGCGCGCACCGATTCCTCGACGCCGAGCGCTGGACCGCAGAGTTCCCCGTCGGGCCGGAAGGCGGCGTCATGACGCTCGCGGCCGAGGACTTGGGCGGCGGTGCGATCGCGAGCCAGGGCGTGCGGATCTCCGCGCGTCAGAGCGCGGTCGCGCTCGCGCCCGCCGAGCCGCAGACCCCCGAGCCGCAGTACGTGCCGCGGCCCGCCCCGCCGGCTCCGATCGAGCTCGCGCTCGCGTCCGGGCGCAAGGAGCCCCCTGCCGTCGCCGCGCAGACGCCGCCGCCCGTGGAAACGCCGCGGGTCGATGTCGAGGCGCCGCACCCGGCGTTTGCCGACGGCGAGGCCCTGCTCAACGTCGATGCAGAGGAGACGACGGCGCCGGCGGCCGAGGAAGAGCAGCCGGCGCGCAGGACGCCGCCGCCCGCGCCGGCCGCGGCTCCCATCGCGCCGTCCGTCCCTGATACGTCCCGGGAGACGGACGTGGCCATGGTCGCGCGGGAGCGCGAACCGCCGCCGCACCGGACGGCCGCGCCGGAGGAACCCGCGCAGCGCGCGCCCGTCGCCGGCGCAGGACCCGGCAAAGCGCTCTGGTACTTCGTCGCGGGAGCGCTTCTCTGCCTCGCGCTTCTCGGCGCGCTGGTCGCGGGCGTCTACCGGCAGCTTCGAAAGCTGGGCGCGCCCGCGGGCGCCCGGGATGGCGTTGCCGCGGATCGCGCCGCCGGCGCCCCGCACAAGGCCGCCGCAATTCCAAAGGACATCAAGCCGCCGGCCCCTCCGCCACGCCGGCCCCCTCCGCCCGTTCAGCACCCTGCGCCGCGTCAGCCTCCGGCCCGCCAGGCGCCGCCTCCTCCGCGCCGTCCGCCGCAGTCTCTCCCGCCGCAACCTTCCGCGGCGCCGGCCGCACAGGCGGCGGACCATGGCGAAGCCGCCGCCCTGATCGCGCAGCTTGCAGGCGCCGACTATCAGAGCGCGGCGCGCGCTTTCTCGCGCCTCGCGCGCATGGGCGCCGCGGCGCTGCCCGCCCTCGCGGCGGAGCGCCGCCCGGGCTCGACGCCCTTCGGCAAGATCCGGCGCGGCCCTGCCGGCCTCACGCCCGCCCCGGCGGGAGAGCACGCGCCTCTTCCCGTCCAGGCGGTCGTCGATCTGCTGATCGCCGCGGCGCGGGCGAAGCCGTGACCGACGCCGGCCCGCTGGCCGGTTGCGACCCGACCGCGTCTCCGGTATCCTTCGTTCCCAGGCATTGCCGAGGCAGGGCCGCGGCCTTGCCGGTCAGGAGAGGAAGGTGCGAGTTCCCACGCGCATCGCAATCACCGGCGACCCCGGCAGCGGCAAGACGACGCTCATCCGGCGCGTCGTCGAGGTGCTGGGACACGAGCTTCGCATCGGCGGCATCTACACGAGCGAGCTTCGCGAGGGGCGCGAGCGCACGGGCTTCACCGTGGTCGACATCGCGTCGGGCCGCTCGGGCGTCATGGCGCGCGTCAACGCGCCGTCGAACGTGCAGGTCGGCAGGTACGGCGTCGATGTCGCGTCCTTCGAGTCGATCGCCGTGCCCGCGCTGCGCGAGGCGCGCGCCTCGTGCGATCTCGTCGTCATCGACGAGGTCGCCGCCATGCAGATTGCCTGCCCCGCCTTCGTCAAGGAGTTCCTCCTGCTCCTGCGCGGCACCAAGCCGCTGCTCGTCACCTTCCAGCGGCACGGCCGCCACCCCCTGTGCAAGGATCTCTGGAACGAGTTCCGCGTGGAGATGGTCGCTCCCGGCCGGGGCGAGGCGCTCCTGGAGAAGATCGTGCGCGCGCTCGGCCCGCGCCGGCCGCCCGCACCGGCGCCCTCGGGACCATGAGCTTCGGACCCGACGCCCCGCCGGACGGCCGCACGTCTGTCAGCGCGTGATGCGCAGCGCGATATCGTCCTTGTACGCCGGCGAGGCGAGCGTCCGGACGCCGCCCCCGTGCGTGAACGCCTCCTCGGCGGCGACGGCGCCGGTCTTCGTGTCGACCCACTGCGCCTTGTACGCGCCCGCGGGCAGCTCGATCGCGAGCTCGGCCTTGGCGCCGCCGTTCAGGTAGATCGCGTAGGCGCGGCCCGGCTCGGCCAGGACGCGCGCCGTCGCCTTCGCGGGCACCCCGCCCTTCACGATCTCGTTGTGCGGCTGCATGGCGAGGAAGTCGAAGCCGTGCACGAAGTCCTTCAGAATCCGGAGCTGCCGCCTGAGCTCCGCGCTCCCGCCGCCGGGCGCCTGGGCCTTCGCCGTGCCGCGCTCGTGGTCGGGCGTGAACGAGTAGTCCAGGTTGCTGTAGATCGCGCCGCCCGCGATGATGAAGTCCCAGCCCTCCGTCCGGTAGGTCGCATCGGCGCTGCCCTTGAACCCGGTCTCGTCATCCGCGATGACCTTGCCGAGGCCCCAGTTCATGGCGACGGCCTCGGGCGGCCGCGCGTAGTGGAAGTTGAAGATCGAGACCGCCGGGTGCGGGTCGGCGACCTTGGCCTTGTCGTTGGCAATGTTCTGCGCGATCAGGTGCCGGAGCGGCAGCCCCTTCTCCGCATCGACGATCGTGTCGGCGATGTGCCGCTGCCACGCCATCGTCACGCCGCCGAAGTACGGCTCGTTGCAGATCTCGTAGTACAGGTTGTCGAACTCGTTGAGCGCCGCGACGGCCTTGCGGACGAAGGCATCGTGGACGGCCTGCATGCGCGCGTCCTTGAGCGTGTAGACCTCGGTCCGCGGCATGGTCCCGATGCCGTTCACGTTGTTGGCGGCGTTCATGGGGCTCAAGCGCCACATCTCGTCCTCGTAGAAGGGGCAGAAGAGGACGTACTCGACCACGATCCCGCGGGCGCCCGCCTGCGCCACGAAATCGCGCAGCCGCGCGAAGTAGGCGTCGTCCCACTTCGTCAGGTCGAACCTGGCGCCGCCGTTGGCGTAGCCCGGCGTCGCGCTCCGCGCCCACGGGCAGGCGTACTTGTGCGCGGCGGGCGCGAGGGGATTTCCCTTGATGTTGAACGACGCGGCCGACTCGCAGTACACGCCCGAGAACGTCCGCGTCAGGTTGAGCCCCTTGTCCTTGAGCTCATCGAGGTACGGCACGTAGTCGAAGTCGAGGTTGAGCACGGCGCCGTAGTGCTCGCCCGATGTGATGAGGATCGCCGGCTTCCCCCGGAACTGGAGATAGTGCGGATTCCGGGGATGCAGGGAAAGCGCCTCGCCGGCGCAGGCCGGCGAGGCGACCGCTGCGAGCAACGCGAGTCCGATGCGAACCATGGCCGCCTCCTTGTCGTGGATGGAGCCTCGCTCTTATGATGCCGTGATCGGCATGCAAAGACAATGGAGATGGCCACATGCGCACACCTGTCATGCTCTGCAACCTGCTCGCGACCGCGCTCGCCTTCCCGCAGGTCGAGATCAGCGGCCGCATTCTGCACCCGCGCGTCGCCGGCGGGCAGGACATGATGCCCTTCACGGCCATCGCTTGCTTCGCCAACTTGTCGGGAGCGGGCGGCGAGGGAAGCTCGTTCCGCACGTGGGAGACGGAGCCCGTGGGGTGGTACCGCATCGCCGGCGCTCCCGGCACCCGGACACTGCTCTTCTCGACGCCGGGCCGCTGCATGCGCCCCATCGTTCGCACGGACGTCGCCTGCGCGCCGGGCGAGACGCTGAGCCTCGCCGTGCGGCCCGCGTTCGACTTCTTCAACTTCGCAGAATCCGCCTGGGACCCGAAACCCGCGACGCATTACTTCCAGACGTTCGTCGCCCGCGGCACGAGCGTCACGCAGGTCGGGTTCCGGCTCGTCCATGATGGCATCGACGGACCCGGCCCCGGTGCGCAGACGCTGTGCGTGTCCGTACACGAAGAGGCGCCGGGCGCGCCCGACGCCTGGCCGCAGGTCGGGCCGGCGATGCCCGTTCCCGGCGTCGATTGCGGGGGCCCGAAGAACTATCTCTGGGCCGCGGGCTGGAACTCGGGCGAGGTGCCGCTCGTCCCGGGAAGGAAGTACGCGGTCTGCATCGCCGCCGAGACTCCGGGCGGCGTCTTCCAGGCCTTCTGGCGCGAGGATGCGGACACGGCGTGCGAGTGCTACCGGCTCGGGCCGTCGGGCGTGACGGGTGCAACGGGACGCGACCTGTGGCTCGCGGTCGCGACTGACGGCGACGGCCTCAGGATTCCGTACAACAAGCGCGTCCAGACCGAGTTCCAGGAGTTCGCGGGATTCCGCCGCACGTGGGCGCAGACGTACATCGCGCAGGGCCGGAGCCTCGCCGGCGTGATCCTCTACGCCGCGGTCTCGGGCGCGCAGCCGCCCCTGGGCCGGCAGCGCGCGTGCGTGCGCGTCAGGCGCGGCGGCCCGCACGGCCCGGTCGTCGGCCTGGAGAAGATCGCCTCGGGCAACGGCAACTGGACGGGCGACGCGTCCTGGGGCATGTTCGGGGCCGCGTACGCGCCGGGCGAGGTGCCGCTTGTGCCTGGCGAGCGCTACGCGATCGAGTTCCAGAGCCTCGAGCACCGCGGTACGCTCCACGGCTACACGAACATCAAGGGCCAGGTGAGCGACGACCGCCCCGGATTCAACCCGTATCGCAAGGCCGCGCCGGATTCGTACGCCGCGGGCACGGCCTACGCGAACGGCATCGAGGCCGTCGAATGCGACCTCGACATGCAGATCATCGAGTACGAGCAGGCCCCGTAGCGCCGGCCGCACGCGCGGCGCAGCCCGCCCCGCTACGCCACGATCTCGAAACCCTCGCCGGCGAAATGCCGGTCCAGCGTCCAGACGCTGTCGATTCTCAGCTCGTGCATGCAGGCGAAGGAAACCACATCGACGAGGCTGGCGGCGCGGGAACCGCCGAGGAACAGATCCAGGGCCTCCTCGTGAATGTCGCGGCCGACCCAGATGATCTCGAGGAGCGGGGCGAATTCCTCGCGGAACCTGCGCGAGGCTTCCCTTCCCAGGCGCCGATCGACCAGGGCATAGGTTTCAACGAGGACGTACGAGCTGGTCACGAGCGCGGCTTCTTCCGCCGCCAGCCGCTCGAACGCTCGCCGTGCGTTCTCGTGCTGACCGTCGCCGCTCGCGAGGAGCGCATACAGCGCCGATGTGTCGGCGAAGACCTTGCTCAACGGACCGCCTCGTCGAGGTAGCGGTCATGATGGAGCGATACATCGGTTGCGCCTTCCCGATCCTTGAAGGCCCCGACGAGCCCGGCCGCCCGAGCGTAGATCTGCGCTCGCGATGTCTGCTCCGTCTCGAGAAAGCGGGTCACGCAACGGCGGACCATCTCCGCCAGAGAGACCCCATCTCTTCGGGCCAGCTTCTTCAGGCGCCGCAACAGCTCCTGTGGCAACTGGATCTGCGTTCTCACCATACGGATAAGTGTAATGCCACCATGCTGTGTTGTCAAATGACACCGGGGATGGCTATCGCCGCGACTCCGTCGTGTTCGGCGGCGCCGGTCGTGCCCGCCGCCGGCATCACTCCGTGCCGATCACGAGCGTCGCGGGCGCCCGGAGCGCAACGGGCTGCGCGAACGTGACGAGCACGCGCGCGCCGTCGCGCGCCGCGCGGCACTCGATCGGCCGTCCGTCGAGCGCCGCGCGCACCTTCTCCGCGGCGACCGTGTCCGGCGCCTCGAACGCGAAGCTGCGCAGCGTGAGCGAGCCCCAACGCACCTCGATCGTCTCGCGCTGCGTCGCGCCCGTCCGCTCCTGCCGGAAGAGGCCCCAGCCCCCGGCGGCCGTGAACGCCGCGCTGAACTTCTCGGGCGAGAGCCGCGGCGCGAAGGCCAGGTAGCCCTTGGGTCCGTGGTGCTCGTACCCGCAGGCCGCCAGGAAGACGCCGTAGCTCGCCATCGCCCGCGCATAGTGGTCGCTACACTCGATCTCGTTGTACGGGTTGCGCTTCGCCGGGCCGTAGCGGTCGTGAATGGCGCGCGCGATGGCAAGGCCGCGCTCGACCATGTCCTCCCAGAGCATGTGCCCCGCGACCTGGTACTCGAACCCGGTCATGCACTCGTTGAAGTAGCCGTACTGCCAGTGGCGCTGCCAGTCGCCGCGCTTGCCGCCGAGCGGCCACGT
>DHGK01000188.1 GCA_002402755.1 Planctomycetes bacterium UBA4800
GGCGGGCTCCCGCTCCGGCGCCTGGGCGGCCTGCCGGGTTCGCTCGGGACGTACGCCGGCGCGCATCTCGGCCTGCGCATGGCGACGTACGAGCTGGGCCGCCGCCGCGCGCCGCAGGTGAACGCGGCGAAGTACTTCGAGCCGCACGTCGAGGCCTTGTGCGCGGCGGTGCGCGCGGCGGCGGCGCCGCCGGAGCGATTCGAAGGTTCGGGCGTTCATCGCCAGGCGGCGGCCTCCGCCGCGCCTGGGAGAGCGGCTGCCCCGTTTGGCCTACGTGCGTCCCTCGCCTCGGAGGCGGGTGAGGCGGTGCGCAACGAAACTGCGGACCTTCGCGAGAGGACTCGTATCGAGAAGCGACGGAAAGCACTCCAGGAAACCGAGTCCGTAACGAGCGCTCACGCGTCGGGCATTGTCGCTCGCGACGACATCGAGAGTCCGTTCAAGGAGATTCGTCACTCCCCGTTCGGTCAGAATCCCATCGATGCCGTGCTGATGCGCATCCGTCAGATAGCCTGCGACGCAGGGGACGAGGATCTTCACGTGCACGAGGTCGTTCCGTCGCGCGCCTGCCCGATCCTGCGGAAAATCGATGACATTGGCGAGCTTCGCCTTCAGGAGCACGACCGGCGTGAGCGTGCAATAGCGTCGCCCGTCCAGTTCCACAACCGCGTTCGATTGAAGATCCTCCGCCGAAAGACCTCGAATCGAAGAGAGAACTTCGACGGTCAACGTCCGCCCGTGTGCATCATACCCGTTCAAGACGCCGACCACGGGCGACGGTGCGCCGCGCGGACTGTACGTGGGTTGCCATCCGCTCGCCGACGCCAGCCGGCGCACCGTTTCCGTGTCGCCGAGCAAATCGCAGTCTCTGCTCACAAAGGGCTGCATGCGAACCAGCGCTTCCGAAGTCCGCGCATACACCATGGCCCAGAGATTCACGGCCTGGCCGGCAACCAGCAACGGCCGGGGCTCGCGGCAGAGAAGCTCGGCGAAATCCGAAACCCGGTACGCGGGGTCAGTCTCGGTCATTCCCGCTCATGCTCCGCCTCCGGAAAACGGAGGACTCTGGCCCGGCACGGCCAGGGTATCACGGAATTCTCGTCCTGAACCTGTGCGGGAGTGGCTTCCCCGGCTTCGATGCGCCGGCGATCATATTCGCGCAGCGCGGCTCTGTAGGCTTCAAGCGCCTCGAAAGTCAACTCCGCAGGCAATTCCGGTTCCTTGATGCGCACCGAGAGACAGTGTAATCTCTCGCCGATTGGATCGCAACTATCGACTCGTCGGCCGCTCGCGACTACCTGTCGGCCGCAGTGCATGCGTGCTCCGCGGGCGCGACCCCGGCATTCCCGTCATCGGCGGGAAGCGCTGTCGGCGGCGGGCGGGCTCCCGCTCCGGCGCCTCGGCGTCGGCCAGGTTCTTGGTCCTTCCCGAAGCGCGCTGGTTGCGGATGAGATCGGCGATCGAGGGGACACGCACCTCGGGCCCTTCGACGTCCAGAACCATCGCACGTTCGAACGTCTCTTGAAACCGGAGGCCGGAGGCTCCGGTGATGATGTCGATTCTTCGCGGTGCGACGGCGTCCTCGGAGCACAAAGCGCTCACGGACCGATGGGAACGACCACGGGCGGCGGCACACGGGCGCGAAGGGTGTCTCTCGCGCGCCTACTTCTCGACGAGATCGTCGTCGTAGCGGCTCTGATTCGAGCTCCACCATTCGACGGCCTGCTCGTAGGATTCGAATTCGCGGTCGATGAGAAACAGGAGGGTTTCGTTGACCTCCCGGCGAAACTCGGCGTCGCTGCTCTGCAGGCCGGAGAGCACCGTGCCGACGGCGGCCTTGTCGCCGCGGAGGAGCAGGTCCGACAGCGACTCGGCGCGGGCATCGGAGTAGGACGAAGACAGTCCCTTCGCCAGCGAGAGAATCTGAAGCTCGGGCGGCTGCTCGCGGGCGATCTCCAGCGCGCGGGCGCGGACATCCTCGTCCGCGCAGTTCATCGCCTGCTCCAGCAGATTGGCGACCTGCGGGTCCTTGATGGCGCCGGCCGGCGTCAACGCCATGAGCCGCGTCTGCTGGTCGGGTATGGCGAGCGCCTGCTCCAGCGCCGGCAGGATCTCGGCGCTCTCGTAGGGCGAGAGCATCTGCATCGCCATCCGGCAGACATCCGCATCGCCCCGGCGCATCGCCTCCCTGAGGATGGGGACGAGCTCGAGATCCTGCTCCGCGGCGTACTCGGAAAGCGATCTGAGGATGGCGAGCGTGCGCACCTTGCTCGTCGAGGCCGCCACTTCCTGATAGGCTGCGCGCAGCCGGGCGCTCTGGAACTGCACGGCCGGAGCCGTCGAGGCGGCCGGGGGGCCCGCGACCGGCTCGCCGGGCAGGGCCCTGACGCTGTCCAGCTCGGCGCGGAGGCGTGCGTTCTCGTCCTGCAGGCGGGCGATGGCGGCCGCGGCGTCCTCGTCCGGGGCGGCGGCGATCGATCCGCCTGCGGCGTCGTGAACGCCCTCATCGCGCGGCGGCGTTGCTCGCGTGTCCGGCATCGAACGCCGCTCCGCGGGTTCTTCTTCCCGTGCCGCGCCGCTGCTCCGTCCGGCGATGAAGCCCGTCGCGGCCGCCGCCAGCGCGACGGCCGCGACGAGAAGCGCCGTGCCGAGGCGTTTCACCGCGGGCTTCTTCTCACTGGCTGAGCACATAGGTGTCCGCGGCACCGTCGCTGAATGAGCCTTTGCCGTACACGGTTGCTCGCATCACGAATCGGCGTACTCGTTTGACGACGCCGACGCCCGGCGCGGCGTAATTGGACTGGGTAATGGTAAGGGTTATCTTCCCGACCACTTCGTTGTCGTACTCCATCGCGCCGCTCATTGTCCAGGTTTCGTCGAACTTCACGGTGTCGTACGTGCCGGCGGGGACCTTGACGCGCGTCATCTTCGGACCGACGATGGTCTTGGACGAGGCCGTGCCGTTGGTGATGTCGATGGTCTCCCCGAACGCGCGCATCTCCCCGTCCATGGACGACGCGGCCAGCCACATCTGTCCCGGACGCAACTGGGACGGCCACATTGTCACGCCGAGATTCAGCGAGATCTCGCCGCCCAGATCGTCGCTGTCGATCACCAGCCGCTGGAAGCTCGCCGCGCCATCCGCTTCTTTCTCGTAGTACAACGAGGCCTCGGCATCGTATTCGTTTTCATAGACCTGGAATGAGTCGCCGCCGCTGTCGTACACGGTCACTTCCGTTGTGCCGTAACGGGTGTTGTAGAACCACTCCTCGCCAGGCTGGTCGTACAGGGTCAGGTCCCAGAAGGCGTACATGGCGCCCAGATCGACCTCTGCAAAACCGCTCAGCGCGTACCCCAGCGCGGTCAGGCCGAACGCGGTCATGCCTTCGGCTTCGATCGACGCGTTCTTGATCGCGACCGTGAAGGAGCACTTGTTGACGTCGAGCGTGGCGCTGACGACGCCGTTGCCCTCGGCGGCGCCGGCGTTGAGACACGCATAGACCCCCGGCTTCTTCTGGATGAACAAATCGCTGCCGACGGTGAAGGTCTGGGTTCCGAGCGTGATGACGAGCGGCAGCCCTTCGACAGGCTCTCCGCCGAGGGTGAACACCCCGCTGGCCGAGAATGTATCCATGCCGACCAGCTTGCCGGGCTTGAACAGGGATTTCGCGATCACCAGGCTGTCGGCCAGTCCCCGAATGAGCTGCGGAGGACAGGTCTTCTTGCCGTTGACGACGTCTTCGTCCAGCTCGATGGCGGCGTCGTAGTAATCGCCGATGTCGATATCCACCGTGATGGGGCAGGACAGGCCGGTCAGGTCGAACCCCTTGAGGGTGCACACGAAGGCGTGCGTCCTGGTGTCGTAGCGGAAGGAGGACGTGGTCCTGGCGGCGAGGTTCTTGACGGTGCTGCTGAACACTCCCTTCTTCAGGGTCTTCTCGTCGACGGGGAACTCCAGGCCGATGGAATCGAGAGGCGTGGCGCAGGAAATCTTCATTCGCACGCTGCCGGCGAGGAGGAAATCGGCCTCGATGGCGGTCAACTGGCCGCTGAAGGTCATCGAACCGATGTTGTCCTTGTTGGCGGACACGGTGCATTTCACCGCCATGTCCTGATAGTCCGGCAGCGGCTTCCTGAACGAGAACCAGTTGGCCTGCGATTTGAATTCGACGCCGAACTCACCCGAAGTCACATCCGTTTCCGCATGCACGCCGATGAGGTAGTCGCCTTTGCCCGCATAGGCGCCCGCGATGAGAGTGGTGTGAGAGCTGGGATGGCTGTAGTACAGGTCGTCGCTGTCGAAGACGTCCCGCATCTTCTTCAGCTCAGTACACCACACCTGGAATTCGCCGGCGCCCTCGACGGTATTCCAGTCCAGCACGAGCTGGCCGGCCGCATTCGCCGAGAGCGTTCCGCCGACCGGATCGGGGATGGGGGTGGCGTCGTAGTCGGGGACGACCGTCGTCAGGGTCTCGGTGCGGCCGTCGGCAAAGGTCACGTGCAGGTCGTAGGCGCCGCTCGGCCAGTGTGCCGCCAGATCGTCAACGGAGGCGTAGAAAACCCCCGGGCCATCATTGCCGAACTCGAAACGGCCGGGCCTGCTCTTGACCAGGGGAACGATCTCGGCATTGGGCTTGACGACATACGCCGAGCGAATGGGATCCTCTTCCTGGTCGAGCCGGATGAGGACCTGGTAGGAATGCGTCATCCCCAGCTTGAGCTCGACAATGTAGCTGTTGATCCAGTCGCGGTACTTCGGCAGGAGCAGCTTGAGCTGCTCGCATTGGTCGATCGTCGCGAACGATTCCCTGGAGACCTCGATCTTGGCGCTGACCGAATCGGCACGTGCCGGGCCGCCGAGAGCCGCCGCGATGGCGACAATCCACAACGAAGCTGGTGTTCTCATGTTCCCTCCCGTGACCTTGAATGTGGTTGCGCACCCTCGCGTCGCCTGCGCCCTCAAAGGGCACGCATGCAGGAACAGCCTGCTGCTGGGCTGCACCCTATGATGGTATTGCGTTCATTATGGGCGATACGCCGGGCGCAGTCAAGAGCGGGATCAGACCGATGGCGGCGTGCGGGGCCTCGCGCTTCTCGCCGGCGGCATTCATCGATGCGCCGCGCGCTCTGGCACGAGCGTGCACGCGATGTCGCGCCGGAAGGGCGGCGCCTGCACGCGCTCGCCCTTGGCGATGGCGCGCGTCTCCGCGCGGATGGGCTTTCCCGCGTAGGTGTCCCACCATTCGATGCGGTATGTCCCTTCGGGCAGGTCGGGGACCGCGACGGCGGCGTTCACGATCTCCGGGGCGGTGCGGCCTTCGACGGCGACGTTCCACCACGACGCCGCGGGATCGCTCATCCAGAGGCACGTGAGGCGCTCGCCGCGGAGCGCCATGGCGTGGAGCACGGGGTCGCGCTCGCGCCACGCGACGGGCGTGAAGCCCGACGACGGGAAGGGGATGTCCGCGACGAAGGCCGCGAGCGGCGCGTAGTGGCGGTAGAGACGCATGCGGTCGAAATCCTCCCACCACCAGCTCATGCTCGCGCCCGCGAGGCCCGCCATGGTCGCGGCCCAGAGCGCGTCGTGGCCGTGGAGGTAGTCCTCGTCCTTTCGCATGTAGTTGCTGAGCTCCCACTTGTCGCCCGCAAGGCCGAACTCGCCCAGGAACGCGGGCTTGTCGGGCGTGCGGCTGCGCAGGAACGCGGCCCTCTCGGCGACCGCCGCCGCCGCGTCCTTGAACGCATCGCCGAGCGCGGGCCGCAGGTAGAAGTGCATGTCGGCGGTGTCGAGCGCCGGGTGGGCCCAATCGCGCGGGCACGGGGCCCACGCGCTCGTCGCGATGAGGTGGCGGTAAGGGTCGATGCCCTCGAAATGCGCCCTGAGCTCGCGGTAGAAGCGGTCGAGCGGCTTCCCCGGATCCATCTCGTTCCAGTACTCCCAGGCCGCGATGCTCGTTGAGTATCCCCAGCGCGCGACGAAGTACCGCGCCAGGTTCTTGATCGCGGCGATGGCGCCGGCGTACTCGGGGCTGTTCTCCTTCGACAGGCGCGCCATGTAGAGGTCGCGCGCCACGAACGCGACCTGGAGCGCGATGCCGCGCGCCTCGGCGGCGGCGACCACGCGATCGAGGAAGCGCGCATCGATCTGGTCGTACGAGCCCTCGATGGGTGCGCCGGCATCGGCCTGCGGGAGAAGCTCGGGTCCGCCGGCCGCCTCCCGTAGCGAGAGACCGTCGAGAAGGACGGCGCCGCCGGCGTCGCGCACGTGGAACGCGAGGCGGTTGAGCCACCACCGCCCGCCGGCGGTTTCCACGCGCCGCGTGAAAGGCTCCCAGGCGCTCCGTCCGCCGCACGCGACCGGCTCGGCGGGCGCGGCGCCGTCGACTTCGATGGCGATCGAGGCCGGGCGCGTCGAGAAGAGCCGTCCCGAGAGGGTGTATGCGGTCCCGGGCTTCACCGCGAGCGGGCGCGGCGGCGATGCGGTCACGGAGTCGCCCGGCGCCGAGCCGAGCGCGATGCACTTCCCGCCGGCCGGCCCGCCTTCGTCCGGCATGGGGACGAAGGGCGGTTTCCACGACCACGAGCGGCCCCACGGGCTCTTGCGCGCCTCGATCGCCATGGCCCAGTCCTCGCAGCACGCCCAGATGCGCACGAAGTTCCCGCCCGCGGCCGCGATGGCGGCGAAGACCTCGTCCAGCTTCGCGGTGCCGTTCACGTACTGGGAGTATCCCAGGAAGGCGACGTTCTGGCCGATCGCGAAGAACGCCTCGCCGCTCGTACGTTCCAGGTAACGGCCGTCCTTCCGCGCGGCGCGCAGGAATCCCGGGCGCGCCGATGGTGTGCACTCGAACCGGAACGGCGCCGAGCGATGGATGCCGCCGCGGTCCTCGATGACGACGGCGCCGGAGTACTCTCCGACCGCGGACGGCGCGAACCTGACCTTCCAGACGCAGGGGCCCGAGGGGTAGATCCAGTCGGCGCTCCTGCCGCCGGCCTCGAGGAGCTTCTCCTCGCACGGCTGGAACCAGAAGGCCGGCGCCTTCAGTGCGGCGCCGTCCGGCGCGGCGATCTCGGCCCACGCGCGCACCTCGGCCGCGTCGTACGGGCGCGCATACGAGGCCGGCGGCGCGAACGTGATCTCGATCTTCGCGTGGCGCTCGACGCTCCGCGCGTCGAGCTCGGCGACGAGGTCGGCCGCGCGCAGCGGGAGCGCCGCGCAGGCCACGAACAGCACGGACGATCCGGCGAGGCGCAGTGCGCAATCCATGTGCAAGTCCTTTCGCGGCGGTCTGGCTCCGGCATTGTACCATGCGCGGCCGGCCCCTTGGCGCGCGGCCGCGGCGCGTTTACGATGAGCGCATGGCTCGTAAACCGGCAATTGATGAGGTGGGCACAATGGCGAATCGCATGCAGGTGTCGAGGCGTTCGTTTCTGCGCGGGGCGGCGGCGGGCGCGATCGCCGCGCCGAGCTTCATACCCGCGGCGGCGCTCGGGGCGGACGGCGCCGCGGCGCCGAGCGACAGGGTGGCGGTGGGTCTGATCGGGTGCGGCGGCATGGGCCGCGAGAACCTCAAGAACTGCGCGCGGCACCCCGATGTCGTCGCCGCCGCGGTCTGCGACGTCAACACGCAGCGGCTCGACTCGACGCAGGCCGAGTACAAGGCGACGGCGAAGGCCTACGCGGACTATCGCGCGCTGCTCGACATGGAGGACCTGGACGGCGTCATCATCGCGACGCCGCCCCACTGGCATACCCTGCAGGCGGTCCATGCCTGCGAAGCGAAGAAGGACATCTATCTCCAGAAGCCGATGACGCTGCATCTGGCCGAGAGCCTCGCCGTCAGGAACGCGGTGGCGAAGCACAAGAGGGTCTCGCAGATCGGCACCCAGATCCACGCCGGCGAGAACTACCGCCGCGTGGTTGAGCTGGTGCGCTCGGGCAACCTGGGGAAGATCAGCGTCGTCAGGACGTTCAACGTGATGAACCAGGGACGCAACGGCCTCGGCAAGGATCCGAACACGACCCCCCCCGAGGGGCTCGACTGGGAGGCGTGGCTCGGGCCCGCGCCGAAGCGGTCCTACAACCGGATTCTCGCGACGGGCTCGTACGAGCACTGCTCGTTCATGGACTACAGCGGCGGTTGGACGCCCGGCATGGCGCCGCACATTCTGGACCTGCCCGTGTGGGCCCTCGACCTGGGCTACCCGACGTACATTGCGAGCACGGGCGGGAGGTTCACCATCGACGACGACGGCGATGCGCCCGACGTCCAGGAGATCCTGTGGCAGTACCCGGGGCTGACCATGACGTGGATGATGTCGCTGGTGAACAGCTACGGCTTCGACCTGCACGGCGAGCCGGTGCCGCAGCGGCGCCTGGGCATCTACTTCCACGGCCTGAACGGCACGCTGTACTGCAACTACGGCATGCACAAGATCGTGCCCGAGGGCAAGGCCATGGAGGGCGTGCAGGCCCCCGAGTCGCGCATTCCGCCGTCGCCCGGCCACGAACACGAGTGGATCGACTGCATCAAGTCGCGCAAGGAGCCGAGCTGCTGCGTCGCGTACCACACGAAGGTCGATGTGCCGCTCGTCCTCGGGAACCTTGCGCTGCGGCTCGGCCGTGCGATCAGGTTCGATCCCGCGGCCGCGAAGATCGTGGGCGACGAGGAGGCCGTACGCCTGGCGAAGCCCGAGTATCGAAGCCCGTACCGGTTCCCCGAGGAGTACCTGTGAACGACCGCGGACGGGGAGCCGCGCGCGGCGGCCGAGCTGCGGGCGGAGCCCGCAGTTACAGTTTCGGGCCGATCAGCTCGATGATGTTGCCGTCCGGGTCGCGCACGAGCGACAGGTAGTCCTCGCCTCCGGCGAGCGGGTACGCTTCCTTGATCACCGTCGCGCCGGCCTTCTTGGCGCGCGCGAGGGAGGCGGTCGTGTCGTTGATGAAGATCGTGATGTAGCGGAACCCGAGGCTGGAGCTGATGTAAGTCGTGTCGACCTTCGCGGGCGGCGCCTTGGGGAATTCCATGAGCTTGATCTTGGTCGCCTTGTTCTTGTCGGCGGCGGTGAAGACGCGCACCTTGAAGGCCTGGCCGTCGGTGAGCCCGGTTTCCTTGCTCATCGAAGCCGGCACGGCGAAGCCATCAAGCTCCGTGAAGTCGAGCGCGTTCTTGTAGAACGCCGCGGCCTTCTCCAGGTTGCTCACGATGACCCCGATGTCGATGACGTTCTTGTCGAAGCTGTCCTTGGGAGCCTTGGCGTCATCCGCCGCGTGGCCGCGCGGGGGCGCCGATGCCGCGAAGAACGCGACGCTCGCGCACAAGAACGCCGCCGAAACGATTGCCAGACCGACGACCATGCCGTGCCGCATACGACCTCCTTCGCCGTGCCGTGTTGCTTCCGCGGCGACACGCCGCGACCCTTCACGATACCATCGCCGCGGCGACTTGGGAACATTGCCGCCGGCGCCGTGCCGCCGCCGCCTTCAGGCGGCGCCGCCCCGGTGTTACAATTCTTTCCGCATGGATGTCGAGATTCCCGATCCCAGGGTACGCGAGGCGGTGCGCGCCGTGTGCGAGCTCGTGCGCGCCGAGCCGGGCGGGCGGGCGCTGCTCGTCGGCGGCTGCGTCAGGGATGCGATGCTCGGCCGCCCGGCCGAGGATATCGACATCGAGGTCTACGGCGTGGCGCCGGAGCGCCTCACGCAAGTCCTGGGCGCGCGCTTCCGCATCGACCTGGTAGGCGCGGCGTTCGGCGTCATCAAGCTTCACGGCATGCCCGTCGACGTGTCGCTCCCGCGGCGCGAGTCGAAGGCCGGCCTCGGCCACCGGGGCTTCGAGATCCGGTCCGATCCGGGACTCTCGTACGCCGAGGCCGCCGCGCGGCGCGACTTCACCATCAACGCGATGGCGGTCGATCCGCTGGCGAGCGAGCTCATCGACCCCTTCCGCGGCGCGCGGGACCTGGAGGCGCGAATTCTGCGCCACACCTCGGACCATTTCGCCGAGGATCCGCTCAGGGTCCTGCGCGGCATGCAGTTCGCGGCGCGCTTCGAGTGCGCCGTCGCGCCCGAGACCGTCAAGCTCTGCCGCGCGATCGAGCCCGAGGGGCTCGCGCGGGAACGCGTGTTCGACGAGTGGAAGAAGCTGATCCTCCAGGGCGTCGCGATCTCGCGCGGGCTCGCCTTCCTGCGGGACTGCGCGTGGATCCGGCACTACCCCGAGCTCGAAGCCCTCGTCGGGTGCGCGCAGGAGCCCGACTGGCATCCGGAGGGCGATGTGTGGGTGCATACTCTCCACTGCATGGACGCGTTCGCGCGCGGCCGCACGGGCGACGCCCGCGAGGACCTGATCGTCGGCCTCGCCGTCCTGTGCCACGATTTCGGGAAGCCGGCGACGACGGCGTTCGAGGACGGGCGCATCCGCTCGCTCGGCCACGAGGGGGCGGGAGAGGCGCCCGCGCGCGCGTTTCTCGGCCGCATGACGAACCAGGAGGACCTGATCGACGCGGTCGTGCCGCTCGTGACGCACCACCTGCGGCCGCAGCAGTATCACGAGGCGGGGGCCGGCGACGGCGCGATCCGCCGCCTCGCCCGCGCCGTGGGACGGATCGACCGGCTCGTGCGCGTGGCGGACGCCGACATGCAGGGGCGGCCCGGGCTGCCGCGCAAGGAATTCGCGGCGGGCGCGTGGCTTCTGGCGCGCGCGGAGGCGCTCGCGGTCAAGGACGCGGCGCCCAAGCCTCTCGTCATGGGCCGCCACCTGCTCGCGCTCGGCTTCGCGCCGGGGCCCGCCCTCGGCGCGCTCCTGGCGGCGTGCTACGAGGCGCAGCTCGACGGTGCGTTCGCGACGCTCGATGACGGGATCGAATTCGCTCGTCGCGCGGCCGGCATGCCGAAGTGAGCGCGCTCGCCTTGCCCTGCGCCGCGGCGGGTGGTATCGTCAAGACGCACGCGGCCGGTGGCGGTTCCCGCCGCGGAATGAGCGGCTCGGCGCAGGGAGCGCGCAACAATGGCGTTGAAGGGCGGCTACAGGTTCCGCCTCTTTGAGGGGACTCCGGCAGGTCCGGTCGCGTCTCATCGCCCGCCCGACCGCGCGGTGGTTCCCCTCGCGCAGGGCGAGGGCAATGCCGGCCTGCCCGTCGTGTCGGCGGGAGATGCCGTCGCGGCGGGGCAGGTGATCGCGAGCCCGCCCGCGCGCATGGGAAGCCCGGTGCATGCGCCGATCGACGGCGTTGTGCGCGAGCTTGCGGTGAGAGCGCGCGAGAAGCAGCCGTGGGCGGTCGTCATCGAGCGCTCCGCGGGCAAGGAGGCGCCCCCGGCGCCCGACATGCGGTGCGAATGGACATCGGCCGCGCCGGACGCGCTCGCCGAGGCGCTCACCCACGCCGGGGTCGCGGCGCTCGTCCCCGGCGGGGCGATTGCGCCGGGACTGGCGCGCGTGCTCGTCGCGGTCTGCGTGCACACGGCGCCGCTCCTTCCCAGGGCGAGCGCCGTCTATGCCGGCCGCGAGAACGACCTGGTCACGGGCGGCCGCATTCTCGCAAAGGCTCTCGGCGCGCAGGAGCTGTGCCTTGCCGTGGGGCGGCAGGACCGCGTCCTCGGCGAGGCGCTCGCCGGCGTAGGCGCGCCGCGCATCGCCGCCGTCGACGAGGTCTATCCCAGGGAGCACCCGGCGCTCCTCGCGCGCGCGGTCGTCGGCGGCTCCGATGGCGTCGTGTGTGTGAGCGGACGTGCGGCGCTCGCGGCGTACGACGCGGCCGTCAAGGGCGCGGCGGTCATCAACGTGCGCGTGTCGCTCGGCGGCAGCGGGCTCGCGCGGCCCGCGATCGTCGATGCCCGCGTCGGCACGCCGCTCGGCGAGCTGTGCGCTCCCTACGCGGCCCCGGGACGCGAGGTCAGGTACGTTGCGGGGAACTTCCTGACGGGCGCGGCCGTGCCGCCGGAGCACCCCGTCACGCGCGACATGGAATGCGTGAGCGTGCTCCATGAGAACCGCGAGCGCCGCGTCCTGTCGTTCATGCGGCCCGGGCCGCGGCAGGACTCGCACGGCAGGACGTTTCTCGCCGCGTTTCTCAAGCTGCCGCTTCGCAACGACACGAACCTCCACGGCGAGCTCAGGCCCTGCATCAACTGCGGGTGGTGCGAGGATGTCTGCCCGGTCGGCCTCATGCCCGACCT